>JANOJN010000028.1:0-18779 GCA_031418775.1 Acidimicrobiia bacterium
GCAGCCCCAACGGGATTCGAACCCGTGCCTCCACCTTGAGAGGGTGATGTCCTAGGCCACTAGACGATGGGGCCGTGCTGCTCCGGCGAACCGGACCGTGATGTCAGCCGACCGAGGCCGGATGGCTGGGGAACAGGGACTCGAACCCCAAATTGCAGAACCAGAAACTGCCGTGTTGCCAATTACACCATTCCCCAATGGCCCAGAGATCATAGCGACTCCGGCCGTTCGTCCGTTCCGCACTTCCGTCGGCCCAGATCGCTGCGCTCGTTCGGGCTCAGCCTCGCTTCTGCACCCGTGCCCACTCGTCCTTGAGCCCGACGGTGCGATGGAACACCCGGGGCCGGACATCGTCAGCGCAGAAGTACCCGAGCCGTTCGAACTGGACCCGCTCCCCCGGAGCCGCCGACGCAAGCGCCGGCTCGCAGAGCGCAGTGCTCACGGCGACGGAATTCGGGTCGACGAACTCGAGGGGATCGCGTCCCTCCTGGGCGTCGGGATACGCCTCGGTGAACAGCCGCTCGTAGAGCCGCACTTCGCATTCCTCGGCATGATCGGCCGACACCCAGTGCAGGGTGGTCTTCACTTTGCGGCCGTCAGGTGCCTGCCCGCCCGCGGTGGCGGGATCGTAGGTGGCGCGGAGCTCGACGATCTCGCCGTCGGCGTCTTTGACGACGTCGGTGCACTTCAGGAAGTAGGCGTAACGGAGACGCACCTCGCGGCCGGGCGCGAGCCGGTAGAACTTGGGGGCCGGCTCCTCCATGAAGTCGTCGCGCTCCACGTAGATCACCTTGGAGAACGGGACCTTGCGGCTTCCGTCCGCCTCGTTCTCCGGGTTGTTCACGGCATCGAGCCATTCGACGTGATCGTCCGGGAAGTTCTCGATCACCACGCGAAGCGGACGGAGCACCGCCATGCGACGCAGTGAGGTCCGGTTGAGCTCGTCGCGGACAAATGACTCGAGCAGCTCGATCTCGTTCGTCGAGTTCACTTTCGACACGCCGACCTCGGCGCAGAACGCCCGAATGGCACTGGGCGGATAGCCGCGGCGGCGCATCCCGCGAAGCGTTGACATGCGGGGGTCGTCCCAACCCTCAACCGTATGTTCACGTACGAGTTGGGCGAGCTTGCGCTTCGACATGACGATATGGGTGAGGTTGAGCCGCGAGAACTCGTACTGCGCGGGCCTGATGCCGGGCAGGTCGAGGTGGTCGAGGAACCAGTCGTAGAGCTGACGGTGCGCGTCGAACTCGAGGGTGCAGATCGAGTGCGTGATCCCCTCGGCGGCATCGCACTGGCCGTGCGCCCAGTCGTAGGTCGGGTAGATCGGCCAGGCGTCACCGGAACGGTGGTGATGCGCGTGACGGATCCGGTACATGATCGGGTCGCGCATCTGCCCGTTCACATGGGCCATGTCGATCTTCGCCCGCAACACTTTCGCGCCATCGGGGAACTCACCAGCGCGCATACGACTGAACAAGTCGAGATTCTCGTCGACCAGCCGGTCACGGAACGGAGAGTTCACGCCCGGCTCACTAATCGATCCGCGGGTGGCGGCGATCGTCTCGGCGTCCTGATCATCGACGTAGGCGACACCCTTGGAGATGAGCACGCGGGCCCACTCGTAGAGCTGCTCGAACTGATCCGACGCGTACTTCACGTCGCCGTTCCACTGGAAGCCGAGCCAGCGAAGGTCCTCCTGGATGCCGGAGACGAAGTCGGTGCTCTCGGTGAGCGGGTTGGTGTCGTCCATCCGCAGGTTGCAGGTGCCGCCGAACTCCTCGGCGAGGCCGAAGTTGAGACAGATCGCCTTCGCGTGGCCGATATGGAGGTAACCGTTGGGTTCGGGAGGGAAACGGGTAGCCACGATCCCGCCGTTGCGGCCCTCCGCGATGTCGCGACGAACCTGCTCACGGATGAAGTCGGTAGGCACGGGAGCGGGGACGTCGGCGGCAGCTTCGGAGGTCATTCGGGTACACGTTCTCTGTTCGAAAAGGTGAGGAAACGCTAGTGGCGGTCGGTCGACAGGCGGCGCCGGTTGCCTTGCTCGGTGGCCGGCGACCGTCCGGCGACACTTCTTGATGGGGCTTTCGACTCAATCTGACCGCTGTCTACAGACGTGACAGCTGGCACGTGGCATCGTTGTCGGGTGGCGCCAACAGCCGGCCGAACAGCGCGTATGGCGGTCCTCGCCCTCTTGTCCCTCGCTGTCGCGTCTTCCCCGGCCGCAGCGGTGGCAGTTTCGCCGCTCCCCTCCGCCACACCGGTGGCCGCAGCCACTGGTTCCCAGCAACGAAGCGCGGCACGAGTGGCCCGTCAACAACAGCGCCAGGCCGAACAGGCCCGACAACGGGCCGAACGCATCGCGAAGCGCCGACAGGAACCGGCAGGCCGGGTGGTGGCACGCCGCCGCCCAGCGCTCTCGACCGCTCCGAACGCATCGTCCCCGCCTTCGACGGCGTCGGTTCGGACCGAGGTTGCCGGCATCACGATCACCGCGCCGCAATTGGGCACAGACCCGTCGCCCCCAACCGGCCGCGGACGCCCCCTCGACGCCGCCGAGTTGCAGGAGCTCCTCACGCAGTGGACAGCATCGCGTAGCGACCTCGGGGCGATGTCCGTAACGGTTCGCCAGAACGGCCAGTCGTGGACGGGCTCGGCCCGCAACGGAGGCGCCGCGCCGGACCCGATGCAGCGGTACCGGAGCCTCAGCGTCACGAAGACAATCACGGCGGCCCTCGTCCTGCGCCAAGTGGAGCTGGGCACCATCGCTCTCGATGCTCCCCTTCCTCCGCTGACCGGGGTCAGCGCACCGGTCGCTCCCGGCCTTACCGTCCGCTTGCTCCTCCGGCACCGATCGGGATTGGTCGACTACAACGCCGCTCCCGGTTACGTCGCCACTGCGCCCCTCTCGCCCCGTGAGGCCGTCGAACTGTCGCTCCGAGCCCCCCTCCGCGCTCCTGGCGACTCCGTGACCGCCTATACCAACAGCAATTACCTCTACCTCGGCCTTCTCCTCGAGCAGGTAACCGGACGTCCGTACGGCGACCTCGTCAGCGAATTGGCGGCGTCGATCGGCATGCCGAGCACGCGCCTCGAACCACCCGATCGACCGGGATGGCCGGCCTTCTCGAGCGGCGGCATCATGTCGACCACGGCCGACCTTGCACTGTGGGGTGAAGCGCTCACCACGCCGGGCCGGGTCCTTCGAGACTCCTCGCTGCGCGAGATGGAGCGATTCGACGAGAGCCGCGCCGGACTCGGCATGTGGACGTACTGCCCCTGCCCGTCACCCGACGGAAAGCAGATCCTCGGGCACCACACCGCAACCGGCGGACTGTTCATCGTGCCCGGCCGAGGTCTCGTCATCGCCATGCGCGCCGACGTTGAAGTCGGTGACACCGCCGGACGAGCGCGGGCACTGATCGAGGCCATCGACGCGCAGCGATCCACGAGGTAACGCCGCCCGTCGGCGCGTTCGCTGGTTCTCCCGAGGCTCCTCCGGCCGGCGACAACGATCCTCCTGGGTGAAGGTACTTACCGATTTCTTGCTTTCCGCTCATAAGTTCCTTACCGCAATCACCGATAAGTATTCGGCATGGATTGGCTACGGACATCGAGGAATCACCACGATGCAGCAGCCTCATCGCCAGAAATAGGCCGAAGGTCCTATAGCACCGATTCGAACGAATTACCGAAACGAGCAGGGGAACGCGACGCGCTGCTCGACCTCCTCCGGAGCGTTGCCCTCGTCCGCATAATCTTCTGGCATCTCTTCGCGCAGACGTGGCTCACGTGGCTCGCCGCGCTACCGGTCATGTTCTTCGTCCTGGGAACGGTGACACAGCCGAGCCCGTCCGGCCATCTCTCGTTCGTCCAGCGGCGGGGCCGCCGCCTCCTGGTTCCGTTCTGGGTCTACGGCGTGACCATTGCCGCGTTCTCCTTTGCGTACGCCGTCGTCAACACGGCCTCCGTCGAGCCGAGCATCTCGCAACTCGCAACCTGGGTACTCCCCGTCGTCGACCCCAACGCCACCTCGTGGAGCGGCGGTTGGCTGTCCTCGCACCTCTGGTATCTGCGCGCCGTGCTGTGGATCACCGTCCTCACTCCGAGCCTGCGCGTCGCGGCACGCCATCTCCGCATGAGCGTAACTGCGGTCGTCATCGGAATCGCTTCCCTGTCCGCGGCATCGGCGGCGGGGGTGCCCTATCTCGGGCGCGGACAGATCCACCTGCTATTCGGAGATTTCGTCGTCTATGGATTCTTCGCCGTGCTCGGGATTGCCTACAGCACGAGGAGAACGATCGGATCCCGGCAAACGAGGGCCCTCATCGCTGCTTTCGGTTGGACCAGCGCACTTCTTTTTGCCAGGACCGTCGGCGTTCCGGCCGAGGGGGTCAACAGCACCTACCCGCTGATCGCCCTGCTCGGCATCGCGACGCTCGCGACCTTGAGCTTGGTGGAAGCGCCGCTGCGGAGCCTGGCCAGCCATCGTCGCGTGGCTGCCGCAACCCGCCGGATCTCATCCCGTGCGCTCACGATCTACCTCTGGCATCCGCTGTGCATCGTCGGCGCAGCCCATCTCCTCACGAATGCAACCGGACCGCTTCGATCCCTCGGGCTCGCTATCGTCACCTTCGCACTCCTCGGCGGTGCAGTCGTTGCATTCGGCTGGGTCGAAGACCTCGCCGGATCATCACCACGCAAGCGCGTCAATCGGTCCACGCGATCACGGCGCCTCGGGATCGCGGCGATCCTCATGGTGTTCGCGGCCGGGTCCTTCACACCAGGATCCTGGGTTTCCGCCGCCGTTCGGACGCTGAACTCCGGGACACTCGTGCCGGACATCCCCGCCCCTTCCTCACGTGCGGCCTTGAGCGATGCTGCGTTCGCCACGACGGCCGCCCCAACCACGCAACCGGCCCTCCTGGCCCTGCGGACGTCCGCCGCGGACCAACTCTCGTTCGATCCGCCGTGGTCGGCGCCGCCTTCATCCCTTTCGCCTGCATCCCCCGTGGCGCGGCTTGCGTCTGCGACCCCGGTGGTTGCCAAAGTGAGGACGGCCGCGCCCTCGCCGACCGCGAGGCCCCGGGTGACGACGACCCTTCCTGCTCGGCGTGCCGCTCCCACGACGACGCTCCCGCCGGCGGCGGCGAAGGCGAAGGCCGTCCCGGCAACGACGACATCGATCGTGAACCCGCCCAAGCCGTCGGGAGCGACGGTCGCGGCCAACGCCGCAGCGACGACAACCACCGCCCCTCCGCTTCCGGCCGAGAAGTTCCAGCGCGCGTTCGACGCCTGGCGCGTGCAGGTGCAGCCAGCCATCAGTTCGTCCGTCGTGGCGATCCGAATCGGCGCCAACACCTGGACCTCGCGATCCGCCGACGTGGGAGTCGACTCGAAGTACCTGGCCACTCGCGAGTTCCGCGCCTCGAGCATCACCAAGACCTTCACCGCCGCTCTCGTCTTGCGCGCCGTCGACCGAGGCGATCTGCGTCTCGATGGCCAGGTCCCATCCCTCACCGGTATCGCGGTACCTGCTCCCGCCGGTCTGACCGTTCGACAACTCCTCACCCACACCTCGGGACTGGTCGACTACCGCGCCGCTCCCGGGTACGACCCGTCGGCCCCGCTGACCGTTACCGATGCGGTGGCGCTGTCGTTGCGGGCACCGCTGGTCGGGGCGGGCACCCAGGTCAGCTATGCGAACTCGAACTATCTCTACCTGGGGCTTCTGCTCGAGCAGACCACGGGGAAGTCGTACGGGCAACTCGTACGTGAACTCACCACAGAGGTCGGCCTCGCCGAGACCCGGCTCGACGAAACACCACAACTCGGCTGGGTCGGTTCTTCGTCGGGAGGAATCATGTCGACCACGAGCGACCTTGCGAAATGGGGGCAGGCGCTGTTCACCCCCGGCAAGGTGCTGAGTGAGCGAGCGCTGGCCATGATGACGACCATCGGCGACGCGAACGTCGGCCTGGGCGCGTGGCCCACCTGCCCATGCTCCACGGATGCACAAGGCGTGAAGCGCTACACCGCGATCGGCCACCACACGGCCGACGGCGGCATGTTCTACTTCCCGGCGACGGGAATGACCGTCGTGGCGATGTTCGAGCCGACCGGCCACGACACGCACTCACGCATCGTGTCGCTCGCCGCAGCGCTCACCGCCGCCCTCGCCTGAACCGCGACACGCCGCACGAGGCGACCCGCGCATGCGGCTGGACACCTCCCAGCAGCGTTGGGAGGTGTATTGCCCCCATACATGGGGGCAACCTCTCTCGCAGTGTCAGTGGAGCCAGGCGCTGAGGCGGCGGTGGGAGATGATGGTGCCGATGCCGACAGCGGCGCTTTCCTTCAGGAGGCGTCGAATCGATCCGGTCGTCCCGGGGACAGGGGAAAGACGGGCCCGCAGACCGACCTCGCCAGCGATCGCCTTCACCCGGCGGGCGTGATAGCCGTCGGTCACCAGGACGACGTCGGACACGTCACGTCGACGAAGGAACCGGGCCGTAGCGGCGAGCGACTCGTAGGTGTCGCGGCCCTGCACCTCCCGGGCAATGCGCGTGTCGGGCACCTTGTTCTTCAGGAAGAAGTCCGCGCTGACCGACGCCTCCGTGGTCCGGTCGCCCTCCTGACGCCCACCGGTCACGACGATCAGCGGCGCCACCCCGTCCCGGTACAACGACAGGGTGTGCTCGAGACGAGCCTGGAGAACCGGCGACGGACGACCGTTGTACTGGGCCGCGCCGAGCACGATGATTGCCTCCGCCGGGCGATCTCCCACTTCGTCCCGGGTTGCCGCGGTCCACACCATCGCCACCGTTCCGAGCGCGTAGACCACCGCGACGAAACCGGCCGCCTTGGCGATCCATCGGATGGGATGGATGCGGAGTCCGGCGAGGCCGAGCAGTCGACGTATCGACGCTCCGGCGAAGAGCGGGCCGATCAGTCGAGCCTCGCCTGCGCGACCCGGAGCCGGTGGATGGTCTCCTCGACCCCGAGCAACTCGAGTGACTCGAACAGCGGCGGCCCGACGGTGCGACCGGTGACAGCCACGCGCAAGGGCGCCTGGGCCTTGCCCAGCTTGAGCTGGATGCCGGCCCCCACCCGCTCGACGAGCAGCTTCAGGTCGTCGGCCAGCCATGGGGTGAGCGCCGCCCCGCCGATGAAGCCTTCGATCATGTGATGGGCCCCGGGCGCCGCGCTTCCCGTCATCGTCTTGATCCACGCGTCGGGCTCCATCACGGGAGCATCGAAGAAGAAGTCGATCATCGTCGCTACATCGGGCAGCAGCCGGACACGCTCCTGCAGCAGGGGGGCAAGATGGCGGAGCACCACACTGTCGGCCCAGGCCGCCGGCAGGAAAGGTCGGGACCGCTCGATGAACTCGTCGACCGACAGCATGCGGATGTACTCGGCATTCATCGAGGTCAACTTCGCCAGATCGAAGAACGCAGGTGACGAGTTCACATCTTCGAGACGGAACTCGTCAATCATCGTCTGCACACTTACGAGTTCGCGGTCTTCCGATAGAGACCAGCCGAGAAGCACGAGATAGTTGCGCATCGCCTCGGGAAGGACCCCGAGATCTCGGAAGTCCTCGAGCGCGACCTTGTCCCGGCGCTTGGAGAGCTTCTGACGCTTCTCGTTCACCAGCACCGGAACGTGGGCGAACACCGGGAGGGGCAGATCTGGCGCAAGGGCCTGCCAGAGCAGCAGGGCCTTCGGCGTGTTCGGCAGGTGCTCCTCGCCACGAACGACATGGGTGATCCGCATGTCGATGTCGTCGACGACATTGGCGAGGAGGAACATCACGCCGCCGTTCGACCGCCGGATGATGAAGTCCTCGATCTTGGTGTTGTCGAACGTCGGTGTTCCCCGGATCAGGTCAACCACCGTGGTGGAACCGGTGTCGGGCGTGCGGAAGCGGACCGCTCCCTCGTTCAGCTCGAGGGTGCGGCAGTAACCGTCGTACCCGCGTTCGGCCTCGGCCGCGCCGAAGTTCGCGGCATTGCGCAGCCGGACTTCGTCCGACGTGCAGGTGCAGCGGTACGCCATGCCGGCGGCGAAGAGACGGTTGATGGCCGCGGTGTAGAGATCGCCACGCTCGCTCTGGAAGTAGGGGCCCTCGTCCCAGTCGATGCCGATCCAGCGCATTGCCGACAGGATGCCGTCAACCCACTCGTCACTGTTGCGCTCGGCGTCGGTGTCCTCGATCCGTAGGACGAACGTGCCGCCGGTCTTTCGGGCGACCAGCCAGTTGAACAACGCGGTGCGCGCGCTCCCGACGTGGAAGAAGCCCGTCGGCGACGGCGCAAATCGAAGGCGGGGAAGCGGATCGGCCATGCGGCACCGAGGCTAGTGCCGTCCCCCTGTGGACCCGCCCATCTCCGCCAGGTGCGCCGACGGTTGTCGGCCGACGCGGCTCAGTGGCCGTCGCTGCCGCCGAGGATCGGCGGCTTGTCGCTCCACGGGAAGTCGATCCAGCGATCCGTGCGACGCCAGACGTAGTCGCACTTCACCACGGACTGCGGCTTCTCGTAGATCACCGCCGTGCGCACCTCGGAGACGTTGGTGCCGACGAACTCGAGGACGGCCTTCAAGGTGTGACCGGTATCGGCGACGTCGTCGACTATGAGGACTTTCTGGTCGGTCAGGTCGACCAGGTTCAGCTGGGGAGGGAGCATCACCGGAAACTCGAGCGTCTCGCCGATCCCCGTGTAGTACTCGACACTGATGACGAACACGTTCTTGATCGACAGGGCATAG
Source organism: Acidimicrobiia bacterium (assembly GCA_031418775.1). Taxonomy (GTDB): domain Bacteria; phylum Actinomycetota; class Acidimicrobiia; order Acidimicrobiales; family JANYDT01; genus JANLQX01. The sequence goes on from JANOJN010000028.1 coordinate 8,776, forward strand.
CCCAGCGCACCAGCGGGCACGAGTCCGCCACGGGCGATGGCCAGGATGATGTCCGGCGACCAGTCGGCGTCGGCAACCAGTTGGGCGAGTTCCCGACTACCCGTGCCGAAGAGGTCCCAGGTGAGGATTTCGCGTTCGGAGGCCGGGGGCGGTGACATATCCCCCCAAAGATAGCCAGGCCTCTCGGTGGGCTGGACAGCGCCGACCGCCCGCTGTCGGACCACAACCAGACCTCGGCGGAGCCCTCGCCGGCGCCGCCGCACCCACGAAGAAGTTCCCCCCGGGCACACCTAACGTGGAAGCGATGCGCGTCGACCTCAACTTCTACGGCCACGTTCCGATGACGGACGCCGGCGACTCCGGCCCGGCGTCGACCGACCGCCGTTACGGAAGCGCCGACTTCGTCGCGGGCTACGAGAACCTCGCCGTGTGGTGCAAGACAGCCGATGACGTCGGCATCAACTGCGTGTGGTTCACCGAGCACCATTTCCAGTACGAGGGCTACGAAGTCACGCCGAACCTCGTCCTCTTCGGACTGGCGATGGCCCAGCACACCAAGAACATCCGGCTCGGCCAGATGTTCAACGTGGTCCCGCAATGGCATCCGCTTCGCCTCGCCGAGGACTTCGCGATGGCCGACATCCTCACCGGCGGGCGCATGGAGTTCGGCGTCGGCCGCGGCACAGTCCCCCGCGAAGCGCTCACCCTCGGAAGCCGGGTGGCGAGCGGCGACAACGACATGAGTGCAAAGGACGACGCCTTCAACCGCGAGCAGTTCGAAGAGGCGATGGAGGTGATCAAGATCGCGTGGTACAACGAGCGCTTCTCCTTCACCGGCAAGCACTACCAGTTCCCCCCGGCCGGCATACCCGACCGGGGACACACGGTCACCGACCTCACGCTCATCCCGAAGCCCACCCGCAAGATTCCCATCTTCCAGCCCGTCGGCTCGCCCGACACGATGGAGTATGTGCCCCGCGCCGGGCACCAAGGCGTCTTTTGGCTGTTGCACCCGGACTATCTCGCGCCCCGATGGGAGCACTTCACCCGCACCAGGGACGAGCACCACGGCACCACGTCACGGCCCGGTGAGAACAAGGCGCTCGTGCTCAGCCTCCACGCGCAACAAACGCGCGAGGAGGCTTGGAGAATCGGTGGCCCTGGCCATCAGGAGTTCTCGAAGTTCCTCGGACCGTACGGCCGGTTCACCGGCTACAAGGACGACGATGGCAACAAGATGGGCTTCGGCGTACGTCCGACGCTTCAGCAGTCATGTGATCAACAGATTCAGCTGATCGATTCGATCGAGAACTGCGCCGCAGCTATCCGTATGTACGCTGATCGTTTCGGGGTCGAACACTTCGTCTTCTTCCTCGACTTCGCCGGGCTCACCAGGAGCCAGCTCGACGAGCAGATCCACATTCTCGCCGAGCAAGTCCTTCCCGCCGCCGGCATCGCACTCAAGCCGATCGCCAAGCCTGAGCAGTCGATCCCCTATCGTCCGTTCTGAGGAATCGATGAACACCACCAACCCGACCAACGAACCGTCCGGTACGTCCCGCCCGACCACGTGGCTGCGAAACGCCGGATTGGCCGACGGTCGGGTCGTCGACGTCTCGATCGATGCCCTCAGCGGACGTATCGTCTCGGTCGATGAACCGCGCCGGGCGTGGCCGCGCAGCGCCGACATCGGCGGCGTGATCGACCCCAACGCCGGATCCGGCGAGACCACCGACATCGATCTCGAGGGCTGGCTCCTGCTGCCGGCTCCCTGCGAACCACATGCCCACCTCGACAAGGCCCTCACCGTCACCGAGGTTCCGAACCCCCGGGGCGATCTGCTTGGGGCCATCGACGCGTGGATCCCGTTCTTCCCGAAGCTCACGGTCAACGACATGGCCGAACGGGCCGAGATCGCCGCCCTTGAGCTCGTGAGCAACGGGATCACTGCGGTCCGCACCCACGTCAACGTCCACCCCGGCATCGACACGAAGGCGGCCGAGGCCCTCCTAATCGTTCGGAACCGGATCGGTCACCTCCTCGACATCCAGATCGTTGCGCTGTGCGGCTGGATCACGGGGCCGGAGGGTCCCGAAGGCCGACACCTTCTGCGCACCGTCCTCGAGATGGACGAGAGCATCATCGTCGGCGGTTGCCCGCACCTCGATGTGGAGCCCGTCGTTGCGTCCGACTATGCGCTCGACCTCGCCATGGAACTCGGCCGCCAGCTGGACCTGCACACCGACGAGACACTCGACGGTTCCCACCTCGAGCTTCGCCACCTTGTCCAACGGGTTCGCGAGACCGGCTTCGATCTTGGCGCCGCAGCCAGTCATTGCGTCAGCCTCGGTGTGCAACCGGTCGACGTGCAACGGGCCGTCGCTGCCGAGGTCGCCACCTCCGGGGTCCGCGTCATCACGCTGCCGCAGACGAACCTCTTTCTGCAGGGCCGCGACCATCCGGTGTCGACGCCCCGCGGGCTCACCGCGCTCCGCCCGCTCCTCGATGCCGGGGCCATCGTCGGCGCAGGAGCCGACAACGTCCGTGATCCGTTCAACTCGATGGGTCGATCCGATCCGTTCGAGACCGCATCCTTACTGGTGATGGCCGGCCACCTCCTCCCCGAAGAGGCATACGCGGCGGTCACGACCGGCGCTCGAGCTTCTGTCGGCCTGCCGACGGTCACGATCGCGCCCGGTCAGCCGGCGGAGCTGCTGGCCGTGCCCGGTGATGACCTCACGTCGGTGATCGCCAAGGCCGACAGCCAGCGGATGGTGTGGCACCGAGGTCGACTCGTCGCCAGCACGAAGGTGACACGTAATCTTCTGCGCTGAGGACGCGAAGTGACCCGGACGAAGTATTTCCTCGCGTCGATGCCCGGAGTCGTGCAGCAGACCCGTCGACGTGCGATCACCCTGATCTTCGTCATCGTCGCTCTGGTCGGTTGTACCGACGGCACCCGCCCCTCGCCGGAAGCGGTCGAGACGACGCCGACCACTTCGACGATCGTGACGTCGGTGGAACGACCAAGCCCCGGTGCCCTGGCGACCGTCTGCCCCGATCCGATCGTCATTCAACTCGACCGACCGGTCGACGTGTGGGCCCTGCCGTTCGTCGGAGTCTCCGCGGTCGACGGTCTGACCGGAGCGTCCGCCTATCGCGGAGCGATGCTCGATCCGCTGAGCGTCCTGCCGTTGGGGATCGACATCGAGCTGCGTTCGAAGGCGACCATTGCCAACGGCAGCGTGCTGGACGCCCTGGATCGCGACCCGACCATCATGCTCGGAGCGATCTCGACCGATGAACTCCTCGACGCGAAGCCGGAGATCCGAGCGGTGTTCGCGCCTTGGGAACGAAACGACCTCGCACTCACCTGGCCCACGGGCTTCGGCAAGACGGCCGCCGAGTTGCCACCCGGATCGAAGCCAATTGCTCCGCCCCCGGGAACCTCCGCCGACGTCGTCACCTACCTCGATCGGTCGGGTCTCTTCACGGCACCCAAGATCGCATCACCGACAACGCTTCGACCGCTCGAGAACGCCGTCACCACGGTGGCCCCGAACCCCATCTCGCCGGGGTGGGCGGAGCTGTTGGCGACCCCCTTCGTCGCGCAGAACACGAGCCTGACCTTCCAGCTCGTCGACGAGCTCGGATGGGAGCCCTATCCGTTCGTCATGGTCACGACGGAACAGACCCGAACCCGCTATGAGCAGTGCCTTCGTGGATTGATCCCGGTCCTGCAGGGCGGTGCCGTTCGCGTGGCACGCGAACCCGAGCGACTCACGGCGAACCTCGGAACCATCAGCGCCAAGCTCGGAGCGCCGATCGACGTTCCGTCCACCCAGGTCGCTACTGCGCTCGCCGTCAGGCTCGGCATTCTGGGCAACGGCAGCGACGCCACGATCGGCGATGTCGCCGCGGCGCGCCTGGCCCAGTTCACGCGAGCGAACGCCGTGGCGAAGGGTGACACAGCCGAGGAGTTCTCCAAGCTCGAGCGACAGCTGCGGGCCAAGATCGACCCGCGTTTCATCGACCCGCTCATCGGGCGCTCCTGAATAAGCGCTGACGCGGGCCAGTTCAGCCGGTTCTCCGTAGCCTCAGGCGACGGCTGCCGACACCGAACGACGCGCCCGGGCTGAGCGACCATCCGACGCCAGGACCGCAGTGGCGGTGTTGCGCCCCGAGGCACCCCAGATGCCCGCGCCGGGAAACGTCGCGGCACCCGTGAGAAACAGGCCCTTCACCGGCGTCTCGTAGCGTGACAACTCGCGGTTACGTCCGAGAAGCGCAGTGATCGGGGTACCGGAGAACGCCGGGGCATGGCCGCGCACCATCGAGAACTCGCGCTCGTACTCCCGCGGACCCATCAGGCGATAGTCGACCACGTGATCGTGGAACGGCCGACCGTCGGCCATGGTGACGAGCTCGGACACCTTCGTCAGCCACCGACGGGGCTCATCGGTCGCGTCCCATCCACCGGCCAACGCGTAAGGCGTCCAAAGGATCTCCAGCGAGAAGACCTGATGCCCGACCGGGAGTGCCGCACCCACCGAAGGATCCAGCACTGAGGGCAGCTGCACGAAGAACTGCGGTCGCTCGGCGATCCGGCCGTGGAGCTGTGCGGCGTGATCGGCGGCCAGCTGGGCCAGCGAGTTGCTCACAATCATCGATGGCGTTCGCACCTGTTCGTCGGTGAGCCCGAGCGCTCGACGCATTGCGTCATCGACCGCAGGGATGTCGTAAGGCGCGTCGATGACCGCATCGATCTTCGCTTCGTACCCGTCATAGACCGGCGCGTCGCGGTACTTCGCAATGAGCGCGGCGGCCGAGGCGGGCGGATCTGACAACCAATCGACGAGGGCCAACCGGGGATCCGTTGCCGCGACGACGATCGGTGCGCGTATGACCTCCCCGCCGGCCAGCTCGACGCCGACAACGGCTCCACCTTCGCAGAGGATGCGCGAAACCCGCGCGCTGGTGCGCACCATCCCTCCCGCCGCGACCAGAGCCGAGGCGATCGCGCCGGGAAGCGCACCGCTCCCCCCGACCGGCCGACCGACCGGTGCGTGATGGCGCATCGCGTAGCCGAGCGCGCCGAGACCGGTGCCCGGCGTCTCGGGCGACAGACCCCACACCGACGGTCCTGTCGAGATGACAGGCGACCGGACGGCCTCCGCAGCGAAGAACGAGCGGACGACATCACCGACGCTCCGCTTGGACCACTGCAGGATCGTCGGCACGGCACGCGATGCGTACTTCGCGCGGCGGGCCATGCCGCCGAAGATGGCCCCAGGGGTCGGTGTCGCCTGTGCCAGTTCGGTCACGGTCCGCACGACGGGCAGCGCTGATCGCAGGTATCGCTCGTAACCGGCGACCTCGCGCGGATAGGAGTGCTGCAGCGAGGCGAGCGTCCGGTCGACGTCATGGAACAGGAACCATCCGGGCCCACCGTCCCAGTGCACGTTCAGATACGCCGGTTCCACGTTGAGGTACTGCAGCCCGTGCCGATCGAGTGCCAGCTCATCGGGGATCGACGTGGTGCGGACCATGGCGTGATCGCAGTTGCAGATGTTCACCAGCGCCCCGCCCAAGGCGTTGTCGGTCGCCGAGCAACCGCCGATGGTCTCTCGTGCTTCCACCACCACGGTCGAGATCCCGGCGCGCTGGAGATACGCCGCACAGATGAGTCCGTTGTGGCCTGCCCCGACGACGATCGCTCCTGCATCCATGGAATCGATGCTGGCACCAGTTGGCCGGGTACGTCGACAACTCCGGCTCACCCGACCAACGCTCGCCCAGCCGGGTCGACGCCCTCAGAAGCGCTCGCGGAGGTCGTCGGGCATCGCCGTGCTCGGCCCGACGTGGGTGTCGAGCCACGAGCACAGGGGCGCAGTCGACCGCCAAACCTGTTGCACCTGCTTCAGGGCACCCGGGCCGTAGAGCCACGACGGCGCACCGAACTCACGAGCGCCGATGACGCCCTTCCACTGCAGCAGCCCGATTCGCGGATGATCGCGCGGATACCCACGGGGCGCCGTCCTGAGCGGTTCCCCACCACCATGCGACACGGTCACTTTCGCCTTGGTCACTTCGACGATCGCCGCCTCCAGCTGCGGCCCGGTCCGATCGTCGGCGACGGCGGCGCGGTACCGCTCGAGCTGATCCGTCGCCATCATGTAGTACCCGCACGCCGCCATCAGACCTCGGCTGGAAAGCTGCACGTACACGATCGAACCCCCTTCCAGCTCGCCGACGGCGCCGATGTGGGTCTTGTACGGCGACTTGTCCTTGGCGAAGCGCACGTCGCGATGGGGGCGGAAGATCACGAGCGGTCGGAACGACTGGTCAACCTCCTCCACGAAGGCCTTCATCGGTTTGCGAACGGCCGTTTCGAAGGTCGGCAGCTGCGTCGTCCAGTACGCCTTCGTGTTGTCCGCCTCCAACCCGGCGAAGAAGGGGAGCGCATCACGACCGAATCCGGAGAAAGCCATGCCCCATCTTCCCCGGAAAGAGGCCGCCCGGCACTAGCGTGGGGGTCATGGCAAGTGCCGCAGGAGATGGCCAGCCCGGACCGTGCACGGCGACGCGTTCCGAAGTCCGCCAGGGATGGATGGTCCACCTGTTCACGGCGACGGGCATCGTGGTCGGGATGCTGGCCCTTCAGGCGGTGTTCAACCAGAAGCCGAAGGAGGCGATCTTCTACCTTCTGCTGACCCAGATCATCGACGGCATCGACGGACCGATGGCGCGGGGCGTCGACATCGTGGCGCGCGTGCCGAGGATCGACGGCTACGTCCTCGACCTGGTCATCGACTACGTCACCTGTGTGGTCGTTCCCGCGGCCTTCCTCCACCAGTTCGACCTGCTTCCCAGCCCGATCTCGCTCCCACTCGCCGGTCTCGTCGTATTCCTCTCGGCGATCTGGTTCTCCCGAACCGACATGATGACCGACGACAACTGGTTCCGAGGCTTCCCGGCGACGTGGAACCTGGTGGCTCCGACCTTCTTCCTCCTCGAAACACCGAAGTGGCTCAACGCCGGCTTCACCCTGCTGCTCTGTGTGCTCATGGTCACGAACGTCAAGTTCCCCCATCCGGTACGTTCCGAAGGCGGGCGGATCTTCACGCTGCCCATCACCGTCGCCTGGCTCCTGGCCATGGCCTGGGCCACCCAGCGCCTCCCCAATCACTCCGTGACCGGACGCATCGGGCTGATGGCCGCCGTCGGGTACTTCTTCGGCCTGTGCCTCTGGAAGACCCGTCAGCGCGACACCCTCGTCTCGCGATCGGTCCCGCCCGAACCTAGCCTCGCGTCATGACTTCGACACGCCGCTTCGAGGAGCTCTCCGTCCATGACCTCGGAGGGCGAATCAGCGAGTCGTCGATCCTCCTGCTTCCCCTCGGTGCCATCGAGGCCCACGGACCGCACCTTCCACTCAGCACCGACCTGCTGATCGCGGAACACGCAGTGCAATCCCTCGTCGACCGGTTCGGCGAGGCGCTCGACATCTGGGCACTCCCGTCGCTCGGCTACACGAAGAGCAACGAGCATGCATGGGCGCCGGGAACCGTCTGGCTCTCGGCCACCACGATGCTCGCGGTGCTGAACGACATCAGACGATCCCTTGCGACGACCAAGGCGCGCAAGCTCGTCTTCGTCAACGGCCACGGCGGAAACAGCGCCCTGCTCCAGGTGATGCTCCGTGAACTCCGACTCGCCTATGGGTTCCAGACCTTTCTGATGCAGCCCTTCGTGGTGAGCGGTGAGGGCGACGAACGCGGCATGCCCATCCACGGCGGCCACGACGAGACATCGATGCTCATGGCCATCCGACCCGACCTGGTCGATGTCAGCCGAGCCGTACGCGCCGTGCCCGAGAAGCTGGCGGAGAACCGACACGTCCGCTTCGGTGGAAGCGTCGCTTTCGGCTGGCTGTCCGATGACTTCGAGTCCGTACCCGCTCCCGGTCAGCTCCCGATCGGGGTCATCGGCGATGGACGTGGCGCCAATGCCGAACTCGGGCGCGAGCTGTGGGAGCGGGTGCTCGTCACGATGCACGAGGCGTTGGAAGAGATCAGCGCATGGGACAGTCGGGCATTCACCCCAGACTGACCTACGAGCGATCTGTGCATCGAGCCGGTAGAGCCATCCACGTACCTTCGGCCGGAACGGTTACTCCGCACACGTAACATGTAGCGGAAGATGTCGGGGTTCTCTGTTCGCGCACGCTTCGGCACGATTGCCGCTGCACTGATTTTGGTCGGCCTGGCAGGCGCGGCGTACGGCGACGCGCGTTCCTTCGACAACAGGGTGCTCCGCAACGTCACCATCGACGGACGAGACGTCGGCGGGCTCGACCGGAGCGGACTCGAGCGCGCGATCGATGACGTCGAAGACGAGGTCCGCTCGACCCCGGTTCGCATCGCCACGCCAACGGGCGGGTTCTCGGCGCCCGGGGCCTCGTTCGGCCTCACCGTGGACCGCCCGCGTCTGCGCGCCGCCGTGATGGCCGCCGGGCGTGAGCGTGCGCTCGGACAGCGGCTTCGGCGCTACATCGCCTCGTTCTCCACCCCGATCGACATCGCGGTTCCTGTCCTCGCGTCGAAGGCCAAGACGGTTGCCGTCCTCCAGGAGGGAGAAGGTGCCAGACGCCGCGACCCGGTGGATCCGAAGCTGCGGGTGCGCAACGGTGCATTCACGATCCTTCCCGGCAGCGACGGCCAGGGTATCGACGCAGCCGTGGTCGCCGACACGATCGAAAGCGAGATTGACGCTGGCCGGTTCCCGGTGACGATCTCGACGAGCAGCGTGGCCCTGCCGTCCTCCTACACGACCGAGGAACTCGAGGCGCTGTCCGCACGGGCAGCAGCGCTGACGGCACGTCCGATCGCCGTGGTCGCAAACGGTGCGACGTATTCGATCTCGACCGAGTTGCTGCGCCAATGGGTCCGCCCCACGATCGTGAACCGTCAGGTGCGGCTGACGCTCGATCCGGAGGACACTCTCGCCGGGCTGCAGAAGCTCCTCGGCGGCAAGACCGTACGGGCGGCAAAGAGCGCGCAGGTCTTCATCGGCTCGTCCGGTGAAGTGATCAACATCCCATCGGAGCAGGGTCTTCGGTGTTGCTCGGCCAGCACCTACGAGCGCATCGAAGCGGTGTTCAGCGGGATCGCCACTCCGCCCGTCACCATCGACCTCGATGTCATCGAACCGGCGATCACCACCGAAGAGCTGGCCCAACTCGGCGTCAAGGAGCAGATCGCCACGTTCTCCACCCGCCACCGTTCCGGCGAGGACCGGGTGCGCAACATCCACCGGATCGCCGACCTCCTGCGTGGCACGATCATCCAGTCCGGCGAGACGTTCTCGGTGAACGCGACGATCGGACCGCGCACTCCGGCAAAGGGGTTCATCGAAGCCCGCGTCATCGAGGACGGCGTGTTCAAGGAGTCGTTCGGTGGCGGGATCAGCCAATTCGCGACCACGCTCTTCAACGCCGCGTTCTTCGCCGGTCTCGACATCCCGGCCTACAAGGCGCACTCGATCTACATCTCCCGCTACCCCTACGGTCGCGAGGCAACGCTCTCGTTTCCTCGACCCGACCTGAAGATCCGCAACACGACGCCCTATGGCGTGCTGATCTGGCCGACCTACACCGAATCGAGCATCACCGTCTCGCTCTACTCCACGAAGTTCGCCACTGGAGGGGTGCTCGAGCAGAAGAAGACGACGCGCCAGCAGTGCGCCGACGTGCAGACGATTCGTCGGGTCACTCGGGTCGACGGAACATCGAAGACCGATTCCTTCCGCGCGGTGTACCTCCCCAAAGAGGGGGTCGATTGCAACGGCGAACCCACGCTCGGAGCGACCACCACCACAAGCGAGCCGCGTGAAACTGTCGTCGCCGAGAGTACCGAAGCCGGTGGGGATGGGACCGTGGCGGTGACACCGGGAGGAGGGGACAACCCCACGCCGCGCCCCCCGCCCCGCGCCGCGCCCCGCGG
>JANOJN010000029.1:0-47007 GCA_031418775.1 Acidimicrobiia bacterium
CGATCGAGTTGATCGAGGCGGACTTCACGTCGGTGAAGACCATCATCGCCCTGGGCGCCCACGATCGATGGGTCAGCTACGACACGTGGCTCTCGGGGCAACCGGCGGAGGACCCGCAGGCCGACACCCTTCCGGGCGACGTCGCCTTCCAGCTCTACACCTCCGGGACGACGGGCCTGCCTAAGGGTGTGATGACGTCGAACAACAACCTGTTCCAGCTCGTGGCGAACGTCCTCGGGCCGTGGGGCATGGACGAGACGTCGAAGAACGTGGCCACCATGCCGCTGTTCCACATCGGCGGTTCGGGCTGGGCGGTGGCCGGCATGTACATCGGCGCCACGACCCTGCTCGTACGCGACCCGATGCCGAACCTGCTGCTCGAGCTGATGGAGAAGGAGCGGGCCACGAATGCGTTCTACGTCCCGGCGCTCCTTGCGTTCATGGCGATGACGCCCGGTGCGTCGGACCGGGACTTCTCGTCCATGCGGTCCGTGGTCTACGGAGCGTCGCCGATCACCAACGAAGTGCTGATCGGTTCCATGGCGACCCTGAAGTGCCCTCACATCCAGGTCTATGGCATGACCGAGACGACCGGCGCAATCACGGAACTCTCCCCCGAAGATCACGATCCGGGCGGACCCCGGGCCCATCTCCTGCGGAGCGCCGGCAAGCCCTACCCGTGGGTGGAGATGAGGATCGTCGATACGGAGACGGGCGAGACCAAGGGTCCCGGCGAAGTCGGTGAGCTCTGGACGCGCTCCTCGCAGAACATGGTCGGGTACTGGAACCATCCCGACGAGACGGCGAAAACCATCACGGAGGATGGCTGGCTGAAGACGGGTGACGCTGGCTACCTCGATGCGGAGGGGTTCTTGTTCCTCACCGACCGGGTGAAGGACATGATCGTGTCGGGCGGGGAGAACGTGTATCCCGCCGAGGTCGAGAACGCCTTGGCCTCGTTCCCGGCGATCGCCGAGGTCGCCGTCATCGGTGTGCCGAGCGACAAGTGGGGTGAGACGGTGAAGGCCGTCGTGGTGCTCCGTCCGGGCCAGACCGCCTCGGAGGCGGAGATCATCGCCCATTCCAAGGGTCTCCTGGCCGGTTACAAATGCCCGACGTCCGTCGATTTCACCGACGTCCTACCGCGCAACCCGACTGGCAAGGTCCTGAAGAAGGACCTCCGCGAGCCGTACTGGGCAGGCCGCTCCCGCCGCATCAACTAGCCCGAGTGCGTTGGGAGAGAGGTTGCCCCCATATATGGGGGCTGAACACCTCCGAACGCCGCTGGGAGGTGTTCAGCCGCAACTGGTCCGCCCCCGCAACCAAGTCCGCACGACGCAACCCGGCGCACTGTCCCCCGCTCGGCCGTTCGCGTCGATCACGCCGCCGGACGGAGTCCGCCGTCGAGACCGCACATGCGCCGCACCCGCGTCCGCGTGGCGGCATCGTTGACGGTGAAGTCGGTCCACGTCAAGCGGATCGTCGTCCAGCCGAGTTCGGCCGACCGGGCATCACGGGCGCGGTCCATGGCGAACTGGGCATCGAGCAGGTGAAAGGCGCGGCTGTCGAACTCGAAGATCACCTTGGTCGGCCGACAGACGGCGTCGGCGCGCCTGTTCGTCCCGGGAAACGCAGGGTGCGCGACCTCGAACTCCACCAGTGACCCGACGCCGTAGCGCTCGAACCGGCGGCGGGCCAGGGCTTCGAGCTCGCTCGCTGCGTCGATCATCTGTCGCCCGGCACGCGTTGCCAAGAGCGCCGCGAGGCGTCGGAGGCCTCGTCGGCGAAGCAGTCGGGCCTGATCAACGCTGCGCAGGACGTCGTCATACGACGCGATCCGTCGTCGGTGGGCGGCGTCGAGAATCCGCTCGAACTGGTCCCACTGCGACGGCGGTGTCCACACGCTCAGGTCGACGAGGGACCGCGCCGGACTGGTGGCCCGCACCGGCGACGCGCCCGGGACGGCAAGGGCCGGCCGAAGCGTCTCGATCTCGTCACTAGGCCAGTGCTTCACCTGACGGATCTCGGCGATGGCGCTCTCGTGGGTCTTCGTGTGCGGCACCAGCAGCGTTGGAGGTCGATCGGGGTGCAGCGCGACATCGAGTCCGTGCATGGCGAGAGCCGTACGCCCGGCCAGAACGGCATCCTGATGGGCTTCGAACAGCGCGGCCGTCGCCATCGTTCGCCACGTGGGTTCGACGGACGCCGCCGTAAAGACGGCGGGCGCGATGGTGCGCCAGACTCCCGCGGCGAGGCGACGGTCGACGGTGTGGGGAGCGACACCGGCGGCAAGCAACTGGGACCGGGCTACGGCTCCGTTCTGGGCCGCGGCCAGGTCGTTGAAGATGCGGTCGGCGTGGTAATTGGGCCTTTCCATGTCGCCATGATGTCGACGTCCGTGCGCGCTTGTCGCCCGGCGCGGGCGGACGGTCGAGGTGCGGCGGATCGGCGCGCTGTTCGGACCGGACACCCGCGCCGGCGGTGCTCCGGCGCGTCGCGCCCAGACGGCTCGGGTCGTACCTGAGCCCGCTCGCTGCCCCCCGCTCGCGACCCCAGTGACGCATCGGCGCTCTCGCTCGTCTTCCCCCTCAGGCTCGGTCACGCTGCGAACGGCCTCGGTCGTCACCTGACAGGGGCGCCGGACGGTGAGCTCCGCGCGGCTGCGTGTTGCCAAACACCTCCCAACCGCGTTCGGAGGTGTCCTGCCCCCATATATGGGGGCAACCTCTCTCCCATCCGGTCCACCGGCTACCGTCGCGTAGCTACGCAATTTCTGTTCAACTTCGACGGAGGTCGGTCACGATGGATTTCAGCAAACTCAGCAACGGCGACAAGGTTCTGGGGGGTGCGGGACTGCTGTTCCTCATCTCCACGTTCCTGCCCTGGTTCGAGGTCAAAGCGTTCGGCTTCTCGGCGTCGGCCAACGGGTGGGACGTCGGGTTCCTGTGGGCCGGCCTCCCGTTCTTCCTCGTCCTCGGCATGATGGTGTGGACCGGGTTGCGCCTGTTCAGCGCAGTCAAGTTGCCGCCGCAGATCCCGGCGCTGTTCCTCGCCGGCGGTGCGTTCACCTTCCTGCTCCCCTTCCTCAAGCTCCTCATCGGCGAAGACGGTCCCATCTCGCGGGCCTTCGGATTGTTCCTCGCCGTGATCGCCGGCGCCGGTGTGGCCTTCGCCGGCTACCTGAAGTTCACCGAGGGCGGCGGCAAGATGGACGAGCTCAAAGCGCAGATGTCGGGCATGGCCGGCCAGATCGGCGACAAGGCCAAGTCGGCGGCCGCCGATGCCAAGGACGCCGTCGACAAGAAGGACTGATGCGAAACTGAAGCGGTGACTGATCTCGCTGCCGCTTCGGCCCGCGCCCTCCAGGGCAACCTCGCCAAAGAGGGACCCAAACTCGCCCGCCAGAACAAGCTCTTCGTCCGAGACCGCATTGCGATCCTCGTCGACGAAGGCTCGTTCGTGGAGGACGGTCTCCTCGCCAACGCCAGCGCCCCCACCGGAGACCTCCCCGCTGATGGCGTCGTCACCGGCACGGCCACGATCGACGGCCGGGTCATCTGCGTGCTGGCGAACGATCCGACGGTGAAGGCCGGCTCCTGGGGGGCGCGAACCGTCGAGAAGATGATCCGCCTCACCGAGCACGCCCTGGCCAACGAGCTGCCGGTCTTCTATCTCGTCGACTCCGCCGGCGCCCGGATCACCGACCAGGTCGAGCTGTTTCCCGGTCGACGCGGGGCCGGGCGCATCTTCTACAACCAGGTGATGCTGTCGGGAAAGGTCCCGCAGATCTGCTGCCTCTTCGGTCCGTCGGCCGCCGGCGGCGCGTACATCCCGTCGTTCTGCGACGTTGTCGTGATGGTCGAGGGCAACGCGTCGATGTACCTCGGCTCGCCCCGGATGGTCGAGATGGTGACGGGAGAGATCACCACGCTCGAGGAGATGGGTGGCGCCCGTATGCACGTGACTACGAGCGGGTGTGGCGACTACCTGGCCAAGGACGATGCCGAGGCGATCGCGATCGCCAAGCAGTGGTTCTCTTACATGCCCGACAACTGGCGGGCGCGTCCGGCGTCAGTCGCCAACGTCGAACCGGACGCCCCGCTCACGGCGTCGATGATCCCGCTCGAGGACCGCAAGGCCTACGACATGCGCAAGGTCATTCGTGCGCTTGTCGATCAGGGTTCGTGGATGGAGGCCAAGCCGCTGTTCGCGAAGGAGTTGGTGGTTGGATTCGGGCGCCTCGGTGGCGCAGTTACCGGGTTCGTCGCCAACAACCCGATGCAGAAGGGGGGCGTGCTCTTCCACGACTCCGCCGACAAGGCGGCGCGCTTCGTGTGGCTGTGCGACGCGTTCAACATCCCGCTGGTGTTCCTGTCCGACGTTCCCGGCTTCATGGTCGGCACTGCGGTCGAACGCGTCGGGATCATCCGCCATGGGGCGAAGATGATCACCGCGATCTCGGAGGCCACTGTGCCCAAGGTGTGCGTGATCGTGCGCAAGGCCTACGGTGCCGGGCTCTACGCGATGTGCGGTCCGGCGTTCGAGCCAGAGGCGACCATCGCCCTCCCGATGGCGAAGATCGCCGTGATGGGCCCCGAGCCGGCGGTGAATGCGGTCTATGCGAACAAGATCGCCGAGATCGAGGACTCTGCGGAACGTGAGGCGTTCGTACTGGCGAAGCGGGCCGAGTACGAAGAAGATGTGGACCTGTTGCGACTGGCGTCGGAGCTGGTCATCGATGCCATCGTCGAGCCGGAGGCGTTGCGTGCTGATCTCCGGGCTCGTCTCTCGCGTGCGGTCAACAAGCCGAGAGCCACGGTTGAGAAGCGCCATGGCGTCCCACCGGTCTGAGCGATGACGACGATGTCGTTACCCGAGTCGATCCTCATCCGCGACGTCGGGCCGCGTGACGGTCTGCAGTCCGAGGCCCCCGTGGGTGTCGCCGATCGCGTCCGCCTCATCGAGGCCCTCATCGATGCCGGAGTCACGCGCATCGAACTGTGTTCGTTCGTCTCGCCCAAGGCGGTGCCGTCGATGGCCGGGGCGGCCGAGGTGGTCAGCGACGTCGGGGTGCGCGACGGGGTCCGACGAACCGCGCTGGTTCCCAACCTCCGCGGTGCGCAGATGGCGATGGACGCCGGCGTCGACGAGTTGTCCGTCACGATTTCGGCAAGCGCGGCGTATTCGAAGAAGAACACGAAGATGACGATCGACGAAGCCGTCGCGTCGGTCGAGTCGATCGCATCGTTGGTGGCCGGTGCAGTGCCGATCGATGTTGTCCTGTCGTGCTCCTTCGGGTCCCCCTACGAAGGTGAGATCGATGTTGCCGACGTCACCCGCCTGGCGGACCGTGTGCTCTCCGGCGGAGCGTCGTGTGTGACCCTCGCGGACACGACGGGGATGGCCACGCCGCGACGCGTCAACGATATCGTATGCGCGCTGAGTACCTCGGCGCGCAGCGGCGTCGGTATGCACCTGCACGAGACGCGGGGCACCGCACTTGTCAATGCGTATGCTGCCATGCAGCTGGGTGTGCGCCGTTTCGACACATCCGTCGGTGGGCTCGGCGGTTCGCCGTTTGCCGCTGGGGCAACGGGGAACCTGGCGACCGAGGACCTCGTGTACCTGTGCGACGATCTTGGCGTGACCACTGGAATCGACCTCGGTCGCTTGCTCACGGCGTCGAAGCTCACGGCGTCGATCGTCGGCCGGGTCGTGCCGTCCCGGGTCGCCGCGGCCGGCCCCCGCCTGCCGGAGGGATGAGTCATGCCCTGGTGTGACACGTGCGCGAAGTACTGGGCGCCGAACGCCATGGAGAAGAACGGCGCCTGCCCGCAGTGCAAGACCGTCCTCGCGACAAGAGGAGCGCTTCGCATGGAGGCCCGGTCGCTCGGTATACCGGCCCCGGGTGAGACGGAGGGAGAGGCCCCGAAGGCCCCGTGGCACTTCAAGGTGGCGGTGGTCTGCGTGGCGGTCTACCTCGGCTGGCGGGTGGTCCAGATGGTGCAGTGGCTGCTCTGATGGTGCTGATTCGCCGATCGACCCAACAGCCGATGGACGCAGCGGCGAGCTGACCGCCACACTGCCGGTACGGTGATTCTCTCGTGTCCACCTTTCTCGGCCCCCTGATCGTCGTACGTCACGGGGAGACCGAATGGTCACGGCTCGGCCGACACACGGGTCGTACGGACCTGGGCCTCACCAATCTGGGACGCGAGCAGGCCCGACGCGCGGCGGGAGTCATCGTCGAAGTCCTCGACGGCCGCTCTGTCGGTCTGATCTTCTCGAGTCCTCGGCAGCGAGCGCTGGCGACGGCAGATCTGGCGTTGTCGGGATTCGGCATCGCCCCGGTGATCGATGATCGGCTGGCCGAGTTCGACTACGGCGCGTACGAAGGGCTCCTCACCGACGAGATACTCGCCCGGGACCCTTCCTGGAAGCTGTGGCGCGATGGGTGTCCGGGCGGCGAGTCGCCGGCCGATGTCGCGTCCCGGTGCGATGCATTTCTCCGCGACCTCGATACCGAGGCGGAAGGGAACGCCTTGACGGACGATCGCGCCGTGGTCGTGGTCTGTCACGGACATCTCAGCCGGGCGCTGGTGAGCCGGGCCGTCGGTTGGCCGGTCGACACCGCCGAGGGACTCGACAACGGCACGGCGTCCGTCG
The DNA here is from genome assembly GCA_031418775.1 of Acidimicrobiia bacterium. Lineage (GTDB taxonomy): Bacteria > Actinomycetota > Acidimicrobiia > Acidimicrobiales > JANYDT01 > JANLQX01. The sequence goes on from JANOJN010000029.1 coordinate 6,667, forward strand.
CTGTAGTCGAGGGCCACAAGGGCCGCCGCGTGCTTCGCGCCTGGAATCGACAGCGCGCGTAGCGCCTTCTATCCGACGGATCTTCAGTGGGTCGTGACCCGGAGTGTTGAGCCTGTTCGATCGTGGGGACCGACAATGGACGAACCGGCCGACCTGAAGGAACGGAGCGCGTCGAGCACTTCACGCGTGAGCTGCTCTCCCGGCACCACCAGGGGAATGCCTGGCGGATAGGGGATCAGGTACTCCGCGCACGTACGACCCCGCGCGTTGTCAAGAGAAACGGTGTCGACCTCGACGCTGAGCGCAATGCGTGGAGCGACGCTCTGCGGCGGGATCGGCAAGGCGCTGAGCGGCGGGGACGACTCGAGGGCAGACGGCTGGGCAGCATGGAGTCGGCCGAGCGCGGAGATGAGCAGCTCGAGCGAGGCGTCGACGTCGCCAAAGGTAAGTGAACAGACGATTCGTCGGAAGTCGGCGAGCTCGATCCAGATGCGGGCGTTCTCGCGGAGCCATTTCGACGCCGCGAAGCCGCTCCATCCGCGACCCGATACGTCGATGACCAGCTTGGCCGGGTCGACCGAAACCCCAGCACTCCGCAGATCGACCACCCGGAACCCGGCCAGTGTGTTGATGGACGTTCGCGCCGATGCGGCGAGCGCGTCGAGCCCGGCGAAGAGCGCGCCGGCCGACTCGTCGATCTCGGCTCGGGCGAGATCGAGCGACACCGTGAGCAACGCCGATGGAGAGGACGACTGGAGCATCGCCAGGGCACGTTCCAGCCGAGTGGCATCGAAGCCGTGACGAACGTGGAGCATGGAAGCCTGAGTGAGTGCCCGCAGCGTCTTGTGGGTCGACTGGATCACGACGTCGGCACCTTCGGCCAACGCTGAGGCGGGAAATGCCGGGTGGAAGCCGAAGTGCGAGCCGTGTGCTTCGTCGATGACGAGCACGGCACCGGTCCGGTCGGCGAGCCTCCGGTACGGGCCGAGGTCGCACGCCATGCCGTAGTAGTTGGGACGGGTCACGTGCACAATGGCGAGACGGTCCGGCAGCTCGGCGTTGACGGCGGCGGGATCGGCGAGAAACCATCCGTCCTCGACAACATCGTGGGCAGCCGGTAGATAGTGCGGGAGGGCGCCGCTGAGCACGATCCCGGCGTAGACGCTGCGGTGTGAGCCGCGCAGTACGGCCACGTGGTCGCCGTCGCCGGCATGGGCGATGAACGCCGCAAGGTTGCCCACCGTCGATCCGCCGACGAGGAAGAACGTGCGTCCGGCACCGAAGGTCGCCGCCGCTGCGTCCTGGGCCGCGGCCAGCGCGGCGGACGGCGCGTGCAGATAATCGAAGCCGCCCATCTCGCTCACGTCGTGGCGCCAGATCTCGCGGCCGAGTGTCGACTCGGCCAGTGCCGAAGGTGAATGCTGCTTGTGCCCGGGCATGTGGAACGACGCCACCTCGCGCTCAGCGTAGGACCGAAGCGACTCGGCGAGCGGCGCGGGTGTCGACGGCTCTTCGGTCACCGCATGCCCTACGGACGCACGACAGCGGCGAGCAGCGCCTGCAGCTTGAGCTGCGTCTCGGTGAGCTCGGCCAGGGGATCGGAGTCGGCCACGATGCCCCCGCCCGCGTGCATCCGGGCCCGATTGCCGCTCACCTGCGCGGACCGCAGTCCGACGGCCCACTCACCGTTGCCGGCAGCATCGACCCAGCCGACCGGACCGGCGTAGCGACCACGAGGCACCGGCTCGAGTTCGCTGATCGCGGCCAGCGCCAGTTCGACCGGGACGCCCCCGACGGCCGGCGTGGGGTGCAGGAGCCCGGCGAGCTCGAGAGCGGTGGGCGACGTTCGGTCGTGGACCTGATCGGCGCGCAGCGAGCCGGTGATCAGCGTGGCGAGATGGGAGACGTTGCGCAGCGACAGCACCGTCGGGGTCCGGGGCACGTCGAGCTCGTCGCAGAGAGGCCGGAGCAGCGCGGCCATGGCGTCGATGACGAGCGAGTGTTCCCAGCGGTCTTTGGAGGACGCGAGCAGGCTCGCCGCCAATCGGGCATCGGTTTCGGGGTCGCCTGACCGGGCGATCGTTCCGGCCAGCGGATGGGCTCGAACGGCTGAACCCTTGCGACTCACGAGGAGCTCCGGGCTGGCGCCGAGGAACCCTTCGACATGGAACACCATGCAGCTCGGGAACAATGCCCGGAGCCGGCCGAGGATCTCGCCGATGATGAGCGGTTCGGTTGCTTCGACATCGACGGCCCGGGCGAGCACGACCTTTTCGAGAGGCCCGTCGTTGATGGCGGCGACGGCGGTGGCGATGCGCTCGCACCATTGCTGGTGGGTGACCGTCGAGTGCAGGTCGAAGCCGTGGGGTGACCACGCCGTGCTGGTCGGGCCGACCATCTCCGACAGGTCGAGCAACGTGCTTCGCTCGACGGCGGGCGGGGAGGAGTCGATGTCGTTGGCACGCACGCGGGTGACCCATGCGGTGCCGTCACTCGACTTCGCAACGAGGAGTTCCGCGACGGTGAGGTACCCCGGTTCATGAGGGAGGAACTCGAGCGCGCCGACGGCCACGGGTCCGGAGGCGGCGCGGTGCATCGGGTCATCGGCGACGATCGCGCCGAGGATGTCGCGAACGTGGTCGACCGCAGCGGTGCCGCCCGGGACCGGGATGCGAAAGGCCGTGCCGCGCGCCGCCAGACCGACACCGTCGCGCATGAAGAGCATCCCGTCGTCGCCGGCAAAGGCAAGAAGGTCGAGCTCCTTGGCCATCTCCTCGGGCAGCGGACGCGTCACTGCGGTCCACCCCGACGCGTCGCGTGGGTCGGTAACTGTAGGCGTGCGTACGTTCAACGCGTCCTGTCCGGCAGTCGGCACGGCGTCGGAGTGGGTCTCGGTGTTCATCCCTGTCGGGTCCCCACGATGAGCTGCGCAGCGCCGCCGAGCAGGAGCCGACGCTGGACACCGGAGAACCCGGCGGACCGGAGACGATCGAGCATGACCGGTGGGTCGGGCAGGTACGCGAGCGACTTCGGCAGGTAGCGGTAGGCGGTGCTGTCGCTCAGCGCGCTGCCGATCAACGGCACGATGCGTCCGAAGTAGATCCCGTGACCGAAGCGCAGCAGCGGGTTCTCCGGCGACGCGGCGTCGAGGAAGGCGACACGTCCGCCGGGCCGCACGACGCGCGCCGTCTCGTCGAAGAACGCGCCGAGGTCGGTGAAGTTGCGGAGCGCAAAACCACACGTGACCCCGTCGACCGCTCGGGAGGGGACGGGGAGGTGCAGAGCATCACACTGGACGAGCGGGCTCTTCGTGCGGGCGTGGTGCAGCATGCCGAAGGACAGGTCCATGCCGATGGCCTCGAATCCCCGAGCGGTCAGGTCCCGGCAGAAGTCGCCGGTGCCGGCGGCCAGATCGAGGATGCGCGAACCGGCGGGGAGGCCGAGCGAGTCGATGGTGCGCCGGCGCCACGCCACGTCAAGGCGGAACGTCATCACCCGGTTGACCAGGTCGTAGCGCGGGCTGATCGTGTCGAACATGTCGCGGACGGCCTTGGTCTTCGCGTCACCGGTCGGGAGACCCTCGGAGAGGTCGATGGTGGGGCTGGATGGTGGACCGGAGGACACGAACGACCAGGCTAGGGCCGGTCAGTGCGTAGCACCCTGCTCACTTCGAAGCTCTGCTGTGATCCGCGGCACGTGGCGCTTCGCTGATGGCTCGGACCGGGCTCACTCGGATGATTTCTGGTGGAGAGCTCGCGAGAGTTCGTCGGCTGTTGCCCGGGTGGTGTTGGTCCGCCCGAGGCGTCCGGGGTCCTCGACCCGGCCCCCGGCGGCGAACTGAGCGGCGCCGAGGGCGACGAGTCCGGTGGCGATGAGGAGGACGAGGATGCGCCCACCGGCATCGCACGCCGCCAGCGCCCACACCCCGGCCGCGATCCCGGTCGCGATGTTCGCGGCACCGAACGGCCGAATTCGGCTGACGAGAGCACCCTTTCCCATACCGGCCCGCCCAATCACACACGCGGCGACGAGCAGACCGACGCCGACCAATGCCACCAGCCAGCCCGGTGCGGGGAGCACGGGGCCGAGCAGCGGGTTGAACACCAGGACGAATCCGACGATCAACTCGAAGAGCGCGTCGAGGTTGAACAGCGTTGCCCGTCGCATCACCGGATCCGGAGCATGAACGACGAAACCATGGCCTCCAGTCTGGTGCGTTGCGGCCCCCGCGAGCGACGTCGGGCACATTGCGGCCGCGGTGCGCGGCCGTGCGGCCACGACCCCGTAACCTTGACGGGCTGTGCATCCGGTCGCCACCACCTCCGCCCTCCCGGTCGACCGACTCCCCGTCGATCTGCTGCCGGTCGCCACCATCTCCAATCTCTCGGTCGACCGACTCCCCGTCGATCTGCTGCCGGTCGCCACGTTCTTCGCTCGTCGCTCGTCGCGAGGCGGTTGTCAAGATGCTTGAGGTCACCAACCTTCGCATCGACCTCGGGCACCGAGTCCTGCTCAACGGTGCCTCGTTCCGCCTCGGCACCGGAGAGAAGGTCGCGCTCGTCGGGCCGAACGGTGCGGGCAAGACCACGATGCTGCGCACCATTGCCGGTGAGCGCAAGCCCAACGGCGGCACTGTCACCCTTCCCGAGCACCGTGGCTGGCTCCGCCAGGACGTGTCGGCCCGTCCCGAGGACGCCGGGAAGTTGGTCTTCGACCACCTGCTCGACGGGTCGCCGCTTCGCCAGATGCAGGTGCAGATGGAGGACTGGCAGCAGCGAATCGAGAAGGCCGGCATCGACATGGGTGCGGGGATCGACGGCGCCGACGAGGTCCTCGACAAGGCTGTTCGGAAGTTCACCAACCTCGAGGAGCGGTTCCGCACGCTCGGTGGCTACCAGCTCGAGTCGGATGCGGAGCGCATGGCTGCCGGCGTCGGGCTCGACGAGGACGCGCTTCTGCGTGAAGTCGGGATGTTGTCGGGCGGTCAGCGTCGGCGCCTCGAACTTGCCCGTCTCCTGTTGGCGGGTGGTGATCTGCTGGTCCTCGACGAACCGACGAACCACCTCGACGTCGATGCCAAGAACTGGGTCATGGAGTTCCTGAAGAGCTCCAAGTCGACGATCCTCGTGGTCAGCCACGATATCGAGCTGATGGACTCCGCCATCGATCGCGTGATCGCCCTCGAGAACGCCCGCATCGACGAGTACAAAGGTACGTACACACAGTTTCTCGCCCAGCGCGAGGAGCGGGAGTCGCAGCGCGATCGTGAGCAGGCGAACTTCGACAAGGAAGTGACCCGCCTCGAGAAGACGATCGACAAGTTCCGCGGCGCGAACGCCACACACGTACAGAAGCGCAACGCGCTGCTCAAGCGGATCGAGCAGATGAACAAGGGGCGCCCGTCCGACGCGATGGTCGTGAAGCGCCGCAAGATGAAGGTGCGCTTCCCGGAGCCGGTCCGCGCCGGCGACATGGCACTGCGAGTCGAAGACCTGGCCAAGGCATTCGACGACACGGTGATCTTCGCCAAGGTCAACTTCACAGTGTCGCGTGGTGATCGCTTTCTTGTCCTCGGCCTCAACGGTGCCGGCAAGACCACGCTGCTTCGCACCATCGCCGGGGTCTACGAGAAAGATGCCGGCGAGATCGTTCTCGGCGCCAACGTCAAGCTCGGCTTCTACGCCCAGGAACACGAGGACCTTCGGGGCGGCCGGAGCGTTCTCGCGCTGCTGCGCGAGGCGGGGCCTGCCGTTCCCGACCCGATCCTGCGGGCCCTGCTCGGCCACTTCGGTCTCGTCGGTGACGTGGCTGACCAGGACGCCGAGACGCTGTCGGGAGGCGAGAAGACCAAGCTTTCGCTCGCCCGGCTGATGATCGGACGCAGCAACGTCCTGCTCCTCGACGAGCCCACGAACAACCTTGACCCGCCATCACGCGAAGCAGTCCTGGCGGCCCTCCAGAACTACACCGGCACGGTCATCCTCGTCAGCCACGACACCGAGTTCGTCACCCAGCTCGCCCCGAACGGGGTGCTGATGATGCCCGAGGGTGCCCTGCTGCACTACGACGAGAAGATGCTCGACCTCATTGAGCTGCGGTAGGACCTTCTCGGTGCGAGTTGTCGCGCCTGGTCGCTCCAGGAGCGACTGAGCGCCACAACTCCCGCCTCGTTTTCGGTCGGTCCTCAGCGCAACGGTCGCGGTGAGGGTTCGAGCATGAGCTCGTGACCGGTGTAGGGGTTTGCTCGGGCCACGTCCTCGTCGAAGTCGACGCCGAGGCCGGGTTCCGACGACGGGATCACATAACCGTTCTCCCACTGCACCGGCTTCTTGAGGATCTCGGCGTGGAAGCCGGTCCAGTCCTGAATGCCTTCGAGGATCAAGAAGTTCGGTGAGCACGTGCTCAGCACGATGTTGGCGGCGCCCCCGATCGGTCCGTTGTAGAGATGCGGGGCGATCTGGGCGTAGTGGGCTTCGGCCATCGACGCGATCTTCTTGCCTTCGAGCAGCCCGCCACAGCGGGCGAGGTTGAGCTGGAGGATTGACGCGGCACCGGTCTGCAACACGCGGGCGAACTCGTACTTGGTGGTGAGTCGCTCGCCGGTCGAGATGGGGATGGTGGTCTGGCGGGCGACCTTGGCCATCTCCTCGGGCATCTCCGGCGGCGTCGGCTCCTCGAACCAGAGCGGGTCGTAGGGCTCGAGGCGTCGGGCCAGGCGGATCGCGCCGGCGGCGGTGAACTGACCGTGCGTGCCGAAAAGTATGTCGACCTTCGGTCCGACGGCCCGTCGAACAGCGCGCACCATGGCCTCGGATCGATCCATGGCTTCGAGGGACGGCTGGCGGGGATCGAACACGCCGTAACCGCCGACGGGGTCGAACTTGACCGCGGTGAAGCCCTGCTCCATGGCGCGAACGGCGGCCGCGGCGCACACGTCGGGATCGGAGTACACCGGGTCGTCATCGTGGGCGTCGACGCCGGGCGGCGGGTAAAGGTAGGTGTACGTACGAAGCTTCTCGTGGACGCGTCCGCCGAGCAGTTCGTAGACCGGCTTGTTGCATTCCTTGCCGACGATGTCCCAACACGCCATCTCCAACCCGCTGAGCACACTCACCAGGCTGAGATCCGGCCGCATTGTGTAGCCCCGCCCGTAGACGCTCCGCCACATCGTCTCGATACGGAACGGGTCGTGGCCGATCAGATGTCGCTCGGCGACGTCGACGATCATGTCGGCCACAACGGTGGGGGAGAACGTCGCGGCGTAGACCTCGCCGACCCCGGTCACTCCGCCGTCGGTGGTCAGCTTCAGGAAGATCCAGTACCGGCCACCGAAGCGCGGCGGCGGGTTGCCAACGACGAAGGTCTCGATACTGGTGATCTTCACGCCCACGATCATGGCCGCGATCGGGCTGCCCGACGATGTTCGTGAGGGATTTCGAACAACAGGAGGCGGCGTGATGCCGTCCGCGTGATGAGGCCGGGTCACACCCGGTTGCGCTGGTCGCCCAACCGTCACGTGCGGCGTTCGGCACCCCGCGTCACGCGGCGCTGGAGCGGCCAAGATGGGCGTATGGACTACGACGTGATCGCCGGGATCTTCCTCACCCCGACCGGGAACGAGCCGCCCGCCGTCGTGCCTTCCACCTCACCGGCGCGACGGCTGCGCGACGCTGTCGAACCGATCGCCACGATCGGCTGGTGGTCGCGTGCGGCGGCCGAGTCGGCGCTGGCTCTCGGACACGACTTCTTCGACGGCTACGTGTGGGGACGGGCGGCGGCGCTCGGAGCCGACGTCGCCCCGTCGGTCGTCGTATCGGCCTTCGGTGTCTTCAACGGGGCGCTGCTCGTCCCGGTGTACGAGCACGGCCGGAGCGTGTCCTCCCGCTCTGAAGTTCTGGCCAGCCGTTCGTCCGGGGCCGCGGCCGGCCTGCGCCAAGCCACCGCAGGCATCGACGAGAACACGATCGCGAATGCCGGCGCGGCGCTGCTCGCCGCGGTGTCGACCATCGAGCCCGGGCCGCGTCACCTCTTCGGCGCGTTGCAGGCGCTTCCCGTGCCGGCCGACCCGTACGGTCGCCTGTGGCGGGCCGCTGAGCTTGTCCGGGAGCACCGCGGGGACACGCACCTGGCGGCGTGCGCGGCAGCCGGGCTCGACATGGCCGAGATGAACGTGCTCACCGAGGTCTGGCTCGGCTACCCGGTGGGTGAGTACTCCTCCACCCGTGGCTTCGACGCGGCTGCGCTCGCGTTGGCCGTGGAACGGATGGCGGCGCGAGGCTGGATGGCCGCCGACGGGGTCCTCACTCCGGCCGGACGCTCGGCGCGCGATGCCATCGAGTCGGCGACCGACGTTGGTCAGGCGCTCCTCGTCGAGGCGATCGGGGAAGGTTTGGAGGATCTCGTCGCCACGCTCGGCCGCATCAGTGACGCCGTGCTCGACGCGAGGGGAGCACCGGCGGATCCCCGTAAGCGGGCAGCCGGCTGACACTCGGCACGAGTTCAGCGCTGCTGTCGCTCGAAGGGCTCGCCAACCGACCGCAATTCCGGAAGCGTGATCGTCGAGGTGGCGCAGCGAGCCTCAACCGGTGCCGGTAGCCCGATGCATGGTGAGCACCGCGCAAACCCGGGTCGGGTCGTCACCGATAGGCGCGCCGTAGCGCGACCGGTAGCGGCGGAGCGTCTCCGCCAGTGCCTCCGGTCCCGCCACGAGGCGCAACACGCCTTCGAACGAGATCCATCGGCCGCCGCCGTGCTGGCAGAGTGTCACGCTCTGTTCCCCACCGGCGACGACCAGGTTGGCGTGCTCGACGCCAGAGCCGCGCAGAACGAGCCAGCATTCGCGGGTCTCCGGGTCCCAGCTGAAGCCGACGGCGGCGGTGTGGGGCCGCCCGTCGGGGCGCACGGTCGTGAGGCCGGCGAACGACGGCTCGGTCAGCAGGGCCACCGTCCGATCGGGAAGGGCGGCGAGGTCGAGGGCCATCGCGCCGAGTCTCGCGTGACGGGTCGGTAGCGTGACGTGCCGATGTCACCCGATCGAGAAACCGGCACCTACCGCTACCGTCGCAACGCCGTGTTGCTCGGCGTGTCGGACGTGTTCACCATCGACGACGCCTCGGTCCACTCCGTGCGCGAGCAGCCCGGTGGCGTCCGGATGGAGGTCGATGCGATGGTCGACCCTGCTGGGCTGGTCAGCCGGTTCGAGCTGCGGTGGACCCATCACGGCGAAGGTCAGATTCCTCGGCGGCGCGTCACGTACACACTGAGCGAAGGCGCGATGGAAGTGATCGTCGACGGAGACCGTCACACCCGAGTTGTGGGGCCCGACGCGGTGCTGTTCCCGCTGCTGCGCGTCTTTCAAGGGGCGGTGATCCTGGCCGTCGCCGACGCCGGGCCGGTCGGTCGAACGGTGATCATTCCCGACCTCCACCACCTCACGGACCCGGAGCGTCTCCTGCTCCCGACGTTCGAGACGCGCACGGCACGATGTCTGTCGACGGATGCGTCGACCGGTGTCGCGATGTACTCCTACGAGGGCTCGGTGTACGACGAATCCTCCCGGTTCTCCATCGACGTCGCTCGGCGGCAGATGACCGGCTACGTCTTCCCGCAGGATGACGGCACGGTGATCGCTGTCCGACTCGAACGTTGACGGTCACCGCGGCTACTCGGCGACCGCGGCGAACTCTTCGAGGACCCGCTCGGCATCGACGTCGCCCAGGACCCCGCCCCGGCCCGCCGTGTAGAAGGCGAACGGGTGCGAGAAACCGAGTTCCGCGCCGATGTTGTTGGTCTCGGGGATGAGCATGAGCTTCGCGCTGATCGCGTTGGTCAGTTCCTCGGCCGTGGCGAGGTCGCGCTCTGCGGCGTTCATTCCGTGTCTCCTTCGTTCGTGTCGTTCGGCTCGACCCAGGACGTGACCGGCTTCGGTTCCTTCGGTTTCTTGGGTGGTTTGTCGCCCACGACCTGTCGAACCGCCCCGGGCACGACGACACCGTCGAGGTCGTGGCGCGGCGGATACGCGGGCTTGAGGGTGTCGAGCACCGAAGTGAGGATGGTCAAGACTGCGAAGTCGCGGTACCACTTCTTGTCCGCCGGTACGACGAACCACGGCGCATGGGTGGTGGACGTCTTTTCGATGGCGTCGTCGTAGGCGCGCTGGTAGCTCGGCCACAGTTCACGATCCTCGAGGTCGCCGAGGCGGAACTTCCAACGTTTGTCGAGACGATCGACACGGGCTTGGAGACGGTTTGCCTGCTCCTCGCGGGAGATGTGCAGCATCACCTTGACGACCGTCGTGCCCTCGTCGACCAACCCGGCCTCGAAGTTGTTGATGATGGGGTAGCGGTTCTGCCACACGCTCGGCGGCTTGAGCTTGCGCACGCGCACCGCGAGCACGTCCTCGTAGTGCGAACGGTTGAAGATGCCGATCCTCCCTTTGGCGGGCATCCGTTGGTGGATGCGCCAGAGGAAGTCCTGCGCCAGTTCGTGCTCGGTCGGAACTCCCCAACTGGTGACCTCGGCGCCGACCGGATGCATGCCCAGGTAGAGGCTCTTCACCGTGCCGTCCTTGCCGCCGCCGTCCATGGCCTGGAGGACGAGCACGATGCTGCGTTCCTTCTCCGCCATGAACCGGTCCTGGGTGACCCTGAGGCGTTTGCGCAGCTCATTGGACGCGGCATCGGTCTTCGCTCGGTCGCCCGGCGCTTCGGGGGTCGATGCCGGATCGATGCCCGAAAGCTTGAACGGGTGCTCAGGACGGATCCGCCAGGCATCGAGACCGTTGGCGTGGAAGGCTGCGCTCACGTCCGGCATGGTAAACGCTCGTCCGGCGGCGTGTGCGCCAGCAGCGTTTCAAATCCGCGAACATGTGCCCTGCCGGCCATCGTTCTCTGAGAACGCCGATCCGCCCACACGGGTGTCCAAGGCCCTCAGGTCCCCGTCACGGGATCCTCACACGCCTAGGGTTTGATGGTTCCGACACCGGGGCACATGTCCGCGCCGGTGCATGTCCGATACCAATGATCGGCAACCTCGATCGCGATCGGCTCCATAGGAGAATTCTCATGACACGACCTCTCACCACATCCCGTCGTCTCGGCTTCGCGCTGCTGGCCGCTTTGGTCACCGGAGCGCTCGCCGTTGGACCGGTGCTCGCCGCGACGACGAAGAAGACGACGAAGAAGACGACGAAGGCCAAGGCTCCCAACAAGGTGCTCCGGGCCCCGAACGGCCGACCGCCGAAGCCGGCAGCCCCGTTCTTCTGGGACGTCCCGTCGGGTGATTCCAGCCTGGTCGGCGAGAAGAGCTTCGAAGCCGCCACGACGAAGATCGTGCCGAACAACAAGATCCTGAAGCTCCTCATCGTCGGATCCGACGCTCGAGAAGGTCAGCCGGTCAGCCGAACCCGCGCCGACTCGATCCACCTGCTGATTTGGAATCCGGCGTTCAACAAGGGCATCCTCGTCGGCTTCCCGAGGGACTCGATCGTCCCGACGGCCAAAGGGGAGCGCAAGCTCACCGAGACCCTCTCGACTGGCGGACCCAAGGAGCTCGTCGATGCCATCAACCGGCTGTCCGGTCTCAAGGTCGAGGACTACATCATCACCGGCTTCGGCGGCTTCGTGAAGATGGTCGATGAGATCGGCGGTGTGAACGTGCTCGTCGATCCGGCCATGAACGACACCGTCTCCGGAGCGACGTTCCAGAAGGGTTGGTTCGCCATGAACGGCCAGGCTGCCCTGGCGTTCTCCCGCAACCGCAAGGGCGTGGCCAACGGCGACTTCACCCGGTCGTTCAACCAGGGCTCGCTCCTGCTCTACTCGCTCGCCAAGCTTCGTGAAGAGGTGAGCGACGCGCCCGGGCTGGTGAAGTGGATCCGCATCCTCCAGGCCAACACCGACACCAACCTGAAGCCGACCGACATGCTCACGCTGGCCCAGATCGCCCGCAGCATCGACCCGTCGAGCATGCAGAACGTCGTGCTTGCAGGAAAGAACGCAAAGCTCGGATCCGGTAAGAAGGCACAAGATGCCATCCGCCTGAACCCCGGTTACGTCGGCTTCTTCGCCGACGTAGCCCGGGACGCCGTCAACGACGGCCGTTAGCTCTATGCGGAGTGCGGGTCAGCCGAAGTAGCGGAAGACCAGTTCGGCAACACAGCTCGGCTTGGCCGAGCCCTCGACCTCGAACGTCGCTTCGACGGTGACCTGCTTGCCGCCGGGCACGTCCTCGACGCTGGCGAGTTTGGCGCCCAGTCGGAGGTTCGAGCCGACCGGCACAGGAGACGGGAAGCGCACCTTGTTGGTGCCGTAGTTCACGCCCATCTTGACGCCCTCGACCTGGAGGACCTGGGCCAGCAGGATCGGTGCGAGCGACAAGGTCAGGTAACCGTGGGCGATCGGTCCACCGAACGGTCCGGCCTTGGCGCGCTCGACGTCGATGTGGATCCACTGGTGGTCCCCGGTTGCATCGGCGAACTTGTTGACCTGCTCCTGGGTGACGTTGTGCCAGGCGGAGTACCCAAGGTGCTCGCCGACGTGGTTCGCGATGGAATCAAACGCAATCTTTGCCATTCACCAACCGTAGAGCCGACGCTCGGCCCATTCCCAACCGGGGCCAGACGAGGACGCTCAGCCCCGGTGCGTCGCCCGGAGTTGCCCACACGCAGCGTCGATGCCCGTGCCACGGTTCTGTCTGATCGTGGCGTTCACGCCTCGCCCGAGGAGCTCGTCGCGGAACGCGAGGACCCCGGCCCGCTCGGTGCCGATCGTCGGAAAGCCCGGCGTCGGGTTGAGCGGAATGAGGTTCACGTGAGCCCGGAGCGAGCGGGCATAGTCGGCCAGCTCGACCGCGTCCTGGCGACGGTCGTTGGTGTCGGCGATCAACGCCCATTCGAAGGACAGTCGCCGACCGGTGGCGTCGACATAGTCCTCGCACGCCTCGGCGAGGACATCGAGTGGGTACGTTCGGTTGATCGGCACGAGCTCGTCGCGCAATTCGTCGTTCGCGGCATGCAGTGACACGGCAAGGTTGACCGGCAGGCTTTCTCCGGTGAGACGCTTGATTCCGGGGACGATGCCTACGGTCGAGATCGTCAGGTGGCGCGCCGACAGGCCGAGGTCGCCATGGAGACGTTCGACCGCACCCCAGACGGCGTTGTAGTTGGCCATGGGTTCGCCCATGCCCATGAAGACCACGTTCGACAGACGACGCCCGTCGTCGGCGGCTCGGCGTCGGGCGCGGATGACCTGCTCGACGATCTCGCCGACGGAGAGGTGGCGCTCGAAGCCGCCCTGTCCGGTGGCGCAGAAGCCGCAGGCCATCGCACAGCCGGCTTGCGACGAGATGCACACCGTCGACCGATCGTCATAGTGCATCAGCACCGTCTCGATCTGGGCGCCGCCGTGGAGTTGCCAGAGCCATTTCACGGTGGTCGCGCCTTCGTCCGCTGTCTCGTGGACGCACGACAACGCGCTCGCCAGGGTCGGCTCGTCGGCCAGGCGGGCCCGCAACGCCTTCGAAACGTTCGTCAACTCGTTGAGCTCGCGACCTTGGGCGTAGAGCCCCTCCCAGATTTGGCGGGAGCGGAACGCCGGTTCACCCTGCAGCAGCGCAGCGAGATCGTCGGGTCCGAGATCGAAACGGAACCGCGGCGCCGGCGCCCGCGGCACCCGACCGAGCGCGACGGCGGTGGGCTTGGTCATCGGTTGCGGTTCACGAACGCGAGCGCGACGATCACGGCGGAGGCGACGAGCACCAAGGCGAGAAACGTCATGGCACCACGTTACGCGGCGCTGCGAGCCTCAGACGGCGCCGGGCCGGCTGGCGCCATAGGCGCGGGTCACGTGGTCGATCCGAAAGCCGAGCTTCTCGTACAGACGTACCGCAGTCGTATTCTCGGCGTCGACGAACAGCATGCCGACACGCTGTCCGCGGTCGGAGAGCGACTGCAGGCCGGCAATCGTGAGCTGACGGCCGAGCCCCTTGCCGGCGTGGTCGGGATCGATGGCGATCACGTAGATCTCGCCCATGGGTACCGGGTCGGTATGGACCTTCGTCCAGCAGAACCCGGCGAGCACTCCGTCGATCTCGTAAAGGAGGAAGCCGGGCGGGTAGAACCAGTCCTCCGTCTCGCGTCGGCGAAGGGCCTCGAGGGTCCACCCTCCCTGCTCCGGATGCGACGCGAAGGCCCGGTTGTTGACCCGAACCCACGCTTCTTCGTCCCGACCCAGCTCGAACGGTCTGGTGACGATGTCGGTGCGTTCGGCCAGCGGCAGGTCGACCCGCATCTCGAGAAGGTCGCGGCCGCGGTGCAATCCGTGGCTGTCGGCCAGTTCGTCGTTGGCCGGCGTCGGGTGCGAAACCCAGTAGTGGACGTCGCCGCCGCCCTCGTGGTCGATCACGTCGAGAGAGGCGTCGAGCAGCGCGCTGACCTCGCCGAACGCGCCGAAGCGGTGGTGAGGATCGATGACGGTGTGCAGTGCCCAGGCGCCGTCGCCGGTCTTGGTCACCTGGCCGTAGGCGACGAGGTGGTCGTGCCCGGTCTCGTTGATCAGCACCGCGGCGAAACCCGGCCGGGCACCGTCGACGTAGTCGAGCCACGCCTCGTCGTTGAGCCCGTAGTGGCCGTCGGCAGCCGCCGCTCGGTCGAGGAGGACCTGAATGGCCCGGCGGTCGCCGTCGTTCAGCGTGCGCAGCACCGTGAGATCCACGCCGTGAGCCTACGTTCTCGGCGATACGGTCAGGCTTTGCAGGCGCTTGGACAGAGATCGGCCAGTCCGTGCTCACTGTGGTGGTCAGGCTTTGAAGGCGCTCGGGCAGATGTCGGCCAAGCCACACTCGGTGCAGTTCGGTTTACGGGCGCTGCAAACCCGCCGGCCGTGGAGGATCGTCCGGAGACTGAACGGACCGCGCTCGGCCGCCGGGATGAGCCCGTTGAGGAACAGCTCGATCTTCACCGGATCCTCCTCGTCGGTGATGCCGAGGCGGCGCATCAGGCGGATCACGTGGGTGTCGACAGGGAGGCCGGGCAGGCCGAGAGCGACGCTGCGCACCACGTTGGCGGTCTTTCGACCAACCCCGGCAAGGGAGGTGAGGTCGTCCATTTCCCCGGGCACGGTGGAGCCGTAGACCTCGACGAGGCGCGTAGCCATCTTCTTCAGGCTGGCCGCCTTCGCTCGGAAGAAGCCGGTCGAGTGGATCAGCGTCTCGAGCTCCTCGAGATCGGCGTTGGCCAGGTCGATCGGCTCCGGATAGCGGCGGAAGAGCGCGGGCGTGACCAGGTTGACCCGCTGATCGGTCGACTGGGCCGAGAGGATCGTCGCCACGATCAGCTGATAGGCGTTGTCGTGGTCCAGCTCGCAGATCGGCTCGGGGTAGAGCTCGGCCAGTCGACTGCGGAGGGCTGTGGCCCGGCGCTTGGGAGTTCGCGGTCGTGCCATCGGCACCCCAGCGTAGGGCCGAGCGGGATACGGAGAGGTGCCCGGGGTGCCCGCGAACAGGCCCATCGGTCAAGGTTTCGGCCTCCGGAGCCGATAGAAACCCCGATGCCGTGCCGTCTCGATCGTCGAACCCTCACGGCGGCGCTCTGTGTGCTGGTTCCTTTCGCCGCATGGGTAGGTCCTGTTGGCGCAGTGACGACGCCGAGCCCGGTCGCGGCGACGGCCCCCGGGCCGGTCACCATGGGTTCCGTGCAGGTCGTGAACGCGCTCTCCGGAGATCTGCCGATGACGCTGTGGATCGGGAACAAGGTGCGCGCCCGCGGGGTGCCGTCACTTGCGGCGACCTTGCCCATTGTCGTATCGGGTGGTCGGCAGCAAATCAGGTTCGCCCGGGCCGAAAGCGGTCAGTCGACCCGTGCTCCGATAAGCCCGGCGGTGTCCGGAACCGTTGTCGTGGATGTTCCGCCCGGTGCGCGAAGGACCGTCTTCGTCCTCGGCACAACGACGGCGCCCTACAGCATCGTCGTCGATGCGCCCAGTGACACCGATGTCGCCCGCGCGCTCCGCGTGGTGGACCTCCGATCACCGGGCCGACGCTCGCTCATACGCGTCGACGGGCTCGAGCGAACGGTCGACGCGACCGGGGTCAGTGCGGCGTTCATGGTGCCGGGTAGGCCGACGATCAGCGTCGACGGGGTCACCACCGACACCCGCCCCGGAACCTCGGGCCAGGCGTCGTTGCTCTTTGTCGCCGACGGACCACGTGGAGCGATTGCGGGTTCGCTCCAGCAGGCCGTTGTCGGAATCGATTCCCTGCGGTCGAAGCTCGCCCCGATCGTGGTTCCGCCGCAGCGATCGTCTCTGGCGCAGTTCGTCGGTTCGTTGGCGCTGGTCGTCGTGGCCACGGGGACCGCCGTCAGCTCGATGTTGGTGTTCCGCTCCCGGTCACGGGAGGACCGGGTTCGCAACTTGATGGCGAGGTCGTTCGGCCTCTGAGCCGGTCGAGGGCCGAAGCGGGTGAGGCTCAGCGGATCCGGTCGACAATCTTGGCGAGCCTGCGCTGGCCGTTGCGCAGTGTGGACTCGACCGAGAGCAGCTCGGCGCCGAGCACCTCGCCGCCCTTCTCCTTCTGCTGATTGCGGCCGAGATCGTCGAGACGCCTGGTCAGGTCACCGAGCGCTGACTCGATCGAGGAGAGCTCGGCTTTGATCGACGGTGTCGTCATGGTCGGTCCAGTCTGGCCGAACCAGCCCGCTCGGACCCCTCGTCCATCAAGGCGGGAACCGGCGGTTCGGACGGGACGCGCGGCCGCTAGCGTTGAACCCCTTATGGCGCTTGTACTTCCCGGTCGGTTGGCCGCTCGCGAGGACCTGACGGCACTCGAGGGATATCACTCGCCGCAAGTGCACGTTGACGTCCGGCTCAACACGAACGAAAGTCCGTTCCCGCCTCCGGCGCAGTGGCAGGAACTCCTGGCCGATGAGGTCGGTTCGATCGACTTCCACCGCTACCCCGACCGCGGGGCGACCGCGCTGCGACAGGACATCGCGTCGATGCACCGCGTGGGGCCCGACCAGGTGTTCGTCGCGAACGGATCGAACGAAGTGCTCCAGACGATCCTGCTCACCTTCAGCGGCACGGGTCGCCGGGTGCTGACCTTCGAACCCACCTACGCCATGCACGGCCAGATCGCCCGGGTCGTGGGAGCCACTGTGGTGGAGGAGAAGCGCCGATCCCTTGGAGGTCTTGCGTCCGACGAAGTTGTTGCCGCGATCGCATCGCATCGGCCGGCCGTCACATTCCTGTGCTCACCGAACAATCCGACCGGTGTACTCGAGTCGAGAGAAGTCATCGAGCGGGCACTCGGTGCTGTCGCCGAGCTACCGGGTCTGCTGGTGGTCGATGAGGCCTACGGGCAGTTCGCCCCGTGGTCGGCCCAGGAGCTGTTCTCCGAAGAGTCGCCGTTGATCATCACGCGTACGTTCTCGAAGACGTGGTCGATGGCCGCCGCTCGGCTCGGCTACTGCATCGCGCCGTCGTGGGTCGTGGCCGAGCTGGACAAGGTTGTGCTGCCCTATCACCTCGATTCGATGAAGCAGGCCGCTGGTCGTTTGGCGCTGCGTTTCGAAACGCAGATGCGCGCCCGCGTGGAGGAGCTCGTGCTCGAGCGCGAGCGATTGGTACGCGCGCTGGCGATGTTCGACGTGGAGCTCTGGCCGTCGTCGTCGAACTTCGTGCTGTTCCGGCCTCGATCCGGCGACGCAAATACCGTGTGGAGCGGCCTCGTCGACCGAAGTGTGCTCATCCGCAACTGCGCGTCGTGGCCGGGACTCGATGGTTGCCTCCGCGTGACCGTCGGTACACCGGAAGAGGATGATCGTTTCCTTGCCGCGCTGGCCGAGGTGATGGCATGAGCACCGCGGGCGCCCCACGGCGTCGCTTCGCCGAACGTCGCCGCGAGACGAAGGAAACCAAGATCGTCGTGGCCGTCGACATCGACGGAACCGGTGTTGTCGATGTGTCCACGGGCATTCCGTTCTTCGACCACATGCTCGCCCAGCTGGGTAAGCACGGTGGCTGGGATCTCACCGTGCACTGCACCGGTGACCTCGAGATCGACACGCATCACACCATCGAAGATGTGGGTATCGCTCTCGGCGAAACCGTGCGTGAGGCTCTCGGCGACAAGGCCGGCGTCCGCCGGTTCGCATCGATCGCTGTCCCGCTCGACGAGGCGCTCGTCGACGTCGCTCTGGACCTCTCCGGTCGTCCCTTCCTCGTGTACGACGTCGACCCGTCGGGCGGTCGTGGGGAGAACTTCCTGCTCGGCGAACCCGGTTTCGACCCTCAACTGGCAGAGGAGTTCTGGCGGGCGCTCGGCACTGCCGCCATGGTCACGCTGCACGTGCGGATGATCAGCGGCAAGAACACCCACCACATCATCGAGGCGTCGTTCAAGGCGGTGGCGCGGGCATTCCGCGACGCCGTGCGGATCGAGTCGCCCGGTGGTGTGCCGTCGACCAAGGGCGTGCTGTGACCGCACCGAACGTTGTCGTCATCGACTACGGGATCGGCAACCTGCACTCGGCTTCGAAGGCACTCGAACGAGCGGGAGCGCGCGTTGACGTGTCGAGTGACCCGTCGGTGATCGCCGCCGCCGATGCGGTGCTGCTCCCCGGTGTGGGTGCGATGGGCCGGTGCATGGAGTCGCTCGATTCCTATGGCCTGCGATCAACAGTTCACGAATTCGCTGACTCGGGTCGACCGTTCCTCGGAATCTGCGTCGGCATGCAAATGCTCCACGACGGGTCCGACGAGAACGGCGGGGTCGCCGGCCTCGGACTCATTCCCGGCACCGTGCGTCGAGTGACCGGTGACGTGAAGCTGCCCCAGATGCAGTGGAACATCGTGACCCCGTACGAGGCTCGGCCGTCGGTGCTCCTCGGCGAGCTCGACCGTCCTTGGATGTACTTCGTGCATTCGTTCGCGCCGGAACTCCACGACGACGTGGTCGGGATCTGCGACTACGGCGGTCCGGTCGGGGCGATCGTCGAACGCGGCTCGGTGATGGGGACACAGTTCCACCCGGAGAAGTCGTCAGCATCGGGACTGCGGCTGCTCGCCAACTTCGTTCGGCGGGCCTCGCTCGTCGTCGCGAACGGCTGAACATGGAGCTCTATCCGGCCATCGACATCCGCGGGGGGAAGTGCGTCCGGCTTCGCCAGGGGGACTACGCCGACGAGACCGTCTACGGGGACGATCCGGTCTCGGTCGCTCTCGGGTTCGCGGAGGCCGGTGCGGTGTGGATCCACACCGTCGACCTCGACGCGGCAAGGTCCGGCTCGGGCGCCAATCGATCCGTGGTCGGAGCGATCGCCAAGGAGGTACGCGCGCTGAATGTACGCGTGCAGACGGGTGGTGGTGTTCGCTCCGAGGACGACATCGAGGAGCTCCTCGGCCTCGGTGTGGCGCGGGTGATCGTGGGGACCCGTGCGGTGCAGGATCCCGACTTCATCGCGTCGGTGGCGCCGCGCTTCCCCGGGCAGGTCGGTGTCGGCCTCGACGCCCGGGCGCTGGCCGACGGTTCGTATGAGGTGGCCGCGCACGGTTGGACGGCGGGCACCGGGGTGGAGCTGTTCACGCTGTTGGCGCGGTTCGACGATGTGGGAGTGGCCGCCGCGGTGATCACCGAGATCGGTCGCGACGGGATGCTCACGGGGCCTGATGTCGATGGTCTTGCCCGAGCGCTCGATGCATCGACGATCGACATCATCGCCAGTGGCGGGGTGTCGTCGCTCGATGATCTGACCGTGCTCGGCGGCCTGGTCTCGGCGCGCGACGGCCGCCGTCTGGCCGGCGCGATCGCCGGCAAGGCGATCTACGAACGTCGCTTCACCGTGGTCGAGGGTGTGGCCGCATGTCGTGCAGCATCAGCAATCGTTCTTCACCGGGAGGCCTGACATGGGACTTCGTGACCGCATCTCGTCGCTGTTCGCCGCCGGCGATCCGTTGCTCGGCCGGATCAAGATGCCGTGCCACGCCGTCTACGTGCACTGGGAGTTCCCGGCACCCCTCGATGTTCTCGAGTTCGACATCACGATCCACGACGATCCGGGAACCGAGGTAGGTGAGTACCTTGCGCCGTATTCGGGATACATCGACGGGTCGCAGTTCTATTTCGGCCTCCAGACCGACATCCAGCATCCCGAAACCATGGAGGGCGTGGGGAAGGGACTCATCTTCTCCACGTGGTGGTCCTTCGACGCCGCCGACATCCGCGTGGCCGACGACGGTTTCCATCAGCTCGGCACCCACGAGGGCCGTTTCGTCGGGGTGCGACGGACGTTCGATTGGACGGTCGGTGACTACCGGGTGGCCATCACCCGGGCCGAAGTCGATGTGGTCGATGGCCGCGAGCTGGACTGGTTCGACCTGACCATCGTGCCGATCGGGCCGAAGGTTCCCGGTGTCGCTGGTCGACCGGAGCCGACGGGCGAAACGACGTGGATCGGGGCGATGCGCTTCCCCCGCCGCATGAGCGGTGTGCCGGCGCGCATCGAACCGCGGGCGGCGCTGTTCATGGAGGTGTACTCCGGTGCCGAGACGTGGGGCGAGGTGACACCGTGGCATGTCGACCTCATGGGCTACGGCAACGGTGTGCGCTGTCCGACGGGACGAACCGAGTATCCGCGCTATCCCCACGGCCAGCTCATGCCAAACGCCAACGCCTTCATCGATGCGCCCCGCGATCGCGTGCATGTCCTCTTCGGTGGCGACGTGGCCCAGACCAGCGGGCCGCAGGGCTGGAGCTGACGGATGCGCATCGTCGTGGCCCGGTGCACCGTGGTTTATGAGGGTCGGCTCGTGGCCACGCTGCCGGAGCACACCCGTCTGCTGATGGTCAAGGCCGACGGCTGTGTCGCCGTCCATTCTGACGGCGGCGCCTACAAACCGCTCAACTGGATGACCGCGCCGAACACGGTGCGCGAGACGATGGCCGCTGACGGACGGTCGGGGGAGTGGGTCGTGACCAATCCGAAGGCTGAAACGCTGCGGATCACACTCCACGAGATCCACTCCGACTCCGCGCACGATCTCGGCATCGATCCCGGTCTGCAGAAGGAGGGCGTCGAAGCCGAGCTGCAGGAACTCCTAAGTGAACGTACGGATATGCTCGCGCCGGGCCTCACGCTCGTGCGACGCGAGTATCCGACCGAAGTCGGTCCGGTCGACCTCTTGTGCAAGGACGCCGAGGGGCGAACGGTGGCCGTGGAGATCAAGCGCCGTGGTGAGATCGACGGCGTGGAGCAGCTCACTCGCTACGTGGACTTCCTCAACCGCGATCCGATGCTCGCTCCGGTGCGGGGCATGTTCGTGGCCCAGGAGATCAAGCCCCAGGCGAAGGTCCTCGCCACCGACCGCGGCATCGCCTGGGTCGAGGTCGACTACGACGAACTCCGCGACCGGCCGTCGAACGTCTTGCGCCTGTTCTGACCCCGGCTCGAACTCGCAGGCGGTGCACGGGCCTCGTCGTTGCCGCGCTTGGTCTCGGGCTCGCGCTTGGTCTCGGGCTCGCGCTTGGGCTCGGGCTCGGGGCGGCCTGGGGCAGCGGGGGGGGCTCCGGTCGTTTGCCGCCCATCTTCCATCGGCAGCGCGCTTGCGCCGGCGACGGAGTCGCCGCCGAGCGACCGGGGTTCGGTTGTCTAGAAACGGGTGACCGCTCGTCGAAAAGTCGGTTTGCGAGCGACGAGCTGAGGTGAGGACGTCGGGTCGGCGGGTCGCCGTTCAGGCGGCCTGGAATCGGACAGGTGGTCCAGTGGTGAGCGTGGTGCCATCGGGGAGGGTGATGGTGAGGTGCCGGTTGGGTTGGAGGCTGAGTTTCCAGCCGCCTTCGTGCGCGCAGTGGTGATGTTTGCTGCACAGCGGGAGCAGGTTGTGGAGGTCCGTCGGTCCGCCGTGTTCCCAGTAGTGGACGTGATGTGGTTTGGTGAACTCGAACGCCACGCAGCATCCGGGCACGGCACACGTCGGGTAGAGCGCGCAGCGCGCGGCGTTGTGCCCTCGATGCGAGTCGGGTGGTGCGTCCGAGGTTCATCTCCCCGGGGGCGTGGAGCACGACTCCGTTGTGGACGATCACGGGGTGGGCATCGGCGCGTCGGAACAGGTCTTCGAGCGCCTGCGGCGGAAGTTCGACCGGGACTCCCCAGTCGACGACGGGTGATCCGCGGTTGGCGTCGAGGGCTTCTTGGCGGGCGTCGACGACCACGACGATTTCGGGCCGACCGAGCCTGCTCGGTCCGGTCGGGAAGAACGTCGACCATTCGTCGAGCCCGTCACTGGTCCCGACGTCGCTGCCCTCTGTATCGCCGTCGCTGTCGTCGTTGCTTTCGCTGAAGGACGTGCCCGACGACCCTTCGGGTTCGTTCGGAACTACCGTGAGACCGACGGACTGCTGTTGTTGCATGATGAGCGCAAGCAGGGCGAGGGCGCGGAGGTGGTCCTGCTTCGCGCCGGGGTCCGTTGGGCAGGTGGACGGGACGCGTTCGGCGAACAGAGCAGCGACCATGGCCTGGAGGTGGTTGCGCAGCGTGACACCGCTCAAGGGGTCGAATCGGCCCGACAGTCGGAACATGCCGGTTCGTTTGTCGGTCCAGGTGTGCAGTGCGGTGTCGCGTCGTTGTTGGGTGAAGCGGGTCATGCCGTCGTCGTTCTCGAGTGCCCGTGCGGCACGGTTCAGTGTGCGGGCGAGGTCGTCGGGTGTGGCGTTCGAAGTTGCCGCTTGATCGATCAGGGCGGGCAGTGCTGCAGCGAACGCGGAAGCATGTTTCTCGTTGATGGTGCGCATGACCTTGGCAACGGTGTGATGTGGGCCGCTTGTATGCGCCCGGTCTGCAGCGGTTCAGCCAACGCGGGAACTGCGGTGAGGGTTGGCGCTCGTGCGTAGACCCGGTCGCCGGTGTGGCGGGACCGTTGTGTTGCGGTTGCGAGTTCGGTGGGGGCGTTGTGGGTGAGGTCGTTGAGCCGTGCAGCTGCTTTGATCTCGATGGCGTCAAGGATGCCGCGTAGCTGTTGAACGCACGCGAGCGCGGTGAGGATCGTGGACTTGTCGGCGGCCGCGAAGTGCACGCGGCGAAGCTCGCCCATGATGTCGTCTGCTGCAGTGAAGTCCATGCGTACAAGTGTACGAAGAGGGTGTGACAATCAGCGGTGAATCTCCACCGGGAAGAGAAAATCTTCAAAGATCTTCTTCACGTTGACTCGACACTTGGGGGTGCCCAGAGTTGAGGCGACTCCGAACGTGAGGAGACATTGCCCCATTTCGAACAGGGGCAGGCTCCGTTTTCGTGCCCGTTGTCCGGCGATCCCGGCGTGTCGCTTCGCCCGAGTGGCTGGGTGCCACGATGGGGTGATGCGCAAGTACGTGATCATGGGGGTGCAAGGCAGCGGGAAGGGGACTCAGAGCTCGAAGTTGTGCGAGGCGTTTGGACTCGAGCACATCAGTGTGGGTGACATCTTCCGCTGGAACATCGCCCACCACACCAAGCTCGGCGCACAGGTTCGACGATTTGTCGATGCCGGCAATCTCGTCAGCGACGACATCGTCGAGCGCGTCGTCCGCGATCGACTCGAACAGCACGATTGGAACCATGGGTTCGTGATCGACGGCTTCCCCCGAAACGTGGCCCAGGCCGGGTTCTTCCTCGAGAGCTACGACATCGATGCCGTGATCGTGCTCGATCTTCCCGACGACGAGGTGCAGCGGAGGGTGCTGTCGCGGCGGGTCTGCTCGCGGTGCGGGCTCGACTACAACCTGATCGCGCACCGTCCAGCGGTCCCCGACGTCTGTGACGTGTGCGGTGGAGGCCTCGAGCAACGCGAAGACGACACTCCCGAGGCACTGGCGCGAAGACTGGCCGACTACTACGCGAAGACCGAGCCGGTTATCGACGTGTTCGGCCGCAAGGAGCTTGTCGTCCGCATCGATGCCACACCGTCGAAGGACGAGGTATTCGCTGCCATCACCGATGTCGTCGGGCCGGACGGGTCGAGGTCTGTTCGCTGAGCAATCCGGTTTCTTGCGAGCGCACTTGCGGTGCATGAGTCGCTCCGCACCGCACGGGAGCCCTGCCGCCGCGGGAGCGACCTCGTGCCCAGCACCCCCCGCCCCAAAGAGCCGTACTACGCTTTGTGATACGTTTACGGGTATGTCTTCTGCGATTTCTGTGCGGCTTGATGACGAGGCGGAGCGGGCCCTGCGGGTGCTGAATGCGTGTGGGATGTCGACGTCCGATGCGATTCGGTCGTCGCTCATCGAGTCGGCGCGACGCGTACGTCGGAGCGAGTCGTTGGCGAAGGAAGTGGCGGAGTTGGAAGCCGACGAGGCGGATCGTGCGGAGATGCTCGAAGTTGCCGGTCTGATGGAGTCGTTGCGTGCAGCGAGGTGAGGTGTTCCGCATCAAGATCCCGAAGGATCTGGGCCATCCGCAGCACGGGGTTCGCTACGGGGTCGTCGTGCAGGCCGACGAGTTCCTGCCTCGGTCGGTGGTGATCGTGGCTCCGACGTCACGCAGCGCTCGCCAAGCGTCGTTTCGTCCGCCGGTTGAGGTGGAGGGCGAGTCGACGCTGGTGCTGGTCGAGCAGCTCGGAGCGGTGGATGTGCAACGTCTCGGGAAGCGGGCCGGTCGCCTCAGCGTGGCGGAGATGTGGAGCGTCGACGAGGCACTCGCGACGTATCTCGGTTTGCATCAGATGTGAGCGTTCGCGGCCGTTCGCCGGTCCGCAACGCCCGGCCGCCCGCGCACAAGCACATCCGCACCGCACATCGCCGGGGCTACCAGCGAGTCCCACTGCGTGGAGGGCGACGGGTGCCCTCGGGACCCCGGGACGGTGTTGTTCGTCTCATCGGGAGCTCCCGTGCGCGCAGGTGCACTCGATCCGACGAGTACGGTCCTGGGCGTGCGCACCCGAAACTCGTCCCCTCGTGAAGCAACGGAATCGTGCAGCGAGTGGCGATGAACACCTATGTGGCGCTCCTACGAGCGGTCAATGTCGGCGGGACGGGGAAGCTTCCGATGGCTGACCTGCGCGAGATGTGCGAGCGGATCGGATTCATCAACGTTCGGACCTACATCGCCAGCGGCAACGTGGTCTTCGCCAGTGCGTCCTCTTCATCCGAGGTGCAGCGGGACCTCAACAATGTGCTCGCGGAATACGCCGGGAAGCCGGTCGGTGTCGTTGTGCTCACTCCTGAGGAGATGGCGGCGGCACTGGCGGACAATCCGTTCGCCGATCGCGCCCCGAACCACACGATGGCGATCTTTCTCGATGGCGCGCCGCCGCCCTCCGCACTTGGCCGCGTGACCGGTCGCCAGAACGAGGATCTGGCCCTCGGACAACGCGTAATCTACGTGCACTACGGCGAAGGAATGGGCGGGTCGAAGCTCAAGATCCCCGCGGCAGCGAAGGGCACGGCCCGAAATATGAACACCGTGGCTGCGCTGGTCAGGCTGTCCGGCTGACGATCAGACAGGCCGTTCGATCGGGTGCCTTGGTGCGGTCACGGAATCGCTCAGAGAGGAACTCAGCCCACAAGCTCTCTGAGTAGGTGGAGCGTCGTGCTCGGACTCCGATCGCAAGAGCGCCGCTGCACTGCGCATGATGTTTTCGGGTACGGAGCGGCTGGGTTGGTTCGCCGGGCGCAACCCGGTGGCGGATGAAGCGATCGTGCCCGTCCCTGTCCTATTCAGCGAAGCTTCTGGATGAGGTCATCGAGCGCCTCACGAAGGAGAGAGGCCTCGGTGCGGTTCATGCGCCCGGCAAGCTTCGAAAGTCGGTCGAGTGTCCCTCTCGAGTAGTAGTTGCTCTTGAGGACCATCTTCTCTTCGACGTAGATCGCAACTCGTCCCCCGCCATCGCGCTTGCCACGAGCGAGCGCCTCGTTTGCGCAGCGGAAGAGCTCGTCGGTCTCGGTCGCGTGCGGTGGTCTCGCCGCCACGCCGAACGTTGCGCTGATGGTCCAACCATCGACCGGATGCTCGGCCAAGTGCGATCGGACCTCGTCGAGGAGGATCAGGGCGTTCTCGGCGGACGCGTTCGGCAGCGCGATGCCGAACTCGTCGCCACCGAGTCTGCCGACTATTGCGTCCTTCGGGAGCGAATGGGTCAGGGTCTCGATCCACACCTGAAGGACTCTGTCGCCGGCCGCGGGCCCGTGGAGGTCGTTGAGCTCAGCGAAGCGGTCGAGGTCCGTGAGGGCGACGGCGACGGCTCCGTCGGCGACCTTGCGATTGACCTCGCTGATCAAGTTGTCCATGGAGATCGTCTCCTGACCGTGCCAGTTTACCGTAATACTCATGACGTATATATATTGCACAGACGTACGTCGCTGTCAAGGGCGGGACGACGCAGCCACCCGGCTGTAACCGCACGGTTCGTCGCGGCTGTCGCAAACCGATTCCTGTCTGCATCGTTACCTTCAAACGTCTATCCGGAGGCTTTCGCGTCGTCCTCCGGAGTCTGGGCTCATCTCCGGACGAGCGCGAGTGGGCGTTCGCGGAGGACTCGTTCGGCCTCACGGCTGATCTGCTGGACGACCTCTGCAGCCGGCCGTACAGCGTCCACGGAGCCGGCGGATTGCCCCATGTAGATCGGGCGGCCGGGGGTCACTTCGCTGCTTCGTCGGCGGAGTTCTGCCTCCCGTTCGGCCCACTCGTCGGTAAACGGATCGCGACGCATCCGCGCTCCTATGGCGGATGGCCAAGGCAGACCGGACGCGATGTCATGGGCGCGTGTGAAGACGGTGTCACCGCCGTCGCTGGCGACGATTCGCGCCTTGTAGTCGTCGTCGATCTCGACGGCTTCCGGTGTCGCGAGAAGGACGGTCCCGAGCCAGGCGCCATCGGCACCGGCAAGCAACGCGGCCGCCAATGCGCGTCCGGTGGATATTCCTCCTGCGGCAAGCAAGGGAACGTTCGGGTGTCGCTGGGCGATCCCGATCAGGAGTGGGAGGAGGCTCATCGTACCGGTGTGACCTCCCGCCTCAGTGCCTTGAGCGACGAGGACATCAGTACCGGCCTCGACCGCGAGATCGGCATCTTTCAGACTCTGGGCCTGACAGATGAGCCGGAGGCCGGCGTTCTTCACTCGGCGAGCCCAATCGCCCGGGTCCGAAAAGGACAGCGCGATGGCGTCGGGATGAGCATCGAGTGCGGCCTGAAAGAAGTCTTCCCGTAAGGACAGGAACGGGGTGATGAACCCGATGGCGAATGGGCGATCAGTCAGACTCCGCACCAGTGCAGCCTGCACGCGCACCCACTCGGACCCTCCGGCATTGAGTCCGCCAAACGAGCCCATCCCTCCTGCTGTGGCCACCGCGGCGGCCAGCGTCCCACCACTGTGCATGGCCATCGGTGCCCCCATGATCGGGTGTTGCAGGCCGAACATCTCCGTGAAGCGGGTGCGGATCACAACCCGATCGTACGGCGTCGGTCGCGATCATCGGCACCGCAGACACTGTCGCCCGGACGACCCAGGACTGCATGCGCTCGTTGGGTTGTTCATTTCGGGACGGAGTACCTTGCGGGCATGGACCTCGACTCCCGAACGGATGACCTCTTTGCGTGCTTCGCCGCCGATGACGCCGATGGTGTCGCTGCGCTCTGCGCCCCGGGCGTTCGCATCAAGCAGAACAACGCACCCGAGGTTGATCTCGAGACGTTGACGGCCGGGTTGCGGGCGATGCTGTGGGACGCCGGCGTCGCGACGGCATACAGCGACGTGCGCCGCACGGTTGCCGACCGTGTCGTGACCGAGCAGCACGTCGTGACGCTGAGCCGTGCGGATGGTTTCGCTGCCTCATCGGACGTTTGTACGGTGATCCGCTTCGATGACGAAGGGCTCATCACCCGCATCGACGAGTACTTCGACTAGGCCGCCTTCGGTCCGCTGTTGAGCTGACGCCGCTGAGGCCACGCAGTCCCGCTCGGCGAACCGTGGGCTCGGCGGGTCTATCTCACCCTCTTGGTTTCGTATGCCCACATAGCGAGTTCGACCCGGTTCCTCACGGCGAGCTTGGTCATCAGGCTGGCGAGGTGGAACTTCACCGTGCTCACGCTGATGTGGAGGTCCTCGCCGATCTCGGCGTTGGTCCTTCCCCGCGCCACGGTGAGGAGCACTTCCTCCTCGCGCTCCGTCAGCGGCTCGAACGGTTGTCGGGGTTGGGAACGGTCGAAACTGACTGCGTTGGCCGAGAAGCTGGCCAGCAACCGGGCGGTGACCCCTGGATCGATCAACGCGTCGCCCTGCACCGCGGCATGGATGGCCTGGATCAGCTGCTCGGGCGCGGTGCCCTTGAGGAGGAAGCCTCGGGCTCCTGCCTTGAGGGCACCGTGGATGTACTCGTCAGTGTCGAAGGTGGTGATCACCACGACGGCGATCGGATCGTCGACGTCGGGTCCGGCGAGCAGACGGGTTGCCTCGATGCCGTCGAGGTTCGGCATGCGGATGTCGAACAAACAGACATCGGGCCGTAGCTCACGGGCGAGCGCGACGGCTTCGCGTCCGTCGGCGGCCTGGCCGATGACCTCGATATCGGGCTGGCTGTTGAGGATCGTGGCGAGCCCGGCCCGGACGATGCTCTGATCGTCGGCGATGAGTAGGCGGACGGTCATGTGGCGGCTCCGTTGCGGGGAAGGACGGCGTGGACGCTCCAGCCGCGACCGGGTTTCGGCCCGGCGTTGAGCGTCCCGCCGAGCAGGGTGACCCGCTCGGTCATCCCGACGAGCCCGTATCCGGGTGGGTTCGTCGGTACCGCGGCGCGCGTGCCGTCGTCGGTGACCGTCATCTGCACATCGGTGGCGTTCCCGTTCACGGTGACCTCGACGCGCGTGGCCTGATGTGCGTGGCGTTGGGCATTGGTGACCGATTCCTGGGCGACCCGGAACAACGCCGCCTCCAGAGCCGGCGGGAGGTCCGCCAGTTCACCGCTGAGGGCGACGTCGATACGCAGCGTGTCGGAGCCGGTCCCAGCGAGCCGTTCGATGTCGGCGATCGATCGCTGCGGTGCGACGGACGGCTGTTGGTTCCGGTCCCGGAGGGCACCGACCATGGCACGCATCTCGGCGAGCGTGAGGGCGGCCTCGCGGTCGATGACCTCGAGTGCTTCGGTCGCACCGGTCAGCGAGGAGGAACGGGCGAGGAACAACCCGGCCTGCGCTTGGATCGCGATGGCCGAGACGTGGTGGGCGACGGTGTCGTGGAGCTCCCGTGCAAGCTGCTCCCGCTCCTGCAGCTTCGCCCGCTCGATCAGCTGGGTACGGGCCGTGCCGCGGTAACGGATCGACACGCCGAGCGCTGCGGCGAACAGCAACACCGCCGCGCCACCGATGGCGTCACCGGCACCGCTGTAGTCCGTGACGACGCTCGCAACAAAGCCGAGCGTCATGAACGCGAGGCCGATGGCAGCGTCACGGCCGGCGCTCCAGCGGAAGAGCGAATAGGAGAAGACCAGAACGATCGCCCCGCTGTAGAGCACCACCGGGGGGTCATCGGTCACGAACCTGATGACATCGAGTGCGGCGAACGTCCCGAAACCGAATGCCACTGCCCACAGGGGATGGGTACGTCGGACGAGGACGGCCGCGGCGAGCGCGCCGCCGAAGAGCATGGCGACTGGCCGCCAGGCCACCTCACGTCGGAGGACTGCTTCGGCCGCCACCCCGGCCAACACGATGACAACGAGCGCTTGGTCGGCGCGCCCTGGGGGCGGTGGGTCCTTCACGGCCGGTTCGGCCCACAGCGACGTTGCGGCATTCCACACGGACTTCAGCGTAGGGATCAGGGAGGGACGGGAGGACAGCCGAACGAACGGTCCTGACCTGACCGATCGGCCAGTTCACCTTTGGCCGGAGGGGTGATGCACACGAGACGTCGGCCCCGTCACGCTGAACGCCGAGGCCGCCTGGGCCCGCACAAGGAGCAACCGATGAACAGCCAGCCGCACGTCGACGAGAGTCCGTCCGCCCCAAGGAGACCGACTCGGATTCCCGCTTGGAAGATCTCGCTGGGTGGGATCGCCGCGGCCACAGCGGTACTCGTCGCGCTCGGTGCCGGGTCGGCCTCGGGAAGCGGGACCGCAGTCTCGGTCCGGGAGAATGTCGCGTCGACGTCAGCGACGAGCGCCCGGACTGGTGATGGCCAACCCGACTTCGACCCGCCGAAACCGGCGTCGACGGAGTTCGACGGCGGCGCCGCGGGAACGCTCAACCCGTTCGACTGGGCGGCACGCCTGGCATGTCGTCTGGTGGAGGAGATCGACCGTGGTGCGAAGCGCACGGCCGAACGCTCGAGCTGTGACCGCTGGCCCGCGCGCGGCGAAGCGAGCGGTGCGAATGATGGTCCCCTCTGTGACGAACTGATCGGGAGCGAACTCAGCGAGCGTGACCTCGAGGACGTCGTCGTGGCAGCGTTCGTGTTCGGGCTCCTCGCCGACGAACTCGACGCCAGAGAGAGCGTTCAGTGAGCAGCCAACACGACGTGAGTCGATCGATGCAGCTCCATGATGCGAAGGTGGACGTCAAGGTCGTGCTGAGCGGCCTCTGGATATCGATGCTCTTCGTGTTCGCTTACGTCGACATCTTCGGGTTCTGGCGAAAGGACGTGATCGAGGGTGCGCTCGAAGCGCAGGTTCCGGGCGTCGGATTCGCCATCAACCAGACGTTCCTCGCCCTCGCGACGATCTACATCCTGATCCCGAGTTTGATGCTCGTCCTTTCGCTCCTCGCTCCACCGAAGCTGAACCGACGTGCCAACCTCGTCGCCTCCGTGATCTACATCGTGACCATCGCAGCGTCGATGGTCGGGGAAACCTGGATCTATTACCTGCTCGGGAGCGCCGTGGAGATCCTCTTGCTACTCGCCATCGTCCGAACGGCATGGTCGTGGCCGAGAGTGATGGCCAGGTCTCCCAAATCTTACGATGTAAGGTGAAGGCATGAGAGCAGCAATGATCGACAGGTACGGCGCACCCGAGGTCGTGCGCATCGCCGAGGTGCCAATGCCGGTCCCGGGCGCTGACGAGGTGCTCGTGCGGGTCCACGCGGCCGCCGTGACCTCGGGTGACGCGCGTATCCGGGCCGCCCGATTCCCCAGTGGGTTCGCTCCGTTCGCCCGCATGGCGTTCGGTATCTTCCGGCCGCGTCGCAAGATCTTGGGCGCTACGTTCTCCGGCGTCGTCGAGGCTCTCGGGTCGCGTGCCGAAGGGTTTGCCGTCGACGATGCGGTGTGCGGCATGACCGGCATCAGGATGGGCGCCCATGCGGAGTACATCACCGTCGCGACGAAGCGGCTTGCCCGCAAGCCTTCTGCAGTGAGCCACGAGGACGCCGCCGGGTTGTTGTTCGGTGGCACCACGGCACTGTTTTTCCTGCGCGACAAGGCGTCGGTGGGCCCGGGGATGTCGGTCCTCGTCAACGGTGCATCGGGCGCGGTCGGTACGAACGCCGTTCAGCTGGCGAAGGACTTTGGGGCGACGGTGACTGCGGTGACCAGCACGGCGAACATCGCACTGGCCACGACGCTGGGGGCCGTACGCGTCATCGACTACACGAGCGAAGACCTCGCGTCCGAAGGCGGGCGATTCGACGCGGTGCTCGACACGGTCGGCAATCTTTCGGTGCAGTCCGGGCGACGGTTGCTCTCGCCACGGGGCAAGCTGCTTCTCGCCGTAGCGAGTCTGGGCACCACCATCCGAGCGCGTGGCAACGTCGTTGCGGGAACGGGACCGGAGAGTCCCGAAGACTTCGAGTTCCTGCTCGCTCTTCTCGCCGACGGCCGGCTCACGGTCGTCCTCGATCAGGTCTACGACCTCAACGGCATCGTCGACGCCTACCGACGGGTCGACAGTGGCCACAAGCGCGGCAACGTCATCGTGCGCCTGTAGCGGATTCGCCTACCGGCGAGCCATGCGCCGCGCATCGATGGTTGTAGCCCCGGTCGCCCCCAGGGCGACTGGGTGCACAATCATCGGCCACGCTCCAGTTCATTGACGCTGCACGGTTCCGGTGGCAGTCATACGGAACTCGATGTCGGCCTTCCCGGCGCGACATGACACGGTTGCACCGACAGGGAGTCCGACGAACGGCGCCACGTCGCAGGTCGCTCCGGGTCCCGCGAGCGACTCCAGTCGTCGTTTGCTGACGATGGGAAAGGTCGGCTGCGCATCGAGGGTGCCGAACTGCGTGAGGGTGACGAGCCATCCGACGATGCTCTTGTCGAACGCCACGAGGCACTGCAGGGTAAGGCCAACACGTGGCTTCTCCACCGGCGGGCAGCTCGGTTTTCCGAGCTTGGCGCCGAGCGCGGTGGCCACGGGCATCGCGCTCGCCCGGACGGCGGCGCTCACTTCCGCTGGCCCGGACCTACCGGTGAACGGCGGTGCGGTGGTTGTCGCCGATTTCGACGTCGCTGCCTGCCCCGACGAGGTCGACGCTTTCTCTGACTTCTCTGACTTCGACGACGCAGCCGACGCGGCCGACGCCGGGGACACACTCGTGACCGACCCGCCCGCCGCGGAGAGAACTGCAGCCATCACCGCGGCAGCATGACTCAAGGAACGGCGCACGTCACCAGCTTGCCCGCAACCCGTCGCGGTCGCGTTCGTCAACCCGGCCACAGCCGCTGGACCGGGCGCGTACGGTGGAGGGGTGCGAAGCGTCCGTGTCATCCCGTGCCTCGATGTCGATCGTGGCCGAGTCGTGAAAGGCGTGAACTTCGTCGGTCTTCGCGACGCCGGCGACCCGGTGGAGTTAGCCGCTCGTTACGACGCCGAAGGCGCCGACGAGCTGGTCTTCCTCGACATCACCGCATCGTCGGACAACCGCGAGACGGTTTACGACGTCGTCGCCCGCACCGCCGAGACGGTGTTCATCCCGCTCACCGTCGGCGGTGGCGTTCGTACGGTTGACGACGCCCGACGCCTGCTCCGCTCCGGTGCCGACAAGGTGTCCTCGAACTCCGCTGCAGTGGCCCGTCCGCAGCTGATCGACGAGATCGCGACGGAATTCGGGACCCAGTGCGCGGTCGTCGCCATCGACGCGCGTGCGTGGTCTGACGGCCGCCCCGGGTGGGAGGTGTTCGTGCACGGCGGGCGTACCCCGACCGGTATCGACGCCGTTGCCTGGGCCGAGGAAGTGGCCCGTCGTGGTGCCGGCGAGATCCTGCTCACGTCGATGGACCGCGACGGCACACGCGACGGATTCGATCTGCCGCTCACCCGGGCCATCGTCGACGCCGTCGACATCCCGGTAATCGCCAGCGGAGGGGTCGGCTCGCTCGAACATCTCGTCGACGGCGCGCTCATCGCCGGTGCCGACGCGGTGCTTGCCGCCTCGATCTTCCACTTCGGGGAGCACACCATTGGCGAAGCGAAAGCCGTGCTCGCCGCGGCCGGGGTCATCGTTCGTCCACTGCAACGCTGAAGGGTTCCGCCGAATCGATCGTCTGTGACGAGTCCGACGCGAAGTCGATGCCGAGCAGTTGGACGGATGTGGACGCGACCATCACCAGCTCCTGGACCGCCCTCGTCAACGCTACGTAGAGCACCCTGGCGCCGCGATCCTCATCGATGATGAGCGAGGGCTCCACGACGATCACGTCGTCGAACTCGAGTCCCTTTGACGCCCGCGCGCTGATGAGCGACACGCCACCACCCAGCACGGCCCCGGCAATCCGTCCGTCGGTGAACGCAACGCCGATCGCCGTGAGGGATGCCGCGAGATCGTCGAGGAGCACCTCGGGGCACAACACCGCGAGCGAGGCACGAGTGGACTGTCCGGCGAGTGACGCGGCGAGCTGAACCGCAGCATCGATGGTTGGGGCCGCCACGATCACCGGAACCCGGCCCTGCTCTCGGACCGATCTCGCCGGGCGCACGTTCGGCGCTGCGGTCGGCAGCAGACGGTTGGCGACGTCGAGGATCGGTGCCGGGACGCGATAGCCCATCGTGAGCTCGGCGACGCGTCCGTGCGGAGGTCGACCGTCGGCCAGGCGGAGCTCCGCGAGTGCATCGTCCCAGCGTTCCTGACCGCCGACGGCGGTCGACTGGGCGAGGTCGCCGAGGACGGTGAGGGACCGGGCGGGAGAGCGGCGGGCGATCACGCGGAACTCCATCGCCGAGAGGTCCTGCGCTTCATCGACGACGATGTGCGAGAACGTGCGGCTCACGCCCGAGATCAGCGCATCAGCCTCATCGAGCAGCGCCAACTCCGGCCGGCTCCAGCGCTGCTCGGCAACCGCGGTCCGAACGCTTCGACGCAACAGTGCCTGTTCGCCCGGCGACAGCACGCCCGATGCCGCGTTCGCGAGTGCCACGCGACCGGTCAGCAGGGACCGGACGACGCTATGCGCGCTGAGCTTTGGCCACAGACGGTCGAACCAGGCCTTGAACGGCTTGCCGGTGCGAAGATCATCGACGAAGCCGACGTTGCGAGCCGGATCGGCATCGGTACGCGCGCTGAACGATCGCCACGCCGCGGCGACGAGCTGATCGCGCAGAACATCCCGAGCGACGTTGCTCGGCAAACGGCGCCCTCGGACGTCGTCGAGCTGGCTCTGCACCTCCTCGGCCGTCAGACGGGCGATTCCGAAGATCGTGGGTGCTTCGAGCGGGACGACGTCGCGTCCGATGCGCGAGGAGATGGCGGCGGCGATCACCAGGCCCATCCGCCCGTCGCCCTTGAGCGCCGCGACCTCAGGAGGATCGACGTGCCCGACGCGGTAGCGGCGCAGGAGCAGCTCGACGGTGGTCTGCACGACGCTGCTCTCGCCGAGCGACGGAAGCACCTCGGAGATGTAGGCCAGGAACAGCGGGTTCGGCCCGACCACCAGCAGGGGTGCGCGCCGGAAAAGCTCTCGGTGCTCATAGAGCAGGAACGCGGCGCGGTGCAGTCCGACGGCCGTCTTCCCGGTGCCCGGCCCGCCCTGGACGACGATCAGATCGTCGAGGGGAGAGCGAATGATCTCGTCCTGCTCGGCCTGGATCGTGGCGACGATGTCGCGCATGGCGCCCGAGCGCGCTCGGTCGAGCTCGGCGAGGAGCGGGTCGGGGACCCCACCGCCCTCGGCATGCGCGTCCGGGTCGTCGAAGTGCTCGTCGAAGAACCCGGCGAGAACCTCACCGTCGGAGGCGAAGCGTCGACGAAGTGTGAGGCCGAGCGGATCCGCCCACGTGGCCCGGTAGAACGGCGCGCTGACGGCGGCGCGCCAGTCGACCACGACCGGGTTCCGCTCGAGATCCTCTACGTGGCGCCGGCCGACGTAGTACCTCGCCCCGTCCTCGTCGTCGATGCGACCGAACGAGAGAGCACCGGCTCCACGCCGCAGCGACACCAGGCGTTGTTCCAGCACGGAGTGGATCGCCTTGGCGTCGAACGCCGTGTCGAGGTGGGCGTCCTGCTGCGCCTGGCGCAGGGTCGTCTCGGCGCGTTCTCGCATAGCCGCGAGACACGCCTCGGCGTGGGCGAGGCGTGCCCGCTCGGCGAGGAGTTCGGTTGGCAGCTCCTCGGCGGCGTCGTGCATAGGGGGAGGCGACACTATCCGGCCTCCCCGGTCGGCGGGGCGATCTATTCTCGCTCCGATACGGTGTCGGGCGTGACGTTGACGACCGAAGGGCGGTTGTTCGAGGCTGTGCAGTTGGCGCGAGTGTTCGACGACTCCAAGGGCTTCGTCGATGCCGTTCCTCGGTTCGACGACGCCGTGATCGAAGAACGGTTCGACAGCCTCACCCGGCCGCTGGGTCGTGATGCGCTGCGTCGATTCGTCGATGCGAACTTCGCGCTCCCGACGCCGTCTCCCCCGCGCCGTCCCTTGGGCGTTTCGGTGGAGGAGTACCTGCGCGACCAGTGGCCGATGCTCCTACGTACGCATACCACCGTGCCGCGGGGAAGTTCACTTCTTGCGCTTCCACATCCATACGTGGTCCCCGGCGGCCGGTTCGACGAGCTGTTCTACTGGGACGCGTACTTCACCGGCCTCGGACTTCTTCGCCACGGCCACGTCGAACTGTTCACCGGGATGGTCGACAATCTTGTGTTCCTGCAGGAGTCGATTGGCCACATCCCGAACGGCAGCCGCA
The DNA here is from genome assembly GCA_031418775.1 of Acidimicrobiia bacterium. Classification (GTDB taxonomy): domain Bacteria; phylum Actinomycetota; class Acidimicrobiia; order Acidimicrobiales; family JANYDT01; genus JANLQX01. Next base: position 42,736 of record JANOJN010000029.1, read on the forward strand.
CGTACTTGGCGTCGCGGAGCCAGCCTCCGCTGCTCTCGGCGATGGTGCGGGCGTTGATGGGTGCCGGTGTCGACGGTCATCGGTACCTTCCCGCGCTGCGGCGCGAGCATGCGTTCTGGACCACCGGCGCACGGGTCGTCCCGCTCGGCCCATCAACAGCGGCGCGCTACTTCGATGCGCTCGACACCCCGCGACAGGAATCGTTCGCCGAGGATGTGCACTTGGCCGACGGGGCTCGTCGCGGCGAGCTCTTTCGCAACCTGCGTGCCGGAGCGGAGTCGGGATGGGACTTCTCGTCGCGGTGGTGTGCCGACCCCATGGACCTTTCGACGATCGAGACCACGGAGATCATCCCAGTCGACCTCAATGTGCTGCTGGTCGAGCTGGAAACGTTGATCGCCGAACTCCTTGTCGCGGCGGGCGAGGAGATTCGGGCCGAGGGCTTCCGCATTCGGGGCTTGGAGCGCGCCGCGTTGGTGCGTGAGCGCTTCTGGGACAGCGAGAACGGATGGTTCGTCGACCTCGACCGACGCACCGGCAGACATCGCCCGGCGATGACGCTCGCCGGTGTTCTTCCTCTCGTTGGCGGGATCGCCAGTCCTGACCAGGCCACCGCTGCGGCCCGGACGCTCCGCGATCGCTTCCTCGCCCCGGGCGGCCTGCGGACGACTCTCGTGCGTTCGGGCCAGCAGTGGGATGCCCCGAACGGGTGGGCTCCGCTGCAGTGGTGGGCGGTGGAAGGTCTGCGGGCATACGGTTTTGACGCCGATGCCGTGGATATCGCCGATCGATGGGTCGAGACCTGCAGTCGGCGGTTCCTCATCGACGGAGCGTTGCTCGAGAAGTACGACGTGGAAGAGATCGACCGCGAACCAAGCGGCGGCGAATACGAGGTGCAAGCCGGTTTCGGCTGGACCAACGGCGTGCTCATCGACCTCCTGGCCCGCGGGTACGGGCGGTCCTGAGCCCTCGACCGCGTTGCCGAGCTCGGTCGCCAGTAGCGTGGAGCCCGTGGCAAGTGCAGACGCAAAACTGGCGATCACGATGCTGGCTGATCGGGTCCTCGTCCAGATCCCGGCATCCGACGGCGAACGGCTGTCCAAAGGCGGCTTGCTCATCCCCTCCACCGCGCAGATCTCCCGACGCCTGGCCTGGGCCGAGGTGGTCGCCGTCGGCCCGAGCGTGCGGCTCATCCAGCCCGGTGACCGCGTGCTGTTCAACCCCGAGGACCGCTACGAGGTCGAGGTGAGCGGCGAGGATTACCTCCTTCTCCGTGAGCGCGACATTCACGGCGTGGCCGCCGACCGCATCGACGGCACCACCGGCCTGTATCTCTGAGGTTGGTCCGGCGCGCCTACGAAGGCACGGCCTGCGGGAACGAAGCGCCCGTTGGTACGGTTACACCAGATGCCGCTTCGGCCAAGATCGACGAGGAGCACTCCATGACCGCAACGTCCACCTTCACCTACACCGTCTCCGGGATGACGTGCGGGCACTGCGTCGCCGCGGTCAATTCCGAGGTGCGTGCCGTTCCCGGGGTCACCGACGTGGCGGTCGATCTCGATACGAAAGCCGTCGTGGTCAGCGGCACATCGCTCGATGACGCAGCGATCCGCGCGGCAATCGACGAGGCGGGCTTCGAGGCGTCGGCCTGACGCCCGGTGGGCGATCCGTGACGGCGTCGACAGGTTGCGTCGAAGGTTCGGTCCACCTCCTGCCCGGCCTTTCGCCGATTGTGTGATCGCGGTTACAGACAGGGCGGCGGCGTTGCGTCATCGTGAGGTGGTGGTGCAGAGGCACCGCGCCCTTCAAGGAGGAAACGACCATGCTCGACCACGTGAACGATCTCGACGACGTCCGCGCGCTGATTCAGCTCTACATCGATGGATCCAACGGCGACGGCGACAAGATGCGACAGGCGTTTCATCCGAATGCGTGGATGTTCGGCCACATCGGAGCTATGGACACCTATGAGCCGATCACGGAGTTCACGGCGATGGTCGAAGCCCAGCCGGGCTTTGCCGGCCCGAACTACAAGGCCGTCGTGCGAACCATCGATGTCGTCGGCGATGCTGGTGTCGCCGTGCTCGTCGAGACCGACTACCTGGGCTGTGACTTCGTCGACTACTTCACCGTGGCCCGGATCAACGGCCGCTGGTGGATCACCAACAAGACCTACGCGCACACCGGCGGGGAGCTGCCGGCGGGATAATCGGGTCCCACCGTCGAGGCGGGGCGGGCTTGGTTCGCAGGTCCACCGAGTTGGAGGCAGGGTGCTGCTACCGTCGGAGTGCCAGCCTACCGACCGGTAGGTAGGGACCCCTGGAGATCCACCATGCTTCCCCGACGCGCCGGCCCGCTCACGTCCTCCCTCCGCGTTCCTCGGACCCGGAAGGCCTCGGCCCCGTTCCTCCTCGCCAACCTTGTGCCGCTGCTCGCGGTGTTCACCGGTGTCACCCGAAAGGCCTTGATCCTCGGGGCGGTGCTGTACGTGACGAGGATGTTCTTCATCACCGCCGGGTATCACCGGTACTTCGCCCACCGGTCGTACCAGATGCGGCGGGTCCCACAGTTCCTGATGGCGTTCGGCGGGCTGACGGCAGTCCAGCAGGGTCCACTGTGGTGGGCGTCGCACCACCGCGACCACCACCGCTACACCGACACCGAGCGCGACCCCCACTCGCCCCAGCAGGGCTTTTGGTGGAGCCACATCGGCTGGATCATCTCCGGTCGCTTCGACGAGACCGACCACGAAGCGATCGCCGACTTCTCCCGTTTCCCGGAGTTGCGCTGGCTCAACTCCCACGACTGGGTCGGACCGGTCTCCCTCGGCACCCTGAGCTTCCTGCTCGCCGGATGGAGCGGGCTCGTCGTCGGCTTCTTCGGCTCGACGGTGCTGCTGTGGCACGCCACCTTCTCGGTGAACTCGTTCGCCCACCTCTTCGGCGGACGGCGCTACGCCACCACCGACTCGAGCCGGAACAACTGGCTGATCGCCGTGCTGACCCTGGGTGAAGGCTGGCACAACAACCATCACCACTACCCCCGCAGCGCCCGTCAGGGGTTCCGGTGGTGGGAGCTCGACATCAGCTATCGGGTCCTGCGCGTCCTGCAGATGCTGCGCATCGTGCGGAACCTGAACCAGCCTCCCGCGGCGGCAAAGGCGTCATCGCGTCTGGCCGATGGCGCCCCCGATCTCGGCATGCTGCGCTACCACCTCAGTCGCGCCGCGTCGATCGCCGGAGCCGTCCCGACCGGTGCGGATCTGCTGGAGCTGATCGAGTCGACGGCCAACAAGGCCGGAGCCATCGTGCGCAGCAAACGTCCCTCACGAACCCAGCCCGACTCCGGAAGCGTTCCCGGCTGAGGCTCGGCACCGGTGCCCACGTCCGTCGTCATAGCCGCAGATGCCCTCGCCGTTGCCGCACATCGGGCGAAAACGGCCCTGGATGAGCGGGAAATGGTCGATGTGCGGCGGGGAGACGCTGATGTGCGGCAAGGGGGCTTTGATGTGCGGCGGGTCCCTCCGGCGTGGCGGATGGTCGTCGCCGCAGATCCGTCAAGCGTGCCAGCGGACCCATTGGCCGTGGTAACCGCACTCGGCCAGGAGAGTCGGCGTGCCGTCGGTGGATCGGCTGTCCCAATAGCGGAGCTTGAGGGCGGCATTGGCCCGGTCAGGTTCGTGGGGCTCGAAAGACATCCAGGCGAGGGGTGCGTCGGGGGTCGCTGTTGATCCGACGGATTCGATGAGGTCGGTGATGCGCGCCCGTTCGTCCTTGTCGATGTACTGCCAGACGATGGAATGCATGACCACGGTGACGGCCCCCTCGGTCCTGTGTCCGAGTTCTCGGCCGAGCCAGTCCTCGGCATTGGCCTGCTCGACGCGTGCCGGGACCCGGCGGGCGATCTCGATGGCGGCGAGCGTCCGTTCGCGACGGTCGAGCTGATCGGGCCAGAGGAAACCAAGCAGGTGCAGGGCGCCGTCGTCGGTTGTCGGATCGATGGGCTCGGGGTCGCACCCGGCGCGGTCGACGATGGTCGCCCCTGACGCATGCGGGGTGCGATCGCCCCAACGCTCGACGATCTCGACGGGGCTGGCCGCATCACCGATGGACCACCCGTCCTGGGAATAGCGGAAGCGGTCGAGACGAAGGTTCAGCCCGGCGCTGGAACCGATCTCGCGCAGCACGACTGGCAGCCCGGCAAGTCTGGAGATGTGGGCGAGGCCGGGGTACAGCGCCGAGGTTCGGACCACTTCGTTCGTCTGCACGC
>JANOJN010000030.1:0-11753 GCA_031418775.1 Acidimicrobiia bacterium
CGAGAAGCTCCCGTGGACGCAGGAGCAGGTCAACGCGTCGCGGCGCGGTCATGCGATCGAAGTTCGTCTGAACGCCGAGAATCCCGCCGGCGGCAAGTTCCTGCCCTCCCCCGGCCCGATCACTACGTTCGTGCGTCCCGATGGCTTTGGCGTGCGCGTCGATGCCGGCTACGAGCCCGGTGATGCCATCAGCCAGTATTACGACAACCTCGTCGGCAAGCTCGTCGTCTGGGGCAAGGATCGCGAAACGGCAATCGCCCGCACGATCCGAGCGCTTGAGGAGACCCGGATCACCGGCATCCACACGACGATCCCGGCCGACCTGGCGATCCTGCGCCATCCCGACTTCCGCGATGCGAAGCACTCCACGAAATGGGTCGAGGACACCCTTGACCTGAGCGCGCTCACGTCGTCGAAGGGTGACGACGTTGCCGTGCCTGGCGTCGAGGGTGAGGTTGCCCGTGTCCGACGCGACATGGACGTCGAGGTCAACGGCAAGCGGTTCTCCGTCAAGGCGTGGGTCCCCGATGTCGCCCCCTCGGTAGTCGGGGTGAGCACCGGAGCGTCGTCGGCCAAGCCGAAGCGCGCCGCGGTGGCCGCCGGCCCGGCCGGAGGCGGCTCGGGCGCGGTGACGGTGCCGATGCAGGGCACCGTGGTCAAGGTGCTCGTTGAAGTCGGGCAGGCCGTCGAGGCCGGTCAGGCCGTGATCGTGCTTGAGGCCATGAAGATGGAGAACAACATCGCGGCGGAGAAGTCCGGCACGGTGAAAGAGGTCAAGGTCAAGGCCGGCGACACTGTGGGCGCCGGAGACGTCGTCGTCGTCGTCGAATAGGCCCGTAGTACCACTCACCCGCGCCGGCCGCGAATCCACGTGGCCGTTCATGGGTCTCGTGGCCTGATTTCGCCCTTCCGTGCTCAGCCTTGCGCAGCGCGGTGCCGATAGTGGTGCACATGGAAGCACGCGTTGTCGGCAGTGGTGGAAGGGTGGTCGGCGTTCGAGGTGTGCTCGTCCCCTCTGCCCGCCAGATCGCTCGTCGGCGCGTCTACGAGCGGCTCTGGATCGTTCTCGGGGTCGTCTGGGCCGTCGGGAGGGTGTTCGTCGCCAAAGCCACGGTGGAGCGCTATGGGGTTAACATCACGGTGTTCGCCGTCGTCGAGATCCTCGTGGCGTGGCCACACGCGCTCGGTGCGGCCCGAGTCGTCACGAAGCTGGTCGACCGCGATCCGCACGGCGCATTCCGCTGGGGCACGCTGCTCGCGGTGACCCACATCGCGCCGGAGCTGTACATCGCCGCTGTCGGATCGCACATGCCGTTCGGCGTCTACGCCTCGCTTGTCCTGATCGTGGTCGGGCTCGGTGCGCTCGCCGTGGTGGGCATCATCCAGAAGGTCGGGATCGCCCGGGCGGAACGCGAGCTCCTCATCTGAGTTGGTGCATCTGCGGTGCACCAGGTCCTAACCTCGGGGCATGAGTCTGCGCACCGTGAAGGACCGGACGAGCGAAGCGGTCGATGCCCTCACTGATCGGCTGATCGCCCTGTCGCACGGGGTGCATGCCACACCGGAGACGTGTTACGAGGAGCACCGTTCGTCGGAGATGGTTGCGGATCTGTTGGCGACCGACAGCCGATTCGCAGTTTCCTTCGGGGGCGCCGGTCTGGAAACGGCATTCGTCGCCCGGGCCGGGTCGGGCCCGCTACATCTGAGCATCTGCGCCGAGTACGACGCCCTTCCCGGTATCGGCCACGCGTGCGGGCACAACGTCATCGCCGCCTCGGCCGCTGGCGCCGGGCTCGCGCTTGCGCAGTTCGCCGATGAGCTGGGCATTTCGGTGTTCGTGCATGGATGTCCGGCGGAGGAGGGCGGCGGCGGGAAGATCCGAATGCTCGAGGCCGGGCTCTTCGACGGCATGCACGCTTCGATGATGGTGCACCCGTCGCCGGCCGAGGCCGACCGAATGCACTGCCTTTCGGTGAGCCATTTCGATGTCGCCTACCGGGGCAAGACCGCGCATGCGAGCGCGTTTCCCCAAGACGGCATCAACGCCGCCGACGCGATCACCGTCGCCCAGGTCGGTCTCGGCTTGCTCCGCCAACACATCAAGGCGACCGACCGGATCCACGGCATCGTCACGAAGGGAGGGGACGCACCGAACATCGTTCCGGATCACACCATCTACAAGGCATACGTACGCGCACGTACGATTGCGGAGCTTGACGAGTTGATGCCGAAGACCCTGAACGTGTTCGCCGCCGGGGCATTGGCGACTGGCTGCACGCACGAGATCACCCACTTCTCCCCGCCGTACTCGGAGTTCCTCGACGACGAGGACACATTGGCGCTCTACCGGGCCAACGCCGAATCTCTCGGTCGTCGCTTCCCGGCGCCGCAGAAGCGACGACTCGCAGGGCAACCCCACGACGGTGAGCATGCGTTCAGCGCTTCGACCGACATGGCGAACGTGAGCCTGCGGATCCCATCGATCCATCCGATGCTGGGCATCGAAGCCCGAGGTTCGTCGAACCATCAGCCGGGGTTCACCGCCGCTTGTGCGGAGGCGTCGGCCGACCACGCGGTGCGAGATGGAGCGATCGCGATGGCTCTCACCTGTGTCGACCTGGCAACCGACCCGTCGCACCGCTCCAGGCTGCTCTCGCCGAGCAGGTGAGCGCCGGTCAGGTCGGGGACTGCCGACGGAGTTCAGGTTGCGCTCGAATTCCGGGGCTTGACGGAGGAACTCGAGGTACTCCTGCTGTGAGCAGAACCCCATGACCCGTTCGACCCCGGCGCGGTTGTACCAGGATCGGTCGAACAGGACGATCTCTCCCCGGGTGGGCAGATGCTGGACGTACCACTGCCCACGCTCGATCTCGCTCGGCTTCTCCAACGCAACCACCCGGGCTCCTCGGGGATTGAGGTGCTCCATGAACCGCCGGATCGTCCCGCCCTTGGCCGCAGCGTCGCTCCCTTCGAACACAACGACAACACGTTCTCCCGACTCCTTCACCCAGGCCTGCAGTTTCAAGAGCTCGACTTGGAGTCGGTACTTCTCCTTTTCGTAGCTCCTGCGAGACATGAGGTTCACGAAGGGGTAGGTGCCGGCGGTCCGGTTCCGAACGAGTACGTCGTCGGGGTGAGCAGCTGGGCGCGGTCACCATCGACAGCCCGCCGTGGCCGTGATGTTCTCTTCGTGGGAGCCTTGGGCTGAGCGTAACCGTGGCCGCGACGGGATCACGAACGCGGCACGAGGCGCTCGTGAGCGCCTCGTGTTCCACCCGTTCTGCAATCCCTACTGCTGAGGAGCGTTCCCTGCGACCTCTTGCTACCCATCGTCGCATGGCAACCGACGGCTGCCCATAGGTCACTTGGCTCATTCCTCAGATTCCGGTGGGAAAACACTCAACTCGCAATGGTGAGCCGGGACTCAACGCCTCCGCGGCTCAGTCGGAGGGGAGACGAACGCGATCGCTCCGTCGACGAACGTTGTGACCACCGACAGGGTCTCGTCAAGTACCGTAAGATCTGCGCGCATACCTTCGCTGATCATGCCACGGTCGGTCTCGCCGAGCACCCGGGCCGGAGTTGTCGACGCGCTGGCAAACGCTTCCGACGGGGAGCAACCGGTGATCTCGATCAGATTTCGCACAGCCTCGTCCATGGACAGCACACTCCCGGCGAGAACGCCGTCAGCAGTTCGAGCGGCACCGCCGCTCACCTGCACCGGCACACCCGCGAGCTCGAACAATCCGTCGCCCATCCCCAGTCCGGCGATGGCATCGGTGATGAGCATGAGTCGACCGGCGCCCAACATCGTCCATGCCGTGCGAACGGCGGCGGTATGTACGTGGTGGCCGTCGACGATGATCGACGCGGCGAGTCGATCATCGGTGAAGGCGCGACCGATGAGGCCGGGCTCACGATGGTGGAACGGCCCCATCGCGTTGAACAGGTGGGTGGCCGCACGCACGCCCGCGTCGACCGCATCGCCGAGCTGCGAGTAGGACGCCATCGAATGCCCGGCAGAAACCGCGACTCCGCGAGCCACAAGTTCACGAACCACGGCAAGCGAACCGGGAAGCTCCGGGGCCAGCGTGACAAGCCGGACACCGCTCCCCCGTGACCACCCGCGGGTGAGCGAAGGATCGGGCAACCGGAGGTAGGCCGACTCGTGGGCACCCACACGCTCGGGCGAAAGGAAGGGGCCTTCCATGTGCAGGCCGAGCACGCTGGCCCCGCCTGCGGCAGGTCGCCGGAGTCCGCGTACGACGTCGAGGGCGGCGACCACGGAGTCGGCCGGCGACGTGATGATCGTCGGCAGGAACGCCGTGACGCCGTGGGCCGGCAGGTGTCCGGCGAGCACGGGGATCGTCCACGGATCCGACGTCAGGTCGTGGCCGAAGCCCCCGTTCATCTGTACGTCGATGAACCCCGGAGCGAGGTGATGTCCCTCGAGATCGATCAGGTCCCATCCGACTTCCGGCGAGATCGATGGCGAAATCCAGCGGATGTGGGTGTCGATCAGCACGTCGGCCCGGACCGGCGGAGCCGGCCACCGATGCACCACGGCGTTGCGCAGCAGTCGCATCAGTCGTCCCCACCGAAGGCGACAGACCCGGTGAGCGCAGCCCGCTCGAGGCGGGCAAGCATGTCGTGGAGCGGCCAGGGGCTCCGGTGTGCTCGGTGGCCGGTTCCACCCTCTTGCCATTGGCGGGGTCCGTCGAGCGCCCGGTACTCGACGCCGGCGGCATCGAAGCGCTGGAGGTGTGCGGCCAGCCGATCGGAGAACCCGGACGCGGCTGGGGCGCCCGTCCATGCGATCTCGGCAAACGCGCACAGCCTCGGGAAGAGCGCGAAGTCGATCTCCCGTTCGCTGGCCACCCACTCCGTCCACAGCTGCGCCTGGGCGCCGAGGACGCCGCGGCGTTGGTCGTCGGGCCATCCAGCACCCGAGAAATCGAAGCCGGCCACGTCGTCGAGCGAGATCGGCCCGCCGATGGCCATGGGTTCACGTTCGTCGTCCGACTGGGAGTAGTCGAAGTAGAGCGGGAACACCGGGGCGAGGATGACGTCGCGACCGGCGGCTGCTGCGCGCTGGGCAATGCCGAGCCCCCGCCACGCCATCACGATGGCATCGGAATCCGTGAGGTCGATCTCGGGCACCACGACGATCGCCCGATCCGCCGCAAACGCAACGATCTCGCGAAGGTCGTCCTGCGAGTAGTAGCCACCGTGCGGTGTCTCGTCGAAGACCGGCGGCTCGTTGAAGTGACTCAGCTGGGAACGGGTCCGGTGTGAGCCCCGTTCGTGGAGCAGCGGGAAGCGCTTGCTCTCGAATCGCCACCCCTGGTCATCGGACAGGTGCAACTGGAGCCGGTTCAGTCGCAGGTCGGCCATGCGTTCGAGCAGGCGCAGCACCCCATGCTTCGGAAGGAAATGGCGGCTGACGTCGAGCAGCAGGCCTCGCCAGGCGAGCGTCGGCGCATCGGCGATCGAGCAGCAGGGCAGATCCCACGCCGTGCTCGGCGACGGTTGGTGTCGGTAGCTGTCGACCGGAAGGAGTTGGCGAAGCGTGGCGATCGCCAGAGAGCAAGCGTCGAGGCTCCCTGCCCTCACGTCGACCCGCTCGGGGCTGACATCGATGCGGTACTCCTCGACCGTCAGGCTCGCATTGTCGACGGTGAACCGGACCGTGTTTCCCTTGCCCGATACGTCCGTTGGCGCCTTGGCCGTGCGATCGAGGTTGAACGGCAGGAACCGCAGCAGTCGCTCGATCCGGGCCTGCTCGAGCGGCGCGAACCCTCGGGTGTCGAGCGACGTCGTGTGGTCGATGGTGAAGCGTCCACCGGCTCGTTCGCCACGGCCGACGGCGGGAAGCGTGGACAGCGAGGTGTCCATCGGGTCAGCCGGCGATCCGGTAGAGCCGACCGGCATAGGCGGCTTCGATGCCGAGGTTGCGCTCGTGTCCGCCCGGCATGTTCGCCGAGACATACACCGGCGCGTCGGCACTGGTGGCGGTGATGCGCGAGATGATCTCTGCGGTGAGCATCTGGATCAGCAGCGCCGAGCTCATCGAGGAGATACCACATGCGCGCATACCATTTCCGTCCTCCAGAATCGCGTCGCCCAGCGGAGCGCCGTTGTCGAGCACGACGTCAGCGAGGTCGAGCAGACGACGGCCCGACGGGTGGCGGCTCGGCACGGCGTTGGAGTGGGCCGTGGAGGTCACGGCGATGATGGGCAGTCCAAGCGCGGCTACTGCGCTCGCCATCTCGACGATCGATGCGTTGACACCGGAGTTCGAGATGATGACGAAGCCGTCGCCATCACGAACATCGGCGAAAGCGAGGAGGCGCGGGATCATGTCGCTGCGTCGTTCGAGGAGCGGATCCTCGAGTGCCTCGGGCCCTTCTCCCCCGCGCAGCACGAGGTCCCCGAGCGAGATCTGGTTGGTCGGGATGAGGCCGCCGGCACGCCCGGCCATTTCCATCGCCGCGGCCCGTGAGTGCCCCGTTCCGAACGCGTGGATGATGCCGCCCGAGGCGATCACCGGATGGAGCAGCGCCGCCGCCTCGTCAATTCGCTCGCGGTTGTCTTCGGCGATGGCGCGTAGCGCTCCGAGCGACGTGGAGACGAAGATGTCCGGCGAGATCACAGCAACGAAGCGTAGGTTCGGTGGTCCGTCGATGTGACCATGTCGGGTACGAGGAGAGTGCATGACCGACCCGTTTCCGGGAGAACTTCGAGACCATTCCGGTGGAGGCCCGGAGGTGGTGATGGGCGTCGACATCGGCGGGTCGTCGACGCGTGCCGTCGCCATCGACCGAAACGGAGTCGCCGGGCCGATCGGCCGATCCACCGGCGGCAACCCCTCGACACGTCGAACCGAAGAGACCGCGGCTGCGGTCGGCTCGGCCATGGACGCTGCCCTCGCTGGATGGCATCGCCCGAGTGTCGTCGCCATCGTCGTCGGCCTGGCGGGTCTCGACGAAGCACGCCGATCCGAACTCGAGGGAACGATTCGGACGGCGGCGCGATCACGTGGCGTCGACGCGGAACCACTGCTCCGAACCGACGCCGAGATCGCGTTTGCTGCCGGGAGTGCGTCACCCGACGGTCTAGTCGTGATCGCCGGTACCGGAGCGATTGCTGCGCGCATCCGCAATCGGCGCGAGGTCGCTACCGTCGACGGACACGGCTGGCAACTCGGCGATGCGGGTTCGGGTTACTGGCTCGGGGCCGAGGTGCTCCGACGAGTCCTGGAAGCGCTGGACGGCCGCCGACCGCCGACCGCGATGACTGCAGTTGTGCTCGACCACATCGCCCCTCGCCCCGGGCGTCACGCGCTAGGGGCGGAAAGCGCCGGGGAGACGGGCGATGCCCGCTGGCGGATCATCCGGGCCACCCTCCACATGCATCCGAGCGAGATTGCGGTGTTCGCCGGGATCGCTCTTTCCGGGGAAGATGACGCGGCGCGTGTGTTGGTCGCCGACGCCGCCGTCGAGCTCGAACGATCCGTCCTCGCCCTGCGACCGGTCGAGCACGAGCCGATCGTCCTCGCCGGCGGGCTGTTGCGGGAGAGCCGTCTCGCAGCTGCCCTGCTTGAACGGCTCCGCAGCCGTGGCCTGACGGCGGTGGAACTTGACGTCGAGCCGGTGGCGGGGGCCGCTGCGCTGGCGGCCGACGCCGTCGGTTGGCTCCGCTGAGCGGCCATGACCGGCTCGGCCCGCGTCCGTCAGCAGGTGAGGCGTCAGAACGTGTCGGCGCCCTGCTCCTTGGCAGTCTCCGCGCCGATCCGTGGCGGCTTATTGATGGCGTGGAAAAAGGAGCACATCGCCTCGGGTCCGAACATATGTCGGGCCAACCGTTGCCAGCGCGGAGCCCGGCTCCGGCCGCAAAACGCGGCAGATAAGCGGGTGCGGGCAGGAGTCCGATATGGTCCCGGCCGACATGGACATGCCTGACGCCCAGATTCTCGGCCACCTCGACGCGCCGACCGGTTGGATCCAATTCGCCGAGACCGTCGAGGTGGTCGGCTGGACGTTCGCCACTGACGCCAGCGAGGTGGAGATCACCGTGTCGCTCGATGGCCGAGCGGTGCTCACGTTCGCTCCGGACGTGGTCCGGGAAGACGTCTCAGAGGCGTTCGGTGTTCCCCAAGCTGTCCTGTCGGGGTTTCGCAAGACCCTGACCCGTGATCTCGTCAGCGGCGACGACGACACCACAGCCGACGAGTTCGCGCTCGTCGTCGAGGTCCGCTCGGCGAGCGGTCTGACGAAGCGTCTCGGCGACGCGTCTCTCGAATGGGTTCGAGCGCCCGAGTTGGAGCGCGCCCGTGGCGACTACCGGACGGTATGGGACGGCGTCTCCCGCTCGATCGACGACGCCCGCATCTCCGTGGCCGGCTACACCGACGATGCCGAGTGGGAACGCACCGGTATCGAGAGTGCCGATCTCCTGCGCCGCGAGCTTCGCCTGGGGCCCGACGACACGGTGATGGAGATCGGCTGCGGAGCGGGCCGCGTCGCCCACCATCTCGCGCCGCACGTGAAGCATTGGATCGGCGGCGATGTCTCGAAGAACATGCTGGCCCACGCCGCTGAGGCGCTCGCGGGAGTTCCGAACGTGTCGTTCGTCGAACTTGCCGGGTCCGATCTCCGTGCCGTTCCCGATGACTCGCTCGACGCGATCTACTGCACGGTGGTGTTCATGCACCTCGACGAGTGGGACCGCTACCGCTACGTGCGGGAGATGTTCCGTGTGCTCAAGCCGGGTGGCCGCCTCTACATCGACAACTACAACCTGCTCTCCGAAGAAGGCTGGTCGTTCTTCCTCGAGATGGCCGAGATCGATCCGGTGCACCGGCCGGCCAACATCTCGAAGTCGTCGACGCCCCAGGAACTGCGGGCCTTCGCCGAGCGGGCCGGCTTTACCGATGTGCTGGTCCGGCCCGCCGCGCTGTTCGTTGCCGTCACGGCAACGAAACCCGGCTGAGTCCCGGTCGCTCGGCTCTACTCGGCCGCCTCGGCCAACGCTTCCGAGAGGGCCGGGTGCACGAGCATGGACTCGGCAATGTCGGTGACCTTGAGGCCGGCGGTCACGGCCAGTGCAATCACGCTGATCAGCTCCGCCGCGTGCCGGCCGACGATGGACCCGCCGAGCACCACGCCCGTGAGGGGATCACTGATGATCTTCACGAAGCCGCGGGAATCGTTGTTGATGAGCGCCTTCGGTGACGCCGAGAACGGCACCTTCGTGACCCGCATCTTGCGACCCATGGCGAAGGCATCGGCTTCGGCGAGGCCCACGTCGGCGATCTCGGGCTCGGTGAAGATCGCACTGGCGGCCTTGTCGTAGTCGAGGTGGCGGTGCTGGCGGGTGTGCAGACCCATGGCGTGCTCGGCGACCTTGCGGCCCTGCATAGACGCAACGCTCGACAGGGGAAGCTTGCCGGATACGTCGCCCGCTGCATAGATGTGCGAGATGTTGGACTGACAGTGATGGCCGATGGTGATGTAGCCGCTCTTGTCGGTGACCACACCGGCACGGTCGAGCTGCAGACCGTCGGTGTTGGCGACGGAGCCGATGGCGAGCACGGCATGAGTTCCCCGCACCACTCGTCCGTCATCGCAGCGGACCACGACCTCGTCGCCCGTCCGCTCGATCGCAGTGGCGCGGGCGCCCTTGAGGAGGGCCACCCCGCGGCGGAGAAAGTCGTCCTCGAGCACGGCGGCGACCTCCGGGTCCTTCTGCGGCAGCACCTGTTGGCGACTCACCACGAGCGTGACCTTGGAACCGATGGAGGAGAACATGTGCACGAATTCCACGCCGGTCACACCGGAACCGATCACGATCAGATGTTCGGGGATCTCCTTGGGTGGGTAGCAATCGCGGGTCGTGAGAATGCGCTCGCCATCGGGCTGGCACCAGTCCGGGATCCTCGGCCGGGTCCCGGTGGCGACGAGGATCGCGTCGGCGTGGAGACGTTCCGTCTCTCCATCGGCGGTCACCGACACGACGGTGTTCGGTCCGTCGAGTGTCGCCGTGCCCTTGATGAGCCGCACGCCCTGGCTGGTGAGCTGATCAGTGATCGACGTCGACAGCCGGTTCTCGATACCGACAACGCGATCGCGGAGCGCTTCGCGATCGATGTGGGGCTGCATCACGTCGAGACCCATGCCCTCGATGCGGCGGGCGAAGCTCATAGCTCCGCCGGTCGCGATCATCGTCTTGGAGGGAATGCAGTCCCAGAGGTGGGCGGCTCCACCGACGACATCACGTTCGATCATGGTGACCGTGGCGCCGAGCCGGGCGGCGTAGGTGGCGGCCTGGTTTCCGGCGGGTCCCCCACCGATGATGACGAAGTTCAGTGCCATAACCGGATGATGCTACGACCCGGGACCGGCTGGCCCACGCCAGCCTGCGCGCTAGAGGGAGGCCGGTTGCGGGCCGCGCACAAGTCGGCCCGGGTGCGCGCCGGTCGGCACGCCATCCTCGAACGTGACGACGCCGGACTTGATGGTCGCGCGGTATCCGGTCGAGCTCTGGTTGAGACGGCGCCCACCGGCCGGTAGGTCCTTCACGATGCGCGGAGGAGCGGCACTGAGGGCATCGAGGTCGATCACGTTCACATCGGCGACACGTCCGACCGCGAGGACGCCGCGATCGTGCCAGCCGACGTGGGCCGCGGTGCGTTGCGTGAGGTGATGAACCATCGCCTCCACCGGAAGACCTTCGCCACGGCGGCGATGGGTCCAAAGCCCGAGCGCTGTCGTCGGGAACGAGGCATCACAGATGGCCCCGCAATGTGCGCCGGCGTCGGAGAGTCCGATCATGGCAACCGGTGAACCGAGCATCTCGCGGACTTCCGAAAGATCGCCGGCGACGTAGTTGAACAGCGGCATGTAGAGCAGTCGGCGCCCGTCGTCTTCGAGAAGGGTGTCGTAGAGGAACGCGACCGCACTGACCCCGGCGGCCGCGCCGCGCCGGGCGATCGAGTGCTCGGGCGCCGGCTCGTAGTCGACCGGGTCGCTCATCGGGAAGAGGTTGGCGAGGCCGTGGACGAGATCGTTGAGGATGCCGTCGCGGGCGCCGAGTGCTTCGTGCTCGGCGATGATCCGCGCCCGCCGGTCGGGGTCAGCCATGGCTCGCACCCGCTCAGCCGTGGGCAGCATGGCGATCTCGCGGTAGCCCGGACAGAGGATGAACGGGTTCACGCTGGCCTCGAGACCATGGAGCACCCCGATCGGCCGGGGTGCAATCTGCGCACGCATCGACAGGCCCGCCTGCTGCGCGTTACCAAGCACGCTGAATATCTTGCGCCAGCGGTCCGGAGTGGCGAAGGGCTGCTGCACCGTGGTGGAGAGCGGACGTCCGCTGACCTCGACGAGCGAGCGCATGAGTGCGAGCTCGGCATCGACGTAGTCCTCATCGGTCGACTGGTACGCGTCGGAGATCAGCTGGATCACGCCGGTGCGGGCTTCGCCAAGCGTTCCGACGAGCGCGTGGAGTTCGTCGGCGCTCGAGAACCGGGTGCCGAGGAACTTCCCGGCCTTCGTGCGGTGGATGTAGGTGCGGCTGGTGGTGAAACCGAGCGCACCGGCGTCGATGGCTTCACGGGTCAGGCGGGCCATCGTCGTGAGCTCGTCGACCGACGGCGACTCCTCGTGATCGGCACCGCGCTCCCCCATGACGTAGGCGCGCAGAGGAGCGTGTGCCACTTGCGTGCCGACGTCGACCACATAGGAGCGTCGTCC
>JANOJN010000031.1:0-22850 GCA_031418775.1 Acidimicrobiia bacterium
CAGCGGGCCACCGAGGCCCTGGCGTCCGTCGCCCTGGAAGGCTACGGCGACCGCAAGCCGTCCCAGCTGTCGGGTGGTCAGCGTCAACGGGTGGCGTTGGCACGCGCACTTGTCAATCGTCCGAAGGTCCTCCTGCTCGACGAACCGCTGGGCGCGCTCGACTTGAAATTGCGTCAGCAGATGCAGATCGAGCTGAAGAGCATCCAGCACCGCGCCGGCATCACCTTCGTGTTCGTCACCCACGACCAGGAGGAGGCCCTCACGATGAGCGACCGGATCGCCGTGTTCAACAAGGGTCGGATCGAGCAGATCGGCACACCCGAGGACCTCTACGAGCGGCCGGTGTCGCCGTTCGTCGCCGGTTTCGTCGGCACGTCGAATTCGATCACGGGGGCGGCGGCCACTGCGCTGCTCGGTCGTGACGGATCGTTCGCCCTTCGGCCGGAGAAGATCCGCATCCTGGCCGACGGCGTCTCGGCGGCGGGCGGCGAGATCGTGGCCACCGGGACGGTCGCTCACACGGAGTACCTCGGGCCGGTGAGCCGCCACACGGTCTCCTTGGATGTCGGAGCCTCGGTGTTCGTGCTCGAGCAGAACAGCGGGCCGCGCCCCTCGGCCCGGGCGGAACAGCGCGTCACGGTGGCCTTCGCCCCCGAAGCGGCCGTTCCTGTCGGCTGACCTACTAGTGTCCCGAGTCGTAAGCAGCTCGCGGAATGCGCGAGTCGGATTTCGTTGTGGCAAGGACGCAGGAGGCAGCGCCTGCCTTGTCCAACCGCAACGACGAGAACGCCGCCACGGCGGAATCCGGCCGAGAATTCCGCAGCAGACTTGTGACTCGGGACACTAGCCGACAGGCTCAGCGCCGCTGGGAGAGCGCAATCATGGGATGAGCGAGGAGCGCGTCGAACAGCGCGGCCGAACGCTGTGGATCTTCGCTCCGTAGGTGTTGGTCGAAGAACGCGCCGATCAACGATACGGTATGTGCGCGTACGATTGTGCCGGCGGTGGCAGCGGGATGGTCGAGGAACGGACGCCCGGCGGTCGGGTCGTCGTCGGGGTCGGTGAAGGAAAAGTGATTCGCTCCGCGGACGAAGGCGAGCATGCAGTCGCCCCGGTCACTCGTGAACGCTTCGCGGAACGTTCGGCCGACCGGGTCCCAGTCGGCCCCCGGCGGCGTGTCGTAGCGGAATCGACTCCGATCGATCACCCCGTCGTGGGTGCCGCCGATGAGCAACACCGGGCAGTCCGTCGGGGTGGTCCGCATGATCGTCCCGGATCCGTCTGCCGGAGGAACCCCCACAGCAGTATGTGCACTTATCGATACGACCGCTCGAACGGACGCATGATGGCGATGGTCGGCGGCGCCCAGCGCGATCGCCCCTCCGGCGGAATGGCCGATGACGCCGACACGTGAGGTGTCGAGGAGGCCGCCAAGGATTCCCACGCCCGCGTTCAGCTCGGCGAGCGCTGCCGTGATGACCTCCACGGCGGGGGCCTGATCGCCGTCGGCCCCCATTGCGCTCAGCGGGCCGCCGGCCTGGACGACGATGCCGCCGGGCCCTGGCGACAACCAGGAGAACGTCGCGACGACATAGCCGAGTGGCACCAAGGCCAGGGCGAGCCAGCGGTAGTACTCCGGACCGATGTTCACCGGATTGCAGACCACCACGACGGGAAACGGCGCGAGCGTGCCGTCGGCGGCGATCATGCCGCTCGACAACTCCGCCGGTCGCTCGCCGTTCGCTCCGCCCGGCACCTGTGACGGGTAGAACACCCGCACGTGGACTGCATCGAACGGACCGGTGGTGCCGGCCGACGCAATGGTGTGAAGTGACCGGACGAGCGAAGACACGAAGATGATTCCACCACGTCCGCGCCCAAAACCACGGCCGATCGGTCATGGTCGCCGAACGGGCAGCGCAGGCGAGCGTGGCGATACAGTCATCGACGATGCTCAAGAACCAGTGGTACGCCGTCGAGTTCGTGCACCTTGTCGGGGACAAGCCGCACAAGGTCCAGATCATGGGTCAGGACCTCGTCCTGTACCGGACCAGTCGCGGTGAGCTCGTCGCCCACAACGACCTCTGCGTACATCGTGGTGGGGCGTTGTCGGGCGGCAGCGTGCACGGCGACTGCATCCGCTGTCCATACCACGGCTGGGAATTCGGACCCGACGGTGCGTGCAGCAAGATTCCGTCGAACGCGCCTTCGGTGCCTATCCCGAAGAAGGCACGGACGGACAACTACCCGGTGGTCGAGCGCTACGGCTTCGTGTTTGTCTTTATGGGCGACGCACCGGAACACGAGCGTCCGCCGGTACCGCCGATCGAGACGCTCGACCGGACAGCCAAGGCACACGCCGAGGGCTACGCCGTCGTCCACGGCGAGTTCGTCTGGAATGCCAACTTCGAACGGGTGATCGAGAACGCCGTCGACATCGCCCACACCCCGTTCGTGCACGCCGGTTCGTTCGGGAATCCGGACAAGCCGGAGATCGATGATTTCGAACTCGTCGAGCTCCGCGACGATTCGGGTCGCCTCATCGGCGCGCAGACGACCGTGCTGCTCGACCCTCCGCCGGCCAGCGGCATGTGGAAGTACCTCCGCAAAGGCAAGGAGCGCCCGCTCGTCAAGACCAAGACCGGTCTCTACTTCCCCAACGTGAGCATGCTCGAGGTGAACCTGCCCCTCGGACAACTGAAGATCTTCACCGCGGCGGTGCCGATCGACGAGCACACCACGGTGTCGAAGTGGACGATGCTTCGCACGTTCTTCACCGGTAGGTGGGCCGACAAGAACTCTTACGGGCGGACCATGAAGATCTTCTACGAAGATCAGCCGACCGTCGAAGGCCAGCGCCCCGAACTCGTGCCGTTCGACCTTTCGGCCGAGCTCCACGTGAAGAGCGACTCGCTCCAGCTCGCCTATCGCCGCTGGCGCGCCGCGCAGTACGACGCCGGAAACGGCATCGAGCCCCATCGCATCGTCACCGCCGACGACATGCGCACCCGAACCGTGATTCCGTCACCGGCGAGGCGCGCCAATCCGGAACTGGCGAACGCCTGGGTGCTCAAGGAAGTGGCCTCGCGGATGATCGAGGCCGACCGGGCAAAGGCGCGAGCGGGGGACCAGTCGTGAGCCGCACGGTCGCCGCCGGAGCCACGTCGTGACGCGCGCCCGCGACCTCTGCGTCGAACAGCTCGACGTCATCGTCGAACGGCTGGGCCTCGTCGAAGACGTGGGCGACAATGGGGCAGCGCCACGCTTCCCCCTCGTCGGCGGCTTTGGGCCGGTGGGGGTGTGCCGGACATTCCGTCAAGACGCAGCGCCCGGTGCTGACGCCATCACGCTGGTGTACATCGCGATGTCGGTCGAGATGATCGGTCTTGACAGCCACATGTTGTATGCACACTCACCTTCTACGAGCGCTGTCCCGCACTTCACCCTCGATTCCATCTGCACCGGGGACGAGTTCGCGTTCCACCTCGATCTCCCGCCGCGTGTCGACCCGGGTGCGAACCTTCGCTACCTCGACTTCGTGTACTCCCCGCTCGACGACGTCCGAGCCGCCACGGTTGCGCTCGATGGTCTTTCGCCCGCCCACATCTCGCCGCGGCAGTGGTCGATCATGTCGTCGTGGATGATCGTGCAGCGGGCCACCGCGGCGGCGTTCGAAAACGTGTTCGAACCGGTGCACCGCTATCGGGACCGCTGGCTGGACCTCGTCGCCGGTGGCGTTCCCGATGAAGTGCTCGAGGGTCCCGCCGCCGACCCGGTGGAACGCGCCGCCCGTGATCTCCGCAACCGCGCCGCCGTGTTCAACCCCGAGGTCGACCCCGTGTGGCTGCAGGTCGACCGGATGCTGGGTCAGGAGATGTCCGGCCGGCTGCAGGGTCTGCTCCGAACCCCGGGCGCCCGCTGACGAATCGGGTCGCCCAGGGAAGCGTGGTCACGCGCTCGCCTCGCTCGCCGCGGCGGCTTCCATCATCGCGGTGAGCATGTCGAGCTTCGGTACGTCGGGGCGCCGGTAGGCCTTGCGACTGTGGCTGAGGCCGAGCCCGACAAGCATCTCGGCCAGCTTGTACGACAGCGGGCCCGGGTTGATCACCGGCACGGGCAGCTCCTCGCGCAGGTACGGCACCGCCTGATGCATGGTGGTCGAGCCGATGCAGATGACTTCTGCGCCGTCCTCCTCGATGCAGCGCATGCCCATGTCGCGCAGCATCGGGAAGATGTCCTCCTCCTTGCCGCCGAGAAGGTTCTCCGGATCGGGCATCACGTTGATCGAGCGGATCGAGGCGCACTTGTCGGCGAGCCCATGCTCCTGCAGTCCCTTCTTGTAGAGCGTCATCCAGCCGTCCCACTGCGTCAGCACCGAGAACCTCGACCCGAGGAAGAGGGCGATCAGATAGGAGGCGCGACCCGGGCCGATGACGGGGATGTCGAGCACCGAGCGGAGCGCGTTCACGCCCGAGTCGCTCATCGTGTCGACGCAGACGGCCTGGTAACCCTCCTCCTGCGCCCTGCGGCCTGCTTCGAACATGGAGACCTCGGCGAGCGCCAGGTCGTGGTGGCTGTCGTAGAACGCCGGTCCCGCCTTGACCCCACGGAAGTCGACGATGGTGTCCGGGGCGAGGCGCACGTCGTTCATCTGGGCCTGGCGGTTCCCGATGCCCTCGTCGCCGAACGCGAATGGCACGATCACGAGCACCTTGTCCATAGCGGCCTCCTTTGGGGTTGTCCGACCTGCGGCGCACCGTTCTAGCAGGGAGGTCTCCGATGCCAGCCGTCGGCGTAGATCTCGTCGGCCCGTCGACCGTGGACCCTGGACAACGCAGCGTTCCCGCATACACTCGTGCGACCGCGGCCAGGCTCCGCGCCAAAGGGTCTGCCGACTCAGCCCTCCCGTTCGTCCAACCAACTCAAGAGGTGTAACCATGCGTATCCGATCAACCGGGCGATTCGTCGCCCTGGCGGCAGCGTCTGCCCTTCTGCTCGCTGCGTGCGGCAGTGATTCCAAGAGCACTGACGCTCCCGCCACCGAAGCTGCCGCGACCGAGGCCGCCCCTGCGGAGACCGAGGCGGCGGCCGTGGAGACCGAAGCTGCTGTCACGGAAGCGGCGGTGGCCGAGACGGAAGCGGCGGCCGGCAATGAAGCCGCCGCCGGTATCGCCGCACCGGACCTGCCGATGGCCACGGAGATCGGCGCACCGGAGGGCCAGGTCAACCTGATCGCCTGGCCGGGCTACACCGAGAAGGCGTGGGTCGAACCCTTCGAGCAGTCGTCGGGCTGCAAGGTCAACGTGAAGGCCGGCAACACCTCCGACGAGATGGTGCAGCTGATCAAGACCGGTGAGTACGACGCAGTCTCGGCTTCCGGCGATGCCTCGCTGCGTCTCATCGCCGCCGGCGACGTCGCTCCGGTCAACACCGACCTGCTGAAGGACTACGCGGACGTGTTCGACGGCTTGAAGAACAAGCCGTGGAACTCCGTCGGCGGCAAGTCGTACGGGGTGCCCCATGGTCGCGGCGCCAACCTGCTGATGTACAACACCGACGTCGCCACCCCGGCCCCCGACTCGTGGAGCGTCGTGTGGGATGCCGCCTCGCCCTTCAAGGGCAAGGTCACGGCCTATGACACGCCGATCTACATCGCCGACGCCGCGCTCTACCTGATGAAGACCCAGCCCGATCTCGGCATCACCAACCCCTACGCTCTCGACGAGAAGCAGCTCGCTGCGTCGATGGAACTCCTGAAGGTGCAGAAGGGGCTGATCGGCGAGTACTGGTCGGACTACACGAAGCAGATCGCCGGGTTCAAGGCCGGTTCCATGGTGGTCGGCACGGCGTGGCAGGTCACCGCCAACACGGCAATTGCCGACGGCCAGAAGGTCGCCGTGGTCAAGCCGAAGGAGGGCTCCACCGGGTGGTCCGACACCTGGATGATCGCCGCCAAGGCGAAGAACCCGAACTGTGCGTACCTCTGGATGGACTACATCATCAGCCCGAAGGCCAACGCCATGGCCACGGAGTACTTCGGTGAAGCGCCGGCCAACAAGCTGTCGTGCAAAGAGACCAAGGACCCGAATCACTGCACCACGTTCCATGCCGATGACGAGAGCTACTTTGCCGACATCTGGTACTGGACCACCCCGACCAAGGAGTGCCTCGACGGACGTGGCCCGATCTGCGTCGACTATGCGGGTTGGACCAAGGCATGGACGGAGCTCAAGGGCTGAAGCCCAACGAGTTTCCGTTCGTCCGTGCGTCGGTCTGCGCGCATCGCTGAAGCCGCGGTGAGCACCCCTTGTCGGGTGCTCGTCGCGGCTTCGCCGCGTCAGCCGACCGGGCATGTCGGCTCGGTCTGGACGCGGCGATGAGCGCGGTCTCGAGGCGCGTCTCGCGGGGCTTCGCGAAACGTCGGTGGGCCCAGCTGACGGCGCTGCTCGGTGCGCCACTGGCGTGGCTCGTCGTGGTGTACCTGGGCTCGCTGGTGGCGCTGCTCGTCACGAGCTTCTACAGCCTCGACTCCTTCACGTTCACGGTCGTCAAGACGACCGGGCTGCAGAACTTCCGGGAACTGCTCGACGTGGGTGTGTACCGGCGGGTCGCCTTGCGAACCCTTCTCGTCGCCCTTGCGGTCACCGTCGTCGACCTTGTGGTGGCGTTCCCGATCGCGTTCTATCTCGCGAAGGTTGCGAAGGCGCGCACCCGGCGCATCCTCGCTGTTGCCATCACGATGCCGCTGTGGGCGAGCTACCTCGTCAAGGCGTACGCGTGGCGCACCTTCCTCGATCCCGAAGGCGGGCTCCTCCGCAAGGCGTTCGGGGCGTCGCCGGGGTTTGGGCTCCCGGCCATTGTCTTGGTGCTCGCCTATCTGTGGCTGCCATACGCGATCCTCCCGATCTACGCCGGACTCGACCGGTTGCCCGACTCGCTTCTCGAGGCATCGTCGGACCTTGGCGGCAAAGCCGGAGCGACGTTCCGTGCGATCGTCATCCCGCTCCTGCTTCCGGCGATCCTCGCGGCGAGCATCTTCACGTTCTCGCTGTCCCTCGGCGACTACATCACCGTCGGGATCGTCGGCGGTAAGACCCAGATGATCGGCAACGTGATCTACGCGAACTTCGGTGTGAACAACGTGCCGTTGGCCGCGGCGTTCGCTGTCGTGCCGATGCTGATCATGGTCGTGTACCTGCTCCTCGTGCGACGTTCCGGCGCACTCGAGAACCTGTGATCGGGAGTCGCTGATGCACCTCTCCCTCACCGCCCGCCGACTTCTTGCCGCCGCCGCCGGCCTGGTCATGGTGATCCTCTACGCGCCGCTGTTCTATGTGCTGCTGCTGTCGTTCAACAGCGCCCGATCGATCATCTACTCCGGCTTCACGACGAAGTGGTGGGGGCAGGCGTTCCGTGACGAAGCGGTGCGGGCCGCGCTCAGCGGTTCGGTGAAGACGGCCACCGCGGCCACCGTCGTGGCGTTGATCCTCGGGACCCTCGCCTCCCTAGCCGTTCACCGGTTCTCCTTCTTCGGACGCGATGTGGTGTCGTTCGCCGTCATCCTTCCGATCGCGCTGCCGGGCATCGTCACGGGCATCGCCCTCAATGCCGGATTCCGTCAGGTTCTCGGCTGGCAGCTCGGGTTCCTGACCCTCATCGTTGCCCACGCGACCTTCTGCATCGTCGTCGTGTTCAACAACGTGCTGGCGCGCCTGCGTCGGCTCCCCGGGAACCTCGAGGAAGCATCCGCCGATCTCGGCGCCGACACCTTTCAGACCTTTCGCTACGTCACCTTCCCTCTGTTGCGCAGCGCGCTCGTGGCGGGCGGCCTGCTCGCCTTCGCGCTGAGCTTCGACGAGATCGTCGTGACCACGTTCACCGCCGGCGCCCGGGTCACCACGCTGCCGCAGTTCATCCTCGGGAACTACTCCCGTCCGAACAGCCTCCCGATCGTCAACGTCGTCTCGGTGACGGTACTGGCGCTGTCGATCCTCCCCGCCTGGCTGGCCCAGCGCCTCACGGCCGACTGACGGGTCTTCGCTATTTTGACGCGGCAGGGCTTCGTTGGTTGGTTCGGTCCAGGAGGGTACTCGGAGGCCTCGGTAGCGGCATTTGAGGTGTAGCTCCGGTCGCATCGAACGAACCCCTTTTCGCCGAGGACGATCTCCGCTGACTGGCTAGCCCGTGGTGGGTCGTGTAGCTACGGCCATGAGCGCGTCGCAACTCACAGTCGTGATCGAGTCACGAAGAACAGCTGCGTCACAGACCGCTCGGACATCGGCGGCTTCACGTTGCGTCATGGCATCGACGTGGATTCGAAAGCCCGCTCCCATAACCATCTCCCACCAAGCCTCTGGTGTGAGGATCGACTGCTTGTGATCGATGTCCACGAACTCGATCGGGACGTTGATGCCCGCTTCCTGAAACAACGCAATCAAGCCGTTTCTTGTAGACGTGGGAGACGGGTGCGCCGCCGGGTGCACGGGGACGAGGTCGGGTCGAAGTTCATGGACTCGCTGCATGAAAATCGGTTTCAAAGGAGCCATGTCATTCGGCGCCCAGGTGACGAGAACGAGGCGACCGCCGGGCGAAACGAGCTGCCACAATCCATGGAGCGCTTTCGCCATCTCCGGGACAAAGAAGATTCCAAAAACGCAAAGCACAAGGTCGAAACCCGTCGGTGTTTCATCAAGTGATCGAAGGTCGCCGAGACGTAACTGCACGCGGGGATCGCTTCCAATTCGTGATCGCGCTCGTTCCAGCATCGGTTCGGAAATATCGATTCCAACAACCGTTCCATCCGGATCGAGTATCTCCAGGACGGCCCTCGTTGCGTGTCCGGTTCCGCAGGGAACATCGAGGACCCGGGAAGCTGGATCGACGGCGAGGATCGCGACTACCTCACGACTAATGGATTCGAAAAAGCCCAACGCAGGACCGTCGTATCCATCTGCAGCAAGATCGAAGGTTCTCTGGATTCGGGCGACTCTTGCCCGGTCGTCAGCCGTTTCGTTCATCGCGGAGAGTACCTCGACGTCGGGGAGAGGGCGACGCCGTGGTGCCTTCAGTGCCTTCCCGGCCGACTGAGCCGTCGCCTTCGCTACGGTGATCGGCATGGCTTTGGTCCTCGGCGTCGACTCGTCCACCCAGTCCGTCAAAGTGGAGATCCGAGACGTCCACACCGGCCGGCTCGAGGCGACGGGAAGGGCCGCCCACCCCGCCACCACGCCGCCGCGTTCGGAGCAGCCGCCGTCCGCGTGGTGGGACGCGTTCGTCGAAGCCGCCAACCTTGCCCTCGCCGAAGTCGATCGGAGCGATGTCGTGGCCATGTCGGTGGCCGGGCAGCAGCACGGCATGGTGGCGTTGGACGCCGACGGCGCGCCGGTGCATCCGGCCAAGCTGTGGAATGACACCGAGTCCGCTCCCCAGGCCGATGCGCTCGTCGGCCGGCTCGGCGCAAAGGGCTGGGCCGACGCGGTCGGGAGCGTCCCCGTTGCCGCCTTCACGATCACCAAGCTGGCCTGGCTCCGCTCGGTCCACCCCGAAGCGTTTGCCCGCATGGCGTCGGTCCATCTGCCCCACGATGAGCTGAACCGCCGCCTGACCGGTGAACGGTTCACCGATCGGGGCGACGCGTCGGGCAGCGGCTACTGGTCTCCGCGGAGCAGCGAGTGGCGAACGGACCTGCTCGCCCTCGTGGACGATGGTCGTGACTGGACCTCGGCGTTGCCCCGGGTGCTCGGGCCCTTCGAGGTCGCCGGCACGCTCACGGCGGAGGCCGCGACGGCGTTGGGTCTTGAGCGTGACGTGCTCGTCGGGCCCGGAACCGGCGACAACATGGGAGCCGCGCTCGGCCTCGGGCTCGCCGCCGGCGACGTTGTGATCAGCCTCGGCACGTCCGGCACCGTCTATGCCGTCTCCAACGCGCCGACGTCCGACGAATCGGGAGCAGTTGCCGGCTTCGCCGACGCGTCCGGCCGGTTCCTTCCTCTGGTGTGCACGCTCAACGCGATGAAGGTCACCGATGCGATCGCACGGCTGCTCGGCGTGGACCACGCCGAATTCGAGGCGCTCGTGCTGCAGACCGCGCCGGGTGCCGATGGGATCGTCTGCGTCCCGTACTTCGACGGTGAGCGCACGCCGAATCGCCCTGACGCAACCGGAGTTATCTCGGGCATCCGCTCCGACGTGTCGCGTGGTCAACTGGCCCGAGCGTCGGTCGAGGGCGTCGTCTGCGGACTGCTCGACGGCCTCGACGCGTTGCGCTCCGCAGGTGTGCGCGACGACGGCCGGCTGCTCCTGATCGGAGGAGGCGCACGGTCAGAGGCGTTCCGTCGGGTCGTCGCCGATCTCTCCCAACGCCCGGTGACGATTCCCTCCGCCGAAGAGCACGTGGCCGTCGGCGCCGCACTCCAGGCGGCCGTCGCATGGTCCGTGGCGGGCGGCGGCGACGGGGAAGCACTGCTGACGCGCCTTCGCCGGGACTGGGGACTCGGCGGCGGCGAGGTTGTGACACCCGATCCGGCGTGTGACGCCGCGTCGGTGCGCGCGGCCTACGCCGCGGCCCGCGGCTGATTCGAGACGGCTGACCCGGCCCGGGCGAGAGCGCGGGAGCTACAGCGCCACGGCTTGGGCGAGCAACTCGCGACGGCGGGCGCTGGCGTTGCTGCGGCGGAAGGGTTTCGTCCGAGTCGGGAGAGCCCGGATCTCGTGGTGCCACGATGGTCAGCGAGGTTCCCCGTCCGTACGGTCGACACATCGTTTCAACGAAAGGGAAGCCATGCGTCGCACCGCCGTTCTCGTCCCCTGCGGTCTTGCCCTGGGTGTCGTCGTGCTCCCCACCGGCATCGCCCAGTCGCAGGCCAAGCCCACCGCGAACTACTGGATGACCGTCGAGACCGAGTCGGGATTCGCCGGCTCCTCGCGGACGATGGACCTCCGCTTGTATTCGACCGGCTCCGCGGCGCCTCCGCAGGCCGCCCGTGTGGTGCCGGGCGGCATGAAGATCGGACCGTCCCTGCCGCTCGTGACGCCGCAAACCCCTCGCGCCACCCCGAGTGAGGTTGACGGGCTCCGCGAACTCCAACGCCAGAGCGGCAAGCTCGGCCGAATGCTCCTGTACTGGGGCTGCGGCGAGAAGGCCGGCGCGGGACAGCCGTTCGTGCTCGACCTCAACGCCATCCTCCAAGGTCGTTTCCCCGCCGGATTATCGGCCTTGCGTATCGTCGGGTCGACCCCGCCGTCGTCACGGTCGGCCAAGACCTACGGGGAATGGCCGCGGCCCGATTCGCCGGCGATCCCCGGCGAAGCGTCGCTCGTCGGGGACCACACCGTGTCCGGCAACTACAGCCCGGAGATCCGGTTCTCGCTGGCCCGCGACTTCATGGGGCCGATGTCGTTGAAGGTCGACGCGATGCCCAGCGGAGCGGGCAATGCCTCGTGGCCGGCCGTGGGCGGGGCGCTCGGCTACAGCCTGCAGAGCTTCGGTCTGAACGCGGGCGGCGACTTCGTCGTGTGGACGTCGTCGAACGTGCGCGACTTCGGGTCCGGCCTGTCCTCGCACATCCCCGATGCCGAAGTCGCACGGCTCATCCGACAGCGAGCCGTGCTGCCGCCGTCGACAACAACGTGCGCGGTCCCGCAGGAAGTGTTGTCCGGGGTCGAGGGGTCATTCATCAACAGCATGGCTTATGGCGGTGAGCAGAACTTCTCGTTCCCGCCCAAGCCTCCCCGGGCGCCGAAGAGCTGGAAGCCGACCTGGGCGGCCAAGGTGCGTTTCCTGTCGACGGGCTCGGCGATCGTTGCTGCCGGTCAGGGATCGATGACGTTGCCGTCGATCCCGACGGTGTCGCTCCCTCCGGGCATCACACTGCCTCCCGGCATCACTCTGCCTCCCGGCATCACACTGCCTCCCGGCATCACTCTGCCGCCGGGCGTCACGATCCCCGGTGGGGGCTGATCGGCTCTCAGCGCCGGTAGGCGGCCGCGGCGGGTGAGCCGTACTCCCGCGCCAGCACCCTGATGGCGTTGCGATACGAGTTGTCGACGTTGAAGATCGTCGTCTTCGCGTTCGCCAGCCGGACCGGCTGGGAGTAGTCGATCGTCGAGCCGATACCGCCGAGAGCGACGGGACCCGTTGCCCGTGACGCCGCGAGGATGCCGGCCCGGCTGAGATCGCCCCGCGCAGCAGCGAGCTCCAAGACCTGTTCGATGGTGCGCGCCTGGGCCCAGCCGAACGAGAGACCGACGTCAGGATTCTCGGTCCAGAAACGGTTGTCCGAAGCAAGCAGTTCGGCCTTCATCTGGGTCATGCCCGGAACGCTCTCGTCGCCCCATTGGGTCCCGTCGCCGACCACCCAGGCACCCTGTTCGAACAACGGCCCCGTCTGCGGGGTGACGATGCGGTCAGAGAACGAGGCTCCCATGATGATCCACCTCGTCGACAACGCGAGTTGTCGGCCGGTGACGACTATGCCCAGCGTCTGGATCGGTGTGACGGTGAGGAACACCGCGTGGCAGCCGCCGGCCTTGAGTGCGCTGACGGCCGGCGCAAAGGAGGTCTCGCTCGCCGCGAGGGTGACGAGAGGTCCGAGCGTTACCGGAAGCGTCGCCGCGGCGGCGCGGACACCTTCGGTCCCGGCGTCGCCAAAGCTCGTGCCGACCGACACTGCGCACACGACGGGGCGGACTCCGGGGTTGCTCAGCGCGAACTGCTCGGCGAAGTACGCGATGCCGTTGATCGCCTGCACCTGGTAGCTGTTGAACACCGGGAGCAGGGTTGGGGACGTGGCCCATCTCGCCTCCTGCGAGGCCGGGCTGGCCACGAGTCCCTCATTGCGCAGCAGCGGTTCGGCCGCCTCGGTCGACGGCGTTCCCAGGAGGCTGACGTAGAGCGCAACGTCCGCTTTTGTCGCCTGGATCTGGTTCAGCGTCTCTGCCGGGTCGTAGTTGGTCTCACCTTTCACCACGACGAGTCGATATCGGCCGTTGATTCCGCCGCCACGGTTGATGGCGGCGACGCGGGCATCGATACCGGCGCTGATCGCGCGGCCGAGCGTCCCCCAGACGGGATGGGTCGTGGTGGTGAGCAGCCCGATGCGGATCGTGGTTCCGTCGAAGCCCGGTCCGAGGGCGGGCGCGCTGCGGACGGTCGTGGGCGGGGCCACGGTGGGAACCGGCCTCCACCGGCGTCGCTGTGCCACCGAGGCGCACTGCACCGTCAGCCCGGCCTTGGTGAGACGCTGCTGGCCGAGTTGGCTCCGCCGGCATGCCGCTCCGGCGACGGCAAGGGCCGTGGGAGCCCTCGTGGTGGTGGCGGCCGATGGCGGCGATGTGGGTACGGTCGTCGGCACTGCGCGGACGGTCGTCGGGGCCGCGGCAACGACGGTCGTCGGGGCCGACGTGGCGGGCACGGTCGTCGTCGCAACGAGGACCGTCGTCGGGGCTGCTGGCGGGGGTCCTGCGGTGGTCTTAGGGAGCGCCGACGGCGACGCGGGGAACGTCGGACTCGCCGTCGGCGGCTGCGTGACTGGCGTTGCCGTCGGGCGGGGGCTCGGTGCTTTCGTGGTCGGGGCGGAGGGCGCTGTCGGTGCGGCCGCCACGATGGTGGGCGGCGCCGTGCTCGACGAGACGGTGGGAGCGGTCGTCGTCGGCGTCGAGGTGACCGGCGGAGAAGCTGAAGCAACGGGCTCAGTGGCGGCTGTGGCGGCTGTCGGCGGGGTGCTCCTGGGTGTGACGATGCCGGGTCCGCCGCGTTCGGCCACGAGGTCGAACGAGATCGACTCGACCGGCCGCCCGGAGACGGTGGTGTTCGGCGCGTTCGCTTCGGTGATCGTCGGCGACGAACTGCACGACGACACGAAGACCGCGACCGCGGCGCCCAGTGCCCGGTGGCGCGTCTTCACGGCTGATGACGGCCGTCGACGACTCGTTGTCACCGTCGCGCCGATCGGAATGCGGGAGCCTCGATCTCCGGCAGGGCCACCAGGCGATTGGACTGCACCGAAGGAAGGAACCACGTTCGAGCTGATGCCGTCTGCAGCGCCAGGTCGCTGCACCCGTTGCCGTCGCGGTCCGACGGAAGGAGCGCCGTTGCTCGGACGATGCCCGTTCGGTCAGCGGCAACCTTCGTCGGCTCGTCGGATCGTGAATCCGGCCAGGCCGAGAAGTAGTAGATCGTGCCCGTCCTCGGCCGGTAGAGGGCGAGGGTGGCCCGCTCTCCGCAGAGCCAGTTCGACACGCGGAGGGCGTCATCGCGTTCACCCACCTGGTACGTCGCGACGTGATCGTCGGCGAAGGTCACCTCGATGCCGGTCGAGGTCCGCAAGAACGAACGGACGCATTGCGGCTGGGTCTCCGCACTGCATGCGGGGAGCGCCATGGCAACAGGATCACTGAGCTGGCGGGTCCCCCGATCGCGCAGGAGCGCACCTCCGATGGCTGAGGCGACGAGCGCGGTCGCCGCGGCGATACCGGCGATGATCCGTCGCTTCGGAGAGCGCACCGACGGTGCGTCGGCGAGCGTGCTCGCGAATGTCGCTCGGCGAAAGGCGATGGTGGACGAACGATCTGCACCGTCCTCGTGGGCGAAGCGCTCCGGGTCCCGCAACGCTGCCGCGACCTCGCCAACCGTGGCGAAGCGATCGTCCGGGTGACGCGCGAATGATCGCTCGACGATGAGCGCCAGATGCGGACCGATCTGTTGGCGATCCAGAGGCTCGAACGCGCCCAACTCGGCCGCACGCAGCACGGCCATCGGCACGGCGCCACCGAACGGTGTACGGCCGGTGAGTGCTTCGTACATCGTGACCCCGAGGGCGTACTGGTCGCTCGCCGGCCCTGGCTCCGCGCCATTCAGCACCTCGGGATCGAGGTAGGCAGCGGTCCCGATCGCCATGTCGGTGCGGGTCATCTGCGTCCTCCCGGCATCGTGGGCGATGCCGAAGTCGCCCAGGAGGGCCCGGCCATCGGCGGCGAGGAAGACGTTCCCGGGCTTGACATCGCGATGCACGAGACCGACCCGGTGGGCAGCGTCGAGGGCGTCGGCGACCGGCGCCAGCAGCTCTCGGAGCTTCTCGGGGGTGAGGGGGCCCGACTCCCGGAGCCGATCTGCGAGTGTGCCGCCGTCGGCGAGGTCGAGGATCAGTGCGATCCCGGGCCCGTCGGGGACGACCTCCCGGACCCGGATCACGTTCGGATGGTCGAGCTTGGCGAGCGCCTCGGCCTCCCGGGCGAGGCGCTCACGGTCGGCGGTCGACTCCGGGACCGACAGCCGCTTCACCGCGACGTCTCTGGCGCGGTCGTTGGGCGCGTCGGTGTCGAAGGCGCGCCACACGATGCTTGTGGCGCCCCGCCCCAGAAAGTCGGTCACCACGAACCGCCCGACACGCTCCCCAGCCATGGCAGACCTTTGTAGCCCGGTTCGGTTCTGAACGCACTGGGTCATGCGACCCATGCGCGGGTACGGCGGTTCGACGCGCTCGTCCGTCGCCACCACGCCGAGTCCGTAGCGGCCGACGGGCGGTAGGGTCACTCCTGCACCAAGTGCCTCGTGCGACGCCGTCCGGCCGCCGAGCATGTCCACTTCGCCGACAGATACCAGGCCGACCAAATGCATCCCATCGAACGACTTCGCTACGTCGCCCGAGCGAGCGACGACCGGTTCTCCCTTGTCGTGCGGGAGTCGGCGGCCGCCCTGGCGTCGTTCAGCGACGACCCTGCGGCCCTGGTCACGGCATGTCGCAGGTTGGTCGACCGTCAGCCCCACTCTGCCGCCATCTGGTGGCTCGCGGCCCGGGTCCTTGCCTCCTCCGATCCGGAGTCGGAGGCCTGGGACGCGTCGAGTGAGATCGACGCCGACCTGACCATCGCCGCTTTGATCGAACTGCTCCCGGTCGACGCATCGGTCGTGGTGCTGGGCTGGCCCGAGACGATCGTCCCCGCGCTGGCCAAGCGGGGCGATGTGCGGGTGTTCGCCGTGGACACGTTCGACGACGGCGCTCGACTCGTGTCGAGGTTGGACCGTCTGGGAAATGAGGCGGTGCTGGTCGACGAACGGGGCATCGGGTCGGCGGCGGCCGAGGCGTCTCTCGTCCTTCTCGAGGCCCATGGGCTGGGTCCCAGTGGGTTTTCGGCGTCACCGGGCAGCCGGGCCGCGGCGGCGGTCGCGAAGCTCGCCCAGGTGCCGGTATGGGTCGTCGCCGGGGTCGGACGCGTGCTGCCCGGCCGCCTGTGGGAGGCCTACGCCAGACGCCTCGACGACGAGGCCGATCCGTGGGACAACGACCTCGAACTCGTGCCGTTGAGCCATGTCGACGCCGTCGTTGGGCCCACCGGTCTGGTCTCACCCGACGAAGCTGTTCGCCGAGCGGACTGCCCGATCACGCCTGAACTGTTCAAATCCCTCGGCTGACTCCTACGCTCGTCCGCCGTGACAACCAAGAAGCTGCTTCATACGCGCGCCTACGAAATCGAGGCGTTCGTCGAAGACGAGTCGCATTTCCGACTGATCGGCGTGATGCGTGACGTTCGACCCGACGGCTTGTGGGGGATCGTCGACACCGAACCGATGACGCTGCACGACATGCACATCGAGCTCGTCATCAACGGCATCACCTTTGCGATCACCGAAGTGCGAACAGCGATGCTGACGCACCCGCAGGAACAGTGTCCGCTCATTCTCCCGGTATTCCAGGAACTCGTCGGCACTTCGATCGCCCGAGGGTTCGGCAACAAGGTCAAGACCCTCTTCGGCGGCCCTCGGTCGTGCACCCATTTCGTCGCTCTGCTCAATGCGATGGCGCCGGTGGCGATGCAGGCGCGCTGGTCGTTCTTCCATGCCGTGTCGAACGATGCGATGTCGATCATGACGGCTGATCCGGAGAAGCGCCAGGAGAGCATGCGAGCGGGGCACGAGGCCAACCGCGATACCTGTCACGTGTGGGCGTCCGATGGCCCGATGTTCGCCAAGATCAATGCCGGTGAATCGATCGGCGTTCCCGTGTGGGCGAAGCACCGCCTGGCCGAACGCGGCATCCCGCCGGAAGAGTGGGTTTCCTTCTAAGTGTCTCCGCGGCGCACCGCCTCCCACCCGTGAGTGGTTGGCGACGTCATCCCGACAGCACTGGTGCGCCACCCACCCACTCGCTACTCCTGCATGGCGGGCGGTAGCGTCGTCGACCATGCAGGTTGAGATCTATTCCGATGTGGTCTGCCCGTGGTGCGCGATCGGCAAGGCCAAGTTCGAGACCGCCCGGGCCGCCTATGCCGCAGAAGGCGGAGAACCGATCGACGTGATTTGGCGGCCGTTCCAGCTCGACCCCACGGCGCCCTCCACCGGGTCGCCGGTGATCGACGGGTATGCGAAGAAGTTCGGCGGGATGGAAAAGGCACTCGCCATCACGTCCCACGTCACGGCCGTGGCGGCCACGGTCGGCTGGGAGTTCAACTTTGCGGTCGCGAAACGCGGCAACACCTTTGATGCCCACCGCCTCCTCGCGTATGCCTACGAGGTCGGCGGCGAGGCAACGCAAGGGGAGCTCAAGCAGCAGTTGCTGCGGGCCTACTTCACCGAAGGACGCAACGTCGGCGATATCGGCGAACTCGTGTCGATCGCGTCTGCGAGCGGCCTCGACGCCGACGACGTACGAGCAATGCTCGGGTCGGCGGCATTCGCCCGGGAGACGCGAGAGGAGATGGACGGAGCCATCGAGCGCGGCATCACCGCGGTTCCGTCGTTCGTCTTCGACGGCGTCGGCGTGCTTCCGGGGGCTCAGGACCCGGAGCAATTCCTCCGGATCTTCCGTCGCCTCGCCGCCCGGAAGGCAGATGCAGCTGCTCTCGCCGCCGCGGCCGACGCGTGTGCCGTCGACGGGTCGAACTGCTAGCTGGTTTGCGCGAGCCGGCGCCGTGCGGCACCGCTCTCGGCTTACAGGTCCGGCGGGAGCAGGACCTTGTCGATCACGTGAATGACGCCATTTGAGGCGACGACGTCGGCCGCCGCGATGTTGGCGTCGTTGACAGTGAGCACACCCGCGGTGTCGGTGAGCTTGAGCGCCGCGCCTTCCGCCGTCTTCAGGTCGCCGGCCTTGAGTTGCTTGGCCATCACGGTGCCCGGAACCACGTGGTAGAGGAGCACCTTGGTCAGCTTCGCCTTGTCGGCCAGCAGGGCCTTCAAGGTGTCGGCGGGGACCGCGGCGAATGCGGTGTCGGTCGGCGCGAACACCGTGAAAGGTCCGTCGCCCTTGATGGTCTCGAGCAGGTCGGCGTTGGCCAGGAGCTTGGCCAGGGTCAGGAACGACCCGGCGCCGACGGCGACGTAGAAGATGTTCCCGTTCGGGCCGACGACCTTGCCGGCCTTGGTGGCGGCCGGCGCGGCGCCTTCGGTGGCGCCTGCTTCGCTGACCGCAGTGGCCTCTGTCGCCGAGGCGGCAGGCGCACTCGGGGCGATCGGCTTTCCGGCGTCCTTGTCGGAGTCCGAGCCGCAGCCGACCATGACCATGGAGCCCACCGTCAGGGCGAGCAGACCAGCAGTCAGCCGAGTTGAGCGAAAACGCATGAGGGAATCTCCAAGGGTGTCGGTGGAAGCTGAGCGGCGCGTGTCCGGCGCGTGCGGCACGTTCACCCTGCGCCAGGAGCGGGGGAGTCAGAAAGGGCCTTTGGTCCTTCCGCCCGGGTCGAAGGTCTGACGGCCGGCGGCCTCGACGGGGGCGTCGCAGCTTGTCTGCTACTTGTCTTGTCCGGTCGGCCCGGCCTCGTAGACTCTGCGGGTCCGCTGGAAGACACCCGAGGAGTCCGATCCCATCATGTCGAAGATCAAAGTCGCCAATCCCGTCGTCGAGATGGACGGTGACGAGATGACCCGCATCATCTGGCAGTTCATCAAGGACAAGCTGATCCTGCCGTATCTCGACATCGACCTGAAGTACTTCGACCTCGGCATCGAGCACCGCGACGCGACCGACGACCAGGTCACCATCGACTCTGCGAACGCCACGAAGAAGTACGGCGTCGCCGTGAAATGCGCGACCATCACGCCCGACGAGCAGCGCGTTGAGGAGTTCGGTCTGAAGAAGATGTGGAAGTCGCCGAACGGGACGATTCGCAACATACTGGGCGGCGTCATCTTCCGTGAGCCGATCGTGATTTCCAACATTCCGCGCCTCGTGCCGGGCTGGACCAAGCCGATCGTGATCGGCCGCCATGCCCACGGCGACCAGTACAAGGCCACCGATTGGAAGGTGCCGGGCGCAGGAACCGTCACCATGACCTACGTGCCCAAGGACGGTGGCGCTCCGGTCGAGTTGAAGGTGGCCGACTTCGGCGCCGACGGCGGCGTGATCATGGGGATGTACAACTTCA
Source organism: Acidimicrobiia bacterium (assembly GCA_031418775.1). Taxonomy (GTDB): domain Bacteria; phylum Actinomycetota; class Acidimicrobiia; order Acidimicrobiales; family JANYDT01; genus JANLQX01. Next base: position 19,360 of record JANOJN010000031.1, read on the forward strand.
ACGATTCGATCCGCGATTTCGCCCGGGCATCGCTGCGCTACGGACTCGACCGCAACATGCCGGTCTACCTCTCCACGAAGAACACGATCCTCAAGGCCTACGACGGTCAGTTCAAGGATCTGTTCGAGGAGATCTACCAGACCGAGTTCAAGGCCGATATGGACAAGGCGGGGCTCACCTACGAACACCGTCTCATCGACGACATGGTGGCGTGTGCCATGAAGTGGGAAGGCGGTTATGTGTGGGCGTGCAAGAACTACGACGGCGACGTGCAGTCGGACACGGTTGCCCAGGGCTACGGCTCGCTCGGCCTGATGACAAGCGTACTTATGACTCCCGATGGCAAGACGGTTGAGGCAGAAGCCGCCCACGGCACGGTCACCCGGCACTACCGCGAGCACCAGAAGGGCAACAAGACCTCGACCAATCCCATCGCCTCGATCTACGCCTGGACCCAGGGCCTCACCTATCGCGGGAAGATGGACGGAACACCCGAAGTCACGAACTTCGCCCACACGTTGGAGAAGGTCTGCATCGAAGCGGTCGAGTCCGGTCAGATGACGAAGGACCTCTCGTTGCTCGTCTCGAAGGACACCCCGTTCCTCCACACCGAGGATTTCCTCGAGGCGCTCAACGAACGCCTCCAGCAGAAGATGGCGTAGCTCGAATCGTGCTTGTAGCACCCTCGATCGACACGCTGCTCCTCGACTTCGGCCACACGCTCTTCGACACCGCGTCGTCACCGTCGTTCATCGTCTCGTGGGCGGCGGCGCACGGGTCGACGATCTCGCTCGACGACGCAACGCGTCTGTGGGACGAGGCGCGAGTGGCGTCGAGAACTCCGGAGGAGTTTGCCAAGGGACGAGATCGAACGCCCGAGCTGCATCGTGCGTGCTGGACCGACCTGTGGTCGGCGCTCGACCAACGAGCACCGGGGTTGGCCGACGCGCTCTACGCGCATGAGACCGGGCCGGAAGGATGGGTCCCGTATGCGGACACCCGCGCGTTTCTCGAAGGGGCCAAAGACCGAGGACTGAAGATCGCGATCATCTCCGACGTTGCGTTCGCGCTCGAACCATTGCTCGAACATCACGGTCTTGATTCGTTCATCGACGTGTTCGTCCTCTCGTATCGCCACGGCGCGCTCAAGGCCGACGGCCCGTTGCTGTTCGACGTGGCGCTCGAAGCTCTGGGGGCAGATGCCTCGGGTGCGCTGATGGTCGGCGACAACCACGTGAACGACGCGCTCGGCGTCACCGCGGGGCTGCGGACGTTCTTGCTTCCGCACGCGCCGACGGGTTCGTCCCGCGGTCTTGCTTCGGTGCTTGCGCTCGTCGATGGGCTCGGCGCGTTCGTCGCGGCGCGTTAGTCCTTCCGCCGTGGTGAGGGGATACTGGGCGCGGCCCACCGCACGGCTCGACCTCGCCGTGTTCCTGCAGTTCCTGGCCACTGGTGTGGCGATCGGATCGGTGCCGCGCTACCTCCGCGACGAACTGGGTGCGTCCCGTGCACTCACCGGGTTCGCCGCGACGATCTTCTTCGTTGCTGCACTCATTGCCCGGCCCTTTATCGGTCGCTTCCTCGATCGATCCGGCGCCCGGCTCCTGCTCCTCTGGCCTCCCCTTGTGATGGGGGCGCTCATTGTTGCTCTGCATTGGGCGAACTCGCCGTACATCGTGGCCGGTCTTCGGTTCGCCGCAGGAGCGGTCGGCGCGTGTTTCTACACGGCCGCGTTGTCGTTGACCACCCAACTCGCTCCGGCCGATGAACAGACGAAGGCCGTTGCCCGTCTCTCGGTGGCGGTCTATCTGGGGTTCATCATCGGACCGCTTGTGGCAGAGCAGCTCCTCCGATCGGGGTTCTTCGTGGTGTGGATCGGCTCGGCGGCATGTCACGGGGCGGCGGTCGGGGCGGCCCGTTTCATCTCGTTCCCCGCGCGACAGTCCGTACCCGTGTCTGCCGATCCCGTCGCTCGGCTCACGATCTACCGCGGTGCCATAGGTCCCGGTATCGCGCTCCTCACCGTCGCCTTTGCGTTCTCCACCGTGAGTGCGTTCACGCCGGACTACGCGAAGAACCTCGCCGTCGCTCGCCCGAGCACGCTCTTTGCCGTGTTCGCCGCTTCGGTCCTCGCGGTCCGGCTCGTCAGCGGACGCATCGCGGATCGGCGAGGTCCGTTCTCCGTCGCCGTTCCCGGCATCGCGCTGGGGGCCGTCGGCATGGCCATTGCCGCCACGGCCCCCTCGGCTCCGATCGGTTACCTCGCCATGGTCGTCATCGGGGTGGGGTCGGGCGCGTCGTTTCCGGCGATCACGTCGATCGTGACCTCTCGGGCACCGGCGGCCGAGCGCGGCGTCGCCGTTGCGTCGCTGCTGATGTTCAACGATCTCGGTCAGGCCCTTGCCGGTCCCCTCAGCGGCAAGGTGGCGGACAGCTTCGGCTGGCGCTGGGTGTTCGGCGTGCCGGCATTGGTCGGTGTGCTCGGAACAGTCGCCATCACCGTGCTGGCGATTCGCGTCGGCCGTTCGGCGGCCGTCGGATCGATCGCCACGCCGGCTCTCGAACACTGACAACAATGGGGGTGTGGTGATCATGCGCCCAGTCGAGAGCGCTCCGGTGAAATCCCCGCTCCTGCGACCCGGGCCCCGCGTCAAACTGACGAAGAAGCGGGCGCCGACCCTCAGCGTGGAGAACGAACTCTGGGCACAGGGTCACGATGTGATCGTCGGTATGGACGAGGTCGGTCGTGGCGCATGGGCCGGGCCGCTGGCGATCGGCGCCGCCGTGCTTCCCCAGGGACGACGGGTGAACGGCGTGCGTGATTCGAAGATGCTCACCGAGCGCGAACGTGAGGCGCTGTTCGACCGGGTCTCGTCGTGGTGTCGTGGATGGGCGATCGGGTACGTGAGCCACGAGGAATGTGACGTGATCGGGATGTCGTCGGCGCAGACCCTCGCCGCCGTTCGCGCCCTCGACGGACTCCGCGCGCAAGGGCTCGAGCCCGACCGGGTCCTCATCGACGGGAATTGGGACTTCGTCGGCGCAAACGTGAAGCCCGGAACCACGATGCGGCTCATCAAGGGGGACGCGACCTGCCTGTCGATCTCCGCAGCGAGCGTGTTGGCAAAGGTGAGCCGTGATCGGCTCATGCGCGACGATGACGCGTCGTTTCCGGCCTTCAACTTCTCCGAGAACAAGGGCTATCCGTGTCCGAAGCACAAGGCGGCGCTGCAGGCCTACGGGCCGACGTCGATCCACCGGCGTTCGTGGGCATTCATGGACAACCTGCCATGGCCGCTGGAACGACTCGTGCCGGCGCATCTACTGCCCGCCGACGACGGGCAGGACCCGCTCTTCTGAGTGCATGGCTATCTACTTCCCCCGGAAGAAGTCGGCGGATTGATTGTCTTGGGGGTCGGAGTTCGGTTGTAGGGCTGGGGCTTCGTCTTGGAGGCGCGGTTGGCCGCTTCTGGACGTGTTCGTAAGCGCGC
>JANOJN010000032.1:0-8569 GCA_031418775.1 Acidimicrobiia bacterium
TTCCTCGCCCCGCTACGACGACCTGTTCTTCGACGTGAACGGCAGCAGGCATCCGCTGCAGAAGATGCACGCACGCTTCACCGGCCCTGGCAATGTGACCGGGCTTCCGGCGATCTGTCTTCCGTCAGGGATCGGCCGCGACGCAATGCCCGTTGCGCTCCAGGTCTACGCGCCGGCTCATCGTGACGATGTGTGCGCACGCATCGGTCACGCGTTCCAGCAGCGCACAGATCACCATCTGGCCGCGCCGACGGCGCTGGCCGCGCTTCTCGGCGAGTGATCCGGGCCGTTCGATGACGACCAGCCCATCATCGTTTCTCGCCCGCCTTGTGGAAACGGACGGTTTCACCGTCCGCCCGGAGGCTGTCGAGTTCGCCACGTGGATGGTGCTGGACACCCTCACGGTTGCCTTGGCCGGGTCGCGGATGGAGTCCGACGTTGTGCGCAGTGTCGGTGCAACGATGACGCGCACATCGTCAGAGGGTGCAAGCGCAGCGTTCCCGATCGGCCGACGACTGACGCCGTCGGCGGCTGCCGCGGTGAATGCATGCGCCGTGCACTCGATCGACTACGACGATTCGTACATGGCCGGGGGCGTCAAGGCGCATTTCTCGTCGTCGATCATCCCCGCCGCGATGGCGGTGGCGGAAGACATCGAAGCAACCGGAGCGCAGTTCCTCGATGCCGTGGTCCGAGGGTTCGAAGTGGCGGCGCGGCTCGGTCACGCGATCACCCCGTCGGTAGTCGAACGCTGGCACCCGACCGGGGTCGTGGGAGTCGTCGGGTGCGCTGGTGCGGCGGCATCGCTGCTCGAGCTTCGTGGAGAAACCGCAGAGATTGCACTGGGCCTTGCCGCAGACCACGCGTCAGGCACGCGCTTCTGCTTGGCGTCCGGCGATGCCACGAAGTCTCTCCACGCCGCCTTCGCCGCCCACGACGGCATCATTGGTGCCTACATGGCACACGACGGAGTCCGTGGACCGGTTGGGTTCCTGGAGGGAACGAAGGGCTTCTGTGAGGCCTACGTCGGAGGGTTGCCCGATCTGTCGTTTCCCGCCGACTCCGACGGGCGGGCGTTGATCGAACTGAACTGCACGAAGTTCTTTCCCGTGATGCATGCGCTCCACGCGGCCGCCGAAGTCGCAGAGGCGATCGCCGCTCGGGTACCGGTTGACTCACCGGACGAGATCGAGCGGATTGTCGTGACCCAATCGACCACCCACGCCGCATTCGGCGCGTACTTCGATCCGGAAACCGAACTCGCGGCGCGATTGAGCCTTCCCTTCACGGTGGCAGCGACCTTGATCGACGGCGTCTGCAACATCGATCAGTTCACCAAGGCTCGGCTGGCCGATCCGACCTTCCGTTCGCTCATGCAGCGCGTTCGCATCGAGGCATCGGAGGACATCGAGCGGGAGTTCGGCAGCCGCGTGGCGTCGCGTGTCGAAGTGACCTACGCAGACGGCTCGGTCGAAACGGGATTCGCCGCAGACCCACTCGGTTTCCCGGAACGTCCTGCTACTGCGGATCAGCGCCTCGTGAAGGCACGGGCACTACTCCGGCGGGTCATGAGCGACGACGACGCCGAGACCGCCATCACCCTGATCCGAACGATTCCGACGATGGCATCGCTTCGTCCGCTGACCGATCTCCTTCTTCTGCGAGGCCTCATTCCGTGACCCAACTCGAACGCGACAACGTGACACTGCACTACGAGGTGCACGGCGATGACACGCGGGACAAAGTGCTCTGCATGGGCGGCTGGGGAAGCTTCTGCCACGGACGATTCGACGATGCGCCCCGCTACATCCGCGAGAACTACCAGGTGGTGATCTGGGACTACCGGGGGGTCGGGTCCTCGACCGATGACCCCTCGCAGGCGATGAGCATGCAGCTCTTGGCGGGCGACGCGGCAGCGCTGCTCGATCACCTCGGCTGGTCGAGCGTGCACGTGGTCGGACTGGTCGGAATGGGTGCGTGCGTCGGACAGGAACTGGCGATCCACCGGCCCGATCTGGTGCGCTCACTGCTGATGACCGGTACGTGGGCCTTCGTCGACAAGACGCTGCGCGACCAGCTCGAGCTCTTCCGCGACGTCCACCAAACGATGGGCTTCGAGGTGTTTCAGCGCTTCGTCGCGGCGTTCAGCTTCACGGGTGAGTTCTATGACGAGCACCACGACCGTCTCCTCGGGCCGAGCGGGGCCTGGGGTGATCTTCAGGGAAAGGCCGATGCCCATGCGCGGCTCGTCGAAGCGTGCCTGTCCCATGACACCCGCGGGCGACTGGGTCAGATCACCTGCCCGACCTTTGTTCTCCACGCCGGGATCGATCCGGTCACGTCGCCACGAACCACGATGCCGCTCCAAGAGGGCATTCCCGGATGCCAGGGAGAGCTGTGGCCCGACCTCGCCCACGTGATCGCCGGCCGTGATCTCAAGGTCCGCTTCGACGGCGTGTTGAAGACGTTTCTGGAGAGCTGCCCGTGAACTCCGGACACGCGCACTGATGCACCCGATCGCCGAGCACTCCGCCGCAGCGTGGACTCCTGAGGATCTCGAAACCGATCGTCGATGGATCGTCGAGCTGGACGAGGCTGCGAGGCGAGATCTCATCCGGGCGGTTCGCACTGCTGCCGACCCCGAGAAAGACCGGTTCGACTACCACCGCGCGGACTTCGACTTCGGCTCGGCGATGGCTCCGTTGAGCCGAGCCTTTGAGGAAGCAACGCATCAGCGTGGAATAGCGCTCGTCCGCGGACTCCCCCGGGCCGACGTGAGCGAGACCGAGTTCTCACTCCTCGCCTGGGCGATCGGTCTTCATTTCGGCGTGGCGCGGCCGCAGGGTACGGCGACCCAGTACCTGTCGGGGGTTCGCGACGTCGGCGTCGAGTATCGAAGCTCCGGCGGGCGTGGCTACTCGTCGAACGCCGAGCTCGACTTCCATATCGACGGGGTTGACGTGGTTGTTCTCAGTTGCTTCAACCGCGCCGTCTCCGGCGGGATGAGCATGGTGTCGAGCTCACTCACGGCGCACAACCGTCTCGTTCGAGAACGGCCGGACATGGCCGAGCTGCTCTACGAACCGTTCTTCTTCAGTAGACAGACCGAGGAGGCGCCGGACGAGGCGCCGTTCTATGCGAACCCGGTGTTCGACACGCTCGACGGTCGATTATTCGGCAAGTGGAACCGCAACCGGATCAAGAGCGCGCAGAGCATCGACGGCGTTCCGCCCTTCTCGACCCGTCAGCGAGAGGCGATGGATGCGATGGACGAGATGCTCCGCCGTCCTGACGTGATGTTCACGACATTCCTCCAACCGGGCGACATGCAGATCCTGTCGAACTTCACCACCCTGCACTCGCGGACGGACTTCGTCGATCACGAGTCGACCGAACTCAAGCGCCTTCTGGTCCGCCTATGGCTCACACCACCCGACGCACCCCCACTGCCCGCCAGTTGGAAGCCGCTCTTCCGATCAGTACGTGCACGTACGGTGCGTGGCGGCATCCTCGGACACCACTACGACGACACCTGTAGGGCGTTCGATGCCCGCCAGGCAGAGGACCACGGCATGCTGCTCGACACCTGACGCTCCGACACCAGATCAACCGTTGGCAAACCGCTTCTCGAGGTCGTTGATCTCCTGCAGACCAATGAAGTCGGTGAATTCGGAGAACGGCATCAGCTGATCGACGATGGTCGCCGGAGTACCGGCGATCCGGATCTCGGCGAGAGCATGGCGCATTGCCACGGTCGCGGCAAGCAATGTTGAGATCGGGCAGATGATGAGCTTGAAGCCGAGCGACGCGATGCGGTCATAGGTCAGCGGCGGCGTCTTTCCACCTTCAGCCCAGTTGAAGAGCAACGGGTAGCCGCGGAGCTGCTCGCACGCGGTTTCGATCTCGCCCTCACCTTCGAGTGCTTCGACGAACAAGATGTCCGCCCCCGCGTCGGCGAACCGCTTGGCCCGATCGATGGCGGAATCAAGCCCTTCGACGGCGCGGGCATCGGTGCGGGCGATGATGACGGTGTCCGGATTGGACCGTGCGGCAACTGCGGCTTTGATCTTGCCGACGGCCTCGTCGGCCGAGATGACCTGCTTGTTGTTCATGTGGCCGCACTTCTTCGGCGTGACCTGATCCTCGAGATGAAAGCCCGCCGCTCCCGCTTGCTCCCAGAGCTGGACGGTGCGGATCACATTCATCGCGTTGCCGTAGCCGGTGTCGGCATCTGCGATCACGGGAAGCGACGTAGCGGCGACGATACGGCGGATGTTGTCGAGCATCTCGCCCTGGTTCGTGAGGCCGACGTCAGGACGACCGAGGAGCGACGCCGAGGTTCCGAAGCCGGTCATATAGACCACGTCGAAGCCGGCCTCTTCGATCAATCGCGCTCCGAGGGCGTCGTAGCATCCGGGCGCAGTGAGCGGTTCGGGGCGGGCCAGCAGTTCTCGAAGGCGCGCTGCGCGTTCACCGGGTCGGGCGAGGAAGGTCACGGAAGAAGTCTCGCAGACTCACTTGCCCAACCAACAGTGCGGGCCTGGTCACTCAGTCGCCGACCAGAGGATTCACACCGTCGATCCAGATGATCACCCGCTGGAACCTTCCGTCGGACGCGTACGTGAAGAAGTTGCATGTGGTCAGGGTGTCCGGGTTTCCGTCGAGCTTGATGTGCGGGCATGTTTGCTCGGTGGCGCACTTGGCCGACACGTCGTCGACGACGATGCTCGTGATGTTGTGGCAGATCGTCGAATAGTCGGCAAAGAAGCCCCGGAACATCCCGGCGATCTCGTCCTTACCGGCGAAGGTAACGCCCGCAGACTGGATCGTGAACGTCGCATCGATGGCAAAGAAGCCGAGCGAGCCTTCAAGATCCTTGGCATCGACCGCTTCGAAGTATGCCCACGGCGCACGTTCGAGGTCGGCTCGGGTGAGGGTCATGGCGCGCTCCTGTTGGTCGGTTTCGGAAGGGTGAGGAGGTCGAGGGTCGGGAAACCCGCCGGCCACGCGAAGAGGGCCGTGCGGGCCGCCAACTGATTTTCGCATCGTCGGCCGGACATGCCCAACCTGAGCACTTTCGATACTCACCGTTAACAAAATGGACCTGCGTTGGAAAATCTCCGTCCCTACCCTTTACAATCCCCGGCGTCGTCAGTCGCAGCCGCATCACGTCCCGAACTCCTTCCACCAGAGGCCGCACACCTAATGTCCTCAGATGTCAGCAACGGGTTGGGCCGCAAAGGGCCGCACCGGACTTCACGATGACCGTTACCGAAACAACGACCCCATCTCCCCCGGGGGCCACTGATCCGGTCGCCTCCCCGCGGATCATCGGCGGTGGAGTCGGGCAGTTCGTCGAGCGCTACGCCATTCTCATCGCCTGGGCTGCGGTCATCATCGTGTTCTGGATCTGGCGGCCCGACACGTTTGGCACGTTGTCGAACTTCAAGGGCATCTTCGGGTCGCAGTCATCGCTTCTCGTACTCACGCTGGGCCTCCTCGTCGTCCTCGCGGCCGGCGAGTTCGACCTGTCCATCGGCTCGACCTTCTCGATGGGGGCGTCCGGGGTCGCGTTCTTGAACGTCGACAAGAAGTGGCCGATCGCCTTGGCCGTCCTCACCCTCGTTGTGCTCGGCATGGCGATCGGCGCGATCAACGGACTCATCTCGATTCGCTTTGGCGTCCCGTCGATCGTGGCAACGCTCGGCATGAGCACGCTGCTCGCCGGCCTGATCCTCGGCGTCTGCGGGCCGAAGATCCGAAGCGGACTCGACAGCGGCTTCGTCGACCTTGTGCGCGGGAAGTGGCTCGGGCTCCCTCGCAGCTTCTGGTTCGCCTTCGCGCTCACTGCACTCATCTGGTATGTCCTCCAGCACACCCCGCTCGGCCGCTACGTCCTCTTCGTCGGACGCGGTCGCGAGGTCGCCCGGCTCGCCGGCATCCGGGTCGACCGCATCCGCTGGGGCGCGCTGATCACGTCGTCCACCCTCGCCACCATCGGCGGCATGGTCCTGGCCGGCACCTCCGCGTCTGCCCAGGCCGGGGTCGGCAACGGCTACCTCCTGCCAGCGTTCGCAGCAGCCTTTCTCGGCGCCACAGCAATCATTCCCGGCCAGTTCAACGCCTGGGGATCATGGGCATCGGTGTACTTCCTGCTGACCGGAATCACCGGTCTGTCGCTGGTCGGCTACTCCGGTTGGCCGGAGCAGGTCTTCTACGGCGGCGCCCTCATTCTCGCCGTCGTTCTCTCTCAGTTCGCCACCCGGGCCCGGGCCCGAAAAGCCAACGCCGCGTGAACCCTTCTCACCTCCCCACATCAAGCAGCACGGCAGCACGGCAGCATCAGACTTACCTCAGCAGCACCCGACCCAAGCATCACCACACGGCCATAGGAGGCCCAATGACCAGCACACGTCGTCGCCCGATTCGGGGCGGCCTTGCCGTATTCATGGGACTGGCGTTGTTCGCCAGTGCCTGCAGTAGTGACTCAGCCGACACAACAGCCGCAGCTGAAACCGAAGCCGCCGCTACCGAGGCGGCGCCGGCAGAGACCGAAGCCGCCGAGACCGAAGCCGCCGCGGCCGAGACCGAAGCCGCGGCAGCCGAGACCGAAGCTGCCGCCGCCGGTGGCGTCGCCGAAGCCGAGGCAGCAGTGGCCAGGGCCAGCCAGGCCCCGACGTTCGCCCCGCCTGCGGGCGTCGGAGCGATCGACTTCGCTGCCCTCAAGGGCAAGAAGGTCGCCATCATCAACCTCGTCAAGGCTGTGCCGATCCTCACCCAGTGGGAAGACGAAATGACGAGCGCCCTCAAGGGAAGCGGCATTGAGCTGACCTCCGTTGATGGGAAGTTCGACCCGAACGAGTGGGGCCGTGGCATTGAGCAGGCGATCTCGGCGAAAGCCGATCTCATCTTCCTCCTCGGTGTGCCGCCGAATGCTGTTGCTCCCCAGATCGCCGAAGCGAAGAAAGCCGGCATCCCGGTTCTGGCATCGCTGCAGGGCTACGCCGGCAAGTCGCTCGCGACCGTAGCGGACCTCACCGCCGACGTCGGCTTCGACTACCGAGTTCCGGGCGTGATGATGGCGCAGTGGTTTGTGGCCGACTCAAAGGGCAAGGGCAACGCGCTCATCATGTCGTCGGATGACAACGGCTCCTCACCGGACGTGTGGGGCGCCATGGAAGCCGAGATCAAGCGCCTCTGCCCGGACTGCAAGACCAAGCGTGAGGATTCGACTGTTCCTCAGTGGAGCGACGGAACGCTGCAGCAGCGGACCAAGGCCCTCGTGCAGGAGGACCCGTCGATCACCCATATCCTCGCGGTCTATGACGGCATGACGCTGGCGATCGAGCCAGGCCTCGTTGAAGCCGGTGTCGCCGACAAGATCCGCGTCGCCGGGTTCAACGGCACGCCCGCGGTCATGGCCAACGTGCAGAAGGGAACCGCCGTGAAGATGGACGTCGGCAACCCGAACATGTGGTTCTCCGCCGGCGCCGCTGATGCGATCCTGTCCGTGCTGTCCGGCAAGAAGGCCATCGAGGACGCCGGTGTCCCGTTCCGTATCTTCACGCAGGAGAACCTCACCGGCGTCGACACGTCGAAGGAAGACCCGAAGAACTGGTACGGCATCGACCCGCTGACGGCATACCGCACCCTCTGGGGTCTCGGGTCCTGACATGACGGAGGCCGTCATCGAGGGCCGCGCTACGGACGGACATCACCTGTCCGTCCCCGCGTTGCGCATCCAGGGTCTGTCGAAGACCTTCGGACCATCGCGTGCCCTCGATGACGTCAGCCTCGAGATTGCCCGAGGCGAGATCCACGGGCTCGTGGGTCGCAACGGCTCCGGGAAGTCGACCCTCATCAAGATCCTGTCCGGGTATCACGTCCCGGACCCCGGCGCGAAGCTGGAGATCGGCGGCGAGGCCGTGGATCTTCCGCTGCCGTCGTCTGAGGCCTACCGGCTCGGCCTCGCATTCGTTCATCAAGACCTCGGGTTGCTTCCGGACTTGACCGTTCTGGAGAACATCCGGATCGGTCGATTCACCACGGGCGCAGGTTGGCACATCCGGTGGAAGGACGAGCGAAAGCTCGTCGCTGACGCTCTCGGTCGTTTCGGCGTCCGCGTCTCTCCGGACGCTCTCGTCGGGAGCCTCCGTGAAGTTGACCGGGCTCTTGTCGCGATCGTGCGTGGGCTCATTGATTTGCAGAGCCACGCCAACGGGATCCTCGTGCTCGACGAGCCAACGGCATATCTCCCCCGTGACAGTGTCGATCAACTCTTCAAGACGATTCGGGCCGTCGCCGAAGCCGGCACCGCTGTCGTGTTCGTGAGCCACCGCCTCGATGAGGTCATGGCCATCACGGAACGAACGACAGTTCTTCGAGATGGTCGCGTCGTCGGCACGGTCGACACGACAGCGAGCAATGAGGAGGATCTTATCCAGCTGATCCTCGGAGGTGAACTCGAGGACTTCTACCCAGAGTCGTCGGTGCCGGGTTCGAAGATCGCGCTTCGGGTCGAAGGCCTCTCCGGCTCTGTAGCCAAATCGGTTGACCTTGTCGTCCATGA
>JANOJN010000033.1:0-7231 GCA_031418775.1 Acidimicrobiia bacterium
ACCCGGGAACCGCCAAGGTTGCGTTACGGGAACTCCGACGACTCCGCGGGGAACTCGCCTCCGCCGAAGCCGTCCTCGTCGGCGTCATGAAAACCGAAACCGGACGCGACACCAAAGCCACCCTCGCCCGGGGATTCGGCATGTCCGCCGCCGAAGCCGCCAAAGCCGAAGCCGTCGCCGACGTCGTCACCCGCATCCCCGGCGCCGACGACGCCCTCGCCGACGGAACCGTCACCGGTGAACACCTCCGCAAACTCGCCCCCATCACCAACCCCACCGAAGCCGCCGAACTGTTCGAGTTGGCACCCAGTCAGTCACCCGACGACTTCGCCAAAACCGTCGACCGCTACCGCATCAACCGCGACTCCGAAGGATGGCGCGCCCGCCAACGCGCCGCCCGGTCATTGCGGTTCTTCAAAGCCGACGACGGCTGCGTCGGCTTCCGCGGAATCCTCCCCACATTGGAAGGCGAACGAATCAAAGCCGCCATCAACCACGCCTGCGACGCCGCCTGGCGCACCGCCCACCCCGAACGCGCCGACACCGCCGGCGCACACGACGACGAACCCCGAGACCGGAGAATGGCCGACGCCCTCGTCTCGCTCGTGTTGGGCGACCCTACGACTCCGAGTACCGGGGCGGCCCGGACCGCGCTCATCGTCACCGTCCAAGCCGAAACCCTCCAAGCCCACATCCTCGGTTCCGGGCCACTCCCCACCGAAGACGCCATCGACCTCGCCGACGACCCCCGCACCGATCTATACGCAGCCATACAGACCACCGACGGCGCAGTGATGAAGTTCGGCCGGTCCCGGAGGCTCGCCTCGGCACTCCAAAAACTCGCCCTCGCACTCCGCGAACACGGCACCTGCGCCTACACCGGCTGCGACGTCCCATGGAACCGATGCGACGCCGACCACGACCCACCATGGGACCAAGACGGCCTCACCGACATCAACAAGATGAAATTGATGTGCACCAACGGACACCACACCCACCGCCACGAAACCGGCAACAACATCACCCGACAACCCAACGGCACCTGGACCGTCGACAACGAAACCCCCGAACCCTGGCCACCACCACCACCCCCGGAAGACGACGATCACGGCTCGATCGCGCACGCTCGCGAGGCCTGCCTCGAACGACTCCGAAACGTCCGGTGCCGACTTCGGCACACCATTTCGCACACACCAGACGGTGAAGACGACACTGACGACCAACCCGCCGGCGTTGGGGCGGACGCGAGCTGACCGGGGCGCCTTCGGGGCTCCTGGCCCACCGACAAGCGGGTGACCCTGGGCGACCGCCGCAAGACCCTCTGGCTCAGCCTTCGTGGTCGAACTCTTCGAAGCCGTCGCCGGCGGCGCCTTCGGGGCTCCTGGCCCACCGACAAGCGGGTAACCCTGGGCGACCGCCGCAAGACCCTCCGGCTCAGCCTTCGTAGTCGAACTCCTCGAGGCCGGCTGGTCGTTCGTGATAGTCGGCCATCTCGGCGACGTACCAGGACCGCGTCGTTCTTAGCCCGGTCGGCTGGCCCAACGATCCGGCCGTGATGCTGAGCCGTTCGGGGTTGGCCGCGGTCCGCCAGAAGAGCGACGAACCGCATCGTGAGCAGAAGCCGTACTCAACACCGTCTGCCGCCGAGTACCAGGACAGCAACGACTCGCCCTCGATCTGCACGTTCGCGGTCGGCGCGGCGGTCGCCGCCATGTGGTGCCCGGTGAACCGACGGCAGCGATCGCAATGGCAGTTGTACACGTCGCGCATCGGGCCGACCACGGTGTAGCGAACGCCGCCGCACATGCACGAGCCGTGGCTGAGTTGCTCACTCATACAGCGCTCTCACGTCGCTGGTGTGCCATGACGACCGGCCCCTGAGGCGAACCGTGCAGCGCCTTCGCGGGTCTCCCCCGAACGCACGGTGGCGAGTCCCAACGCGGTTTCCCTCGCAAGCGCGTCACGCAGATTCAGCGACCACTGATCATATGTAGACATACGATCTGATCGCAGGCACCGCTGGGGAAGCGCAGCCAACTCTCGGGCGAGTTGCACGGCAACGTCGAGCGCAGTTCCCTCCGGCACCACCCGGTTCGCCAGTCCCATGAGCGATGCTTCTTCGGCATCGACGGCGCGGCCCGTGAGAATCATGTCGAGCGCACGACTGTGCCCGATCAGGCGAGGAAGACGAATCGTTCCACCGTCGACGAGGGGCACACCCCAGCGTCGGCAGTACACACCGAACACCGCCGTGGTCGAAGCCACCCGGAGGTCGCACCACGCGGCCAGCTCGAGTCCGCCGGCAACGGCATGGCCCTCGACCGCGGCGATCACCGGCTTCGAGAGAAGCAATCGCGTCGGCCCCATCGGACCGTCGAGAGAGACGTCTGCCTCGATGCGATTCCCTCGACCGCTCCCGATCGCCTTGAGGTCGGCGCCGGCACAGAAGGTTCCGTTGGCCCCGGTGAGCACGGCAACGCTGAGGGACTCGTCGGCGTCGAAGTCACGGAAGGCCGTGACGAGCGCGGTGGCGGTCGGACCATCGACGGCGTTGCGGGCCTCCCGCCGATCGATGGTGACAACGAGAACAGGGCCGTCGGTGCGGAGATGAACGGTCATGGGCATGGTCTAGCGCATCACGTGACCGATCTACCTCGGAGAAGGACTCCCGGTGGAGCGATAGCCATTCACAGCCCAACCAGGTGCGCGTAGGTCAATCGCGCCGACACGTGCGGACCTCAACGCTTGACCGACAAACCGAAGATCCGGTCGCCGACCGGATCTCGAGAGGGCAAAGACGCTCGGACTACGCTCCGCAGCGCAGCCAGGGCAGTTGCTCACCCAGGCAGTGACGAACCAGGCTTTCTCACCCAGGCTTTCTCACCCAGGCTCTCCGACAGGAACGTCCATGACTCGCATACTCGACTACTCCGGGCGAGAGGCCGACCGTACGGTCACCGTTGCGTCAATCGCCGTGCTCAAGCACTCGGGACGACAACTCGCGCAGGTCACCGCGTCCACGCCGGCGGAAGCCGCCGCGGCGGAGGCGGCCGGGATCGAAATGGTCGTGTGCATGGCCAGCGCGGTCCCGGCCGTCCGGAAGGGCTCGCGCCGTGTGTTCGTCACCGCGGCAATCGACTTCGGCGGCGCTGTCACCCTCGATGAGCTGCTGGGCACCGCGTTGCAGGCGCTGACGGATGGAGCCGACGCGGTGATCACCGCACGACGGCTCGACGCCGTGCGATTGCTCGCCGCCGAGGACATCCCGGTCATGGGTCACCTCGGTTTCGTCCCGAAGAAGTCGACGCGCCACGGCGGCGTCCGCACGGTCGGCAAGACGGCCGACGAGGCGGTGCGACTGTGGAAGCAGTTCCAGCAACTCGAAGAAGCGGGCGCGTTCGCCGTGGAGTGCGAGCTGATCCCCGCCGAGGTCATGGCGGAGATCAACGCCCGAACCGGCCTGGCCACGATCTCGCTGGGATCGGGGCCCGCTGCCGATGTGCTGTTCGTCTTCGGTTCAGATCTCTGTGGTGAAAGCGAGCGCAAGCCGCGCCACGCCCGCTCCTACGCCGACCTCGCATCGCTCTACGCGCGCATCGAGGTCGAACGAGTTCGAGCGCTGTCAGCCTTCCGCGCCGACGTCGCTTCCGGCAGCTACCCGAGCGATGCCGAGATCGGGCACATCGAACCTGCAGAACTCGCGCGCTTCGTCACCTCATTGCGAAGCTGACGGGTCGGGAGCAGAAGCCGCGCAGGTGTGACCGTAGTGGCCACACCGCCACACCGCCACACCGCCACACCGCCACACCGCCACACCGCCACACCGCGGCCGACACACCGCCACACCGCCACGTCCCGCGACCCGCGACCGACACGCTGACATGTCCAACAAGGTTCGACCGGGCGTCGCGATGGTCCGCAGCGGTTTCGATAGCGCCAACCAACCGACGTAGCGCGCGTTCAACGCCACTCGAACGGCCGTGACGGGCGAGCGGCGCTAGGCGCCCCGCCCGATGGTGAGCGACGCCACGCTACGGGTCGCGTCGGTGATGAGGAAGGGCTGCAGGTCGCCGACCTCGAATGGACCTACGAAGTGCTCGAGCAGGAGCTGCGAGCCGATGACGGTCTCGGCGCGGGCCATCTCGTAGCCGAGGCAGAAGTGCTTCCCGAGACCGAAGCCGAGATGCCCGGCGCGCCCGCCCTTGCGACCGCCCCGGCGGAGCTCCTTGCCCTCGTGGAGGTCGTCGCGCGACAGGTCGAACCGGCGAGGGTCGCGGAACGCTGTCTCGTCGTTGTTGGCCGACGCGATCGAGATGCTGACGATCGACCCGGACGGGATCGTCACCCCGTGCAGCTCGAAGTCGGCGACGCACAGGCGCGCCTGGCCCATCACCGGCGGCGAATGGCGCATCATCTCGCTGAAGGCCCCATCGAAGCGCGAGGGATCATCCCGCACGAGAGAGAGCTGATCGGGATCGCGTAGAAGGTTCGCCCACGTGTTGGTGATCGCCTTGTCGGTCGTCTCGCCGCCCGCCACGAACATCAGGCTGATGAACGCCTCGACCTCGTCGCGGGTCAGGCGGCGACCGTCCGCCTCGGCCTGAAGCATGCGGCTGATGAGGTCGCCCATCGGACAGGCCGAGCGCGACTCGATCACCGGGGCCACATGGGCCATGAGCTCCTCGCGGGCGGCGATGCCGCCCGGGCGCCGCTCGGGCTTGCCGAACACCAATGCCGCCATCATCGTGGAGTACCAGTCGTGGAAGCGGTCGTGGTCGTCGCCGGGCATGCCGAGCATGGCGACGATCACGTTGACGGGCATCCGGTTGGTGAAGGCACCCACGAGCTCCACCGGTCCGTCGGGGAAGGCGTCGATCAGCACAGACGACTCGCTCCGGATCACGTCGAGGTACCGCGCGAGGTTGTTACCTACGAGCTCGGGCGACACGACTTTGCGCAAGGACACGTGCTCGGCGCCGTCGAGCTGGAGCATGGTTCGGCCGAACACGACACCGAGGGAATGCTCGTAGATCGAGTTGGAGAAGTGATCGTTGTCGGCGAAGACGGCGCAGACGTCGTCGTAGCGGGTGATGACCCACTGCTTGGCGACCTCGTTCCAGAACACCGGGTGGTCGTGGCGGAGCCGCTCCCACACCGGCCACGGGTCGAGCCGGAAACCCATGCCCATGAGATCTGCACCGATGACCGAAGCAGCGCCCACGTCCGAACCTCCAGAGACGAGAGGTTACCCGTAGGTCGTCCCCCGGGCGTCGGACAGGTACCCGAGCGACACCGGGACGGGCAACGTCGACGATGAGGAAATCGACGATGAGGAACTGCTCTGCTTCATCAGCGCAGTCGAAAGCTCACGCGTCAGGAACAAACCGTGCAGGGGTGAGGAACTGCTCTGCTTCATCAGCGCACTCGAAAGCTCACGCGTCAGGAACAAACCGTGCAGGAGTGATGAGATCGCCCCGCTACACCTAGAGGGCGAGCATCGGTGTTGTCCCCGCACGCATCGCGTGGGACACACCACTCGGGTGCTCCATGCGATCCCCCGGTGACCGCCGGGTCATCAGTCCCGCTCCCGCCTGCCACTCGCTCGCACCGGCCAGCAGGTGATACGCCTCTTCGGCCGGGTGCGCGTGAGGCGAGTAGAAGGTACCCGGGGCGAGATACAACAGGCCGATCGAAACCTTCGCGTGCGACACGATCCCGGTGGGCCCCACGAGCTCGCAGTATACGTAGCGGCTCAGAAACGATTCGTCTGTGTACGTAGGGTTCTGCCGCCATGGCATCCCCAGCATGCGAGGGCGGAGGGCGTCGAGAAATGTCTCCGTCCTTTCGTCGCCGATCAGCTCGCCGACGGACAGGGCGATGGACGACGACCCAACCGTGCTCGTCGAGGACACGTCGAACCCGGACACCGCTCTTTCCATCGCTTCGACGGCATCGGACCATGGCTCGGCGAGGCGAAGGTAGGAGGCTGCCGCGTCGAACAGAGTCATCGGCTTCAGTGTCTCGCATCGACGGACTCCGATGAGCCCGTCGCGGCCGAGAAACGACTCCGGACACCACCACGTCTTGTCGTCGATGAGCGTTCTCCCGTTCGATCGACAAACTGTGAGGTGCTTAGGGCGTTCATGACACGATCCCTTTACCGCCAATTGACCCTTCGACAAGCTCACTTTGGCCAACGGCCATGAACAGTGGCGGAAAGACTTCGACCAGCCCGTGGCCGGTCCGAAACCCGAAAGCGCCTGGGCCGCTAACCAAATGAACACACATCATTTGGTTAGCGCACATACTGCTCTGGAAACGCGTCACTTCGTCGTGATAAGATAGGGAATCGAAAAGAAGGGGGACTTCATGCGCGCTACCCGCGTTCTGCTTGCCACCGCCGTGGCTTCCGTCACCATCGTCACCCTGTTCCCGTCAAGTGCACCCGCCAACCACTCGTGGGGCGGGTACCACTGGGCTCGGACAGCGAACCCTTTCACGCTGAAGCTCGGCGACAACGTGGGTTTGGCTTGGAATAAGTCTCTCAGTGTCGCCTCGACGGACTGGAGCAATAGTGGGGTCTTGGACACCACGTTGGTCGCCGGAAATGCCGGTTCCCGCTGCAAGCCGACCGCTGGGCGCGTCGAGGTGTGCGCGAAGTCCTACGGCAGCAACGGCTGGCTCGGCTTGGCGCAGATCTGGATCAGTGGCGGCCACATCACGCAGGGCACCACGAAGATGAACGACACGTACTTCTCGACGGGCACCTACAACACGCCGGAGTGGCGGAGTCTCGTGATGTGCCAAGAAGTCGGCCACACCTTCGGCCTCGGTCACCAAGACGAGGACTTCACCAACCCGAACCTGAACACCTGCATGGACTACACGAACTCCCCCGGCACGAACCAACACCCGAACGCGCACGACTTCGCGCAACTCTCGAGCATTTACAATCACCTCGACGGCTCGACCACCCTGGCGGCGACGCCGGCGTCGATCGGGCAGGACACGTTCGACACCCCCGAAACCTGGGGACGCAAGACCCACAGCTCGAACGCCGGCAAGCACGAGCAGTTTGAGCGTGACCTCGGTAACGGCAACCTCCTGATCACCGAGGTCATCTGGGTCGACGACACCCTCCTCGGCAACGAAGACCGGGGCAACGGCAGCCGCGGCAACGACAGCCGAGGCAACGGCAACGGCAACCGCGGCTGAACCCGAGGCCGGGGCG
>JANOJN010000034.1:0-2397 GCA_031418775.1 Acidimicrobiia bacterium
CACGAGGATCATCGGTGAAGTGCTCGCCGAGGTCGACGCACACCGTTAAGCAGTAGGCGTTCGGGGTCAGCAGCAGGCGTTGGGCCGTGCGCCGACGGCAACCGGGACGGCAGCCTCCGGGGCGCAGCACTCGCCGGCGACTGGTGCCATGGTGGCGGCGTGGGCGAGGACGGTGTAGATCTCCCATGGGATCTCGGGGCCGCTTACCCACACCTTGTCCTGCACGGCGTAGCAACACGTCGTCGACTCCTCCAGCTCCCCGTTCATCCGGGACGCTGCCTCGGCGACCTCGTCGGTCGACTCGACCTCGACGCCGATGTGGTTCAGGGTGCCGGGCTCGCCCTGGCCGGCGATGAGCACGAGCTTGAGCGGCGGTTCGGTGATGGCGAAGTTGGCGTATCCCTCGCGGACCTTGGCCGGCGGGGTGCGGAAGAGCTTGCTGTAGAACTCGATCGAGGCGTCGAGGTCTCCGACGTTGAGCGCAACTTGGACACGGGACATGTGTTCCTCCTGAGGAATCGCCGACGATCGTATCGATGATCGTCGATACGTTACTACTCTCGCAAATAGATCGATACATGTCAATGTATTTCTTCGACCATCTTCGATACACTCGTCTCATGGCGTCGTCGACGAAGACCTTACGCAAGCCTCAGCCTGATCCGGTCTCCTGCTGCAGTCCGGTTCGGACGTCGATGTTGGACGAAGGCGACGCCCAGCTGCTCGCCCAGTCCTTCGCCGCGTTGGCCGACCCGATCCGCCTGACCCTGCTCTCGATCGTTGCGTCGGCGAAGGGTGAGGTCTGCGCCTGCGACCTCGTCGAGCCGTCGGGTCGTTCTCAGCCGACGGTAAGTCACCATCTGAAGATCCTCGTCGACGCCGGTCTCGTGTCGCGGGAGAAGCGGGGCCTGTGGGTCTGGTACGCCGCGGTCCCCGAGCGACTCGACGCGCTCCGCAACGCGCTCCGCTGACGGAACGCGCGGCGCGGCTGGGCCTGACCGCAAGCACCAGCCGAGGTGACTTCCTCCGCCCGCAGTCCGGCCGTCAGACGTCGGACTTCTCCGGGGTCAGTCGCTTGCGCATGGCGATCCTCGGACGGAGGTCGATGCCGTCGGCGATTTCGTTCGCTCGGATCGCTGCGAGGCCGGGGGTGAGCTCGGAGTCAGGGACGGCCTCGTAACCTAAGCGCGCGTAGTAGGGCGCGTTCCATCGCACGTCGACGAACGTTGTGAGCGTGATCGAGCCCAGTTGTTGCTCCCGCCCCCAGTGTTCGACCTGTTCGATCAACGATCGGCCGATGCCGATGCGCTGCGCTGCCCGGATCACGCTCACCTGACCCAGGTGGGCATGACCGTCGACGATGGACGCAACCGCGTAGCCGATGACTGCTCCGCCGCGCTCGGCGACCCAGGCAGTCCCGTCCGCAATGTGCGCCCGCAACGTCTCGGGGTCGTCCGCCTCTTCGTCAGCGATGGCATCGAGCCCGACCGTCCGGAACATCTGGCCCGCGTCGAGCTCGACCTCAATCATGCGCGAGATGTCGCCCTCGTCGGCCTGGCGAACCTCAACGTCGCTGGCCCGGCGACGCGGCCCCACATCTCCGGACATCCGCCGAGCGTAGGCGGACGCAACATCGACAACGGCCGGGTGTGCTACCCATGTCCGATGGCTGAATCGCTCTACGTACCTGACGGTGACGTGATGATCCCGACCGAGTTGTCCCGCGGACCGTGGGTCGCGACGGCCCAGCACGGCGGGCCGCCGTCCGGTCTGCTCACCCGGTGCGTCGAGCAGCATCGCTCCGGTCCGGACGACGATCGGTCGGCCTACCTCGTGAGCCGCATGACGGTCGAGCTCCTCCGACCCGTTCCGCTCACCCCGTTGCGGGTCACGTCGGCAACGACGAGGCCCGGTCGCAAGGTGCAGCTCATCACCGCATCGCTGTGGGCGGGTGACGCCTTCGATGTCGAGGTCGCGCGAGCGGTCGGACTCCGGCTGCTTCGGGCGCCCATCAGCTTCCCGTTCGACGTAAGCGCGCCCAACGCCGCTGCCGACGCGGCTGTTCGCCCGGCGTTCGGTCCCGACCAGGGTCATCCGCCGAGCCGGCAGTTCGATGGAGCGACCCTTCCCGCTTTCCATGCGAACGCGGTGGACATGCGGTTCATCCGCGGTGATCTCGGAGCAGGACCCGGGGCGATGTGGATCCGCCTTCGCGTTCCGATCGTGGCGGGGGAGGAGGCGTCGCCGGCCCAGCGTGCGGTCACCCTGTCGGACTTCAGCAACGCCATCGGGAGCTTTCTCCCGATGACGACCCACACCTACCTGAACGCCGACCTCACGGTGAACCTCCATCGCATGCCTGACGGCGAATGGGTCTGTGTCGACAGCGTCATGCGG
>JANOJN010000035.1:0-10713 GCA_031418775.1 Acidimicrobiia bacterium
CGCCGCTACACCCTGCACCTCCCAACCCGCTGGCCCTGGGCCCACACCTTCACCACCATCCTCACCCACCTCCGCACCATCAACATCACCACCTGACCGTCATCACCGGCCCGCCCACGAGCGATCCTGGCCGACGAAAACAAGCCCACCAAACACCGCCCCTGACCCAACACGCCCCCACCCGCCACAAAACACCAAGCGCGCATACCACCACACCCAAACGATCACCCATCAATCAAACCGAGACTCCGGCGGTGGATTGAGGCTTAGTCAACGTCGGCGAACTTCTCGATCAGTCCGAACGCGTCGGTGTAGAAGCGGAGCGTGGCGGCGACGTCCTCCACGTAGAAGCTCACGTAGCCAAGTCGAAGCGGAGCGCGAGCGGTCATCGGTGAGCACCTTTCGTCGTCCGTCACCGTACGATCCCCGTGCGACAACAGGCTGTCGGATATTCCAGGAAAGGATCGAGGGGCCCAGATGAATCGACTCGAGCGCCTCTACGCCATCAACGAGCACCTCCGACGCCATCGCGACGAGCCGGTGAGCGCTGCCGTGTTGGCGCGCGAGTTCGAGGTGACCCGTCGAACAGGAACGATGCGGCGACGAGACCGAAGTGGCGAGCGAGGCGGCGCTGTTGTTGCATCTCGGGTCTTCGCGTTGCTGGGTTTCAGTAGAGGATCTCGAGGGCGAAGCGGAGGGCGGCGTCGAGCTCAGCTCGCTTCGCCTCGTCGAGGCGGCCTACCGGGCGACCGGCGAGGTCGACGACCGGGACGGTGATCACGTTGTCGCACGAGATCACGCAGGGTTTCGGCAGTCCTTCCTCGGAACCAATGGTCACTTCGGACCGGATACCCCGGATCGTTCGCGTGATCGGCGCGCATGTCACGGCGGTGAGTACCGACGCTGCGGCGTCCCGGGTGAGCACGCACACGGGGCGGCGTCCCGCAGGCGGACCAAGGTCAGCCCAATAAATCTCGTTGCGGGCTACCACACCGGTGCCGTTGCGGCGGCGAGCCGACGAGCTGATTGGACGAGGGCTGCCTCGACCGGTTGACGGCGATACGCAGCAACGAGCGTGCGGTCGGCTTCGGCGGAATCCTCCGCTTGGAGGACGGCTCGTGCACCTCGTCGAAGGAGCTCCGATCGGTTCGTGCCGAGCAACTTGGCCAGGTCGTCGAGTTGGGCGACCAGCTCGTCGTCGAGCTGCACGAGCACTTCGCGTCGAGGCATAACCATATGGTATCTCCTATGAGGGAGGGGACCGCTGCGCTCTGTTTCATTGCCCGCTACGGCTGTTTCGGTCCCTATTCCGGGTGGAGAACCCGTTTGCGGGCGACGAAACCTCGCGTTGTTGGCGATCCATCGACAACGCGTGCGAGGGTGAGAGCCATGACCATCCTTCGCCAGGACGACGGGGCCGTTCGCACCCTCACGCTGCACCGCCCCGACGCCTTGAACGCGCTCACCCCCGCGCTGTTGTCCGAGCTGGCCGACGCGCTCGCGGCAGCTGCGTCCGACGGATCCGTTCGCGTGGTGGTCCTGACCGGCACGGGCCGGGCGTTCAGCGCGGGCGTGGACCTGAAGGCGCTGCAGGGCACCTCGGTCGATGGGGGGAACGTCTCCGGCGGTCTGAACGGTCCCGCTCGCCGCTGCACCGAGCTGCTGTCGACGATGCCCAAGGTCACGATCGCCCGGGTTCACGGCTTCTGCTTCACCGGTGCTCTGGAGTTGGCCCTCGCCTGCGACCTGATGGTCGTGGCCGAGGAAGCCAAGCTTGGCGACACGCACGCCAAGTGGGGTCTGCGCCCGACCTGGGGCATGAGCGCGCGGCTCGTGCGGGCGGTCGGGACGGTGCGGGCCCGCGAGCTGTCCTACACCGCTCGCACCTTCACCGGTCGAGACGCCTACGACTACGGGATGGCATCGCATTGCGTCCCGCTCGACCAGATCGACGCCACCATCGCCGAGGTCGCCGCGTCCGTGGTGGCCAACAGCCCGGAAGCCCTCACCGCCTACAAGGACCTGTACCGCAACGGCCAGGACCGGGGCATGACCGACGCCCTCCAGTTCGAATACGACACCCAGTACCCCATGTCCGGCGCTGGCGAACGGCTCGGCAGCTTCGGCAAAGGCTGACTGCACCTGACGCCAGTACCGCGCTTCGCGAGGGGCGGAAACAAGCATCGCCGGCTGAGGGAGCCACGGCGCATCATGAGCTCGCAGCACTCCCGACGATCCATCGAGACCCGTTTGATCGGCTCCTTGTCTCCCAAGCCCTCGTCGAGGACCTGACGCTCGCCACCGCCGACGACACCGTGGCGAGTTACCCGGACGTTCGAATCGAGCGGGCGTAGCGTCCAACGCAGTCCCGCCGCCCCAACGGTCAGCGGCTACTGCACCCGGCCTGCGGCCGCGAGGTCCGAGAGTTCTTCCATGATGCGGGTCAGATCGAAGTCCTTCGGCGTGTAGACCGCTCGGACTCCCGCGGCAGTGAGCACCGCCCGGTCGTCTTCGGGGATGATCCCGCCGACGACAACCGGCGCGTCGACATCATATGCGCGCAGAAGATCCATGACCTCCGCAACCATCGTGAGGTGTGACCCGGAGAGGATTGAAAGGCCGATCACGTCGGGGTCCTCGTCCCGTGCCGCGGCCGCGATCTGCTGCGGGGTGGACCGGATGCCTTCGTAGATCACTTCCATGCCAGCGTCGCGAGCGGCGACGGCGATCTGCTCGGCACCGTTGGAATGACCGTCGAGTCCGGGCTTGCCGACGAGAAGTCGCGGCGGCCCGCCGGCGAGAGCCTTGTTACGAGTCGCCAGCGCCACCATGCCAGGAGAGCGACGCGCCGTCCCACTCGCACCGCCGACACCGGTCGGGGCCCGGAACTCGCCGAACTCCTCACGCAGCACCTGCGCCCACTCCCCCGTGGTCACGCCGGCTCGAGCTGCGGCAATCGTCGACGGCATCACGTTCGACCCATCACGGGCGCTCTTCCTCAGTTCCGCCAACGCGGCATCCACGGCCGACTGATCCCGCCGCGCCCGCCACACGGCAAGTTCGGCGATGGCCTCGGCCTCGACGGCGGGGTCGACCTTGAGGATGCTCTCGGCACCACCGAGCGGCGAGTCGGTCGTCTCGGTGAATCGGTTGACGCCGACGACGATCAGATCGCCACTCTCGATCCGGCGCGTGCGTTCCGTATGTGAACGTACGAGTCGGGCCTTCAACTCATCGATGGCGGCGAATGCACCACCGAGGGCGAGCACGTCGTCAAGCTCGGACTGCGCCGCGGCGATCATGTCGGCGACCTTCGCCTCGACGACGACCGAGCCGGTGAAGAGGTCGTCGTATTCGAGAAGGTCGGTTTCGAAGGCGAGGATCTGCTGCATGCGCAGCGACCACTGCTGATCCCATGGCCGGGGAAGGCCGAGCGCCTCGTTCCACGCCGGCAACTGCACGGCTCTCGCGCGTGCATCGCGAGAGAGCGTGACGCCGAGCATCTCGAGCACGATGCGCGGCACGTTGTTCTCCGGTTGGGCCTCGGTGAGGCCGAGCGAGTTGACCTGGAGGCCGTAGCGGAAGCGGGTGTATTTCGGGTTGGTCACGCCGTAGCGCTCCACGCAGATCCGCTCCCACATCGTGGTGAAGGCGCGCATCTTGCACATCTCCTCCACGAAGCGGATGCCGGCATTGACGAAGAACGAGATTCGGCCGACGGTCTCAGCGAACTCGGCCTCGCTGACCTGACCCGACGCCCGAACGGCATCGAGAACGTCGATCGCCGTGGCGAGCGCATAGGCCAGCTCCTGGGTCGGTGTGGCCCCGGCCTCCTGCAGGTGGTAGCTGCACACGTTGATCGGATTCCACTTCGGAACGTGATGCACGGTGTAGGCCACCATGTCGACGATGAGCCGTCGCGATGCCTCAGGCGGGTAGATGTAGGTACCCCTCGACAGGTACTCCTTGACGATGTCGTTCTGGGTGGTGCCGGCGAGCACAGCGGGGTCGATGCCCCGTTCCTCGGCAAGGGCCACATAGAGACTGAGCAACCACGCCGCCGTGGCGTTGATGGTCATCGAGGTGTTCATCTTCTCGAGCGGGATATCGGCGAAAAGCTCGCGCATGTGCCCGAGATGCACAACGGGCACCCCGACCTTTCCGACCTCGCCGTTGGCCGCGAGATCACCCGGGTCATACCCGGTTTGCGTCGGAAGGTCGAACGCCACTGACAGGCCGGTCTGTCCCTTGGCAAGATTGGTGCGGTACAGCGCATTCGACGCCCGCGCCGTCGAATGGCCCGAGTAGGTCCGCATCACCCAGGGCTGGTCGCGTTCACGCATGCAACCATCTTCCCCGATCACTCAGCGCGCGGAACAATCCGCGCGCCGTCTACGAACGCTCGTGACGTGCCGGGACCAACACATCGACCCCGAGGCGCTGATGGGTGAGCGTTGCACGCTGATCGCTTCGTGGTGGGCCTCGTGCCACCCGGCGAACGCGGCGATGAGTGTGCTCGAGTCCGGTACCTTCACCGGCGACCGGACTCCAACGCTTCTCGGACAGCGTCGGCGGTCAAGGTCGGAACCTCATCATCGGCCACGCAAACCAGTTGGCCGCTCTCGGTCCGGGAAAGATGCTTCGCTGCAGGAAGAGGTCGAATCGTCACCTCGCCGTCACGTTCGCTGATCTCGACCTTCCCTCCGTCGGGCAGACCGAGTGCCGCCCGAACACCTTTCGGCAGAACCAGTCTTCCTGCTCGATCAATGGTGGTTTCCATGGCAGGACGCTACCAATCTCATGGAATCTCTTTGGGTGGGCACCCGTGTTTCGGACATCGCCCGAGCAGCCGTCCCGTCAGCCGAGGGAGCGGTAGAGCGCCGTCAGCAGACCGGACGAGCGCTGGTCACCGAACGTGCCGGGGAGCATGCGGTTCATCACGTAGGCGAAGGTGAAGCCCTCGTCGAGATCGTTGACGCACAGGGATCCGCCCCAGCCGGCCCACCACACCGCCCTGGCCGACGGAAGCGGCCGCAGCTCTCCGGGGAGGGCGTAGCCGATACCGTGATGCAGAGGGGAGAACAGAACCCGGTCGATGCCGGTGTGCTGCTCCCGGAAGATCACATCGGTGGCGTTCGGTGACAGGATCCGCCGCCCGAAGGCCAGGCCACCGTGCGACACCGCGTGCTGGGCAACCGCGACCGAGCGGGCGTTGCCGTGTCCGCCGACGGCCGGCAGCTCGGCGCGCCGCCATGGGATCGTGAACGACACCTCGGCCTGCGTCTGGGGGTTAGTGAAGGTGCGGTGGGCGATCTCGAACTCAGGCGGGATCACCGCGTCCGCCGGAAGTCCCGCAAAACCAGCTGTCGGCTCGGGTGGGATCACCGAGATGACCCGGTGGTCCTGGGCCTGGGAGGTGCCGATGTGGAAGTCGGCGCCGGTTGGCCCCGCCACCTCACGGGCAAAGAAGTGACCGAGCGTGAGGCCGGTGACCCGACGCACCACCTCACCGCACAAGAAGCCCTGGGAGGTGGCGTGATAGCCCGAGGCGGTGCCCGGTTCCCACCACGTCGGCTGAGCGGCAAGCAGTGCACACGCGCGATCCCAGTCGAAGAGGACCGAGACGTCGATCTTCTCGTCCCATCCGGGCAGTCCGGCGGTGTGGCTCATGATGTGGCGGATGAGCACGTTGCCCTTGCCGTTGGCCTCGAACTCGGGCCAGTACTTGGCGACCGGGGCATCGGGATCGAGCTCGCTGCGATCCATCAGAATGAGCATGCAGAGTGCGGTCATCGTCTTCGTGGTCGACCACACGTTGATAAGCGTGTCGCGACCCCACTCCGTGGACTTCGTGGCGTCGGTGTGGCCACCCCATAGGTCGACAACGACCTCGCCGCGGTGGATCACCGCGACGGACGCGCCGAGATCGGTGCCTTGGGTGAAGTTCGCGTCGAACGCAGCCTTGACGGCATCGAACTTCGGGTTGCAGAAGCCGTCGATCATTCGGGTTCCTTCGGGCAGAGCGCTGGCGTCCTACGAGGTTGAAGGTAGCGCTCGGCATCCTTGCGTTGCCAAAAGCGATGGGCGTCGCGCGAGGCTGCTCAGTGCGACGTTGCCTGGGCTCGCTTGACCATCCCGGGGACCATAGAGCGAGGAAGAAAGCGGGGGCTCAGGACGGACATTTTGTTCTTGGCCCCGATCACGATGACCGGCTTGCCTTTGAGCATCGCCGCGACACCGAGCCCGGCAACATGCTTCGCCGTCGGCAACGCACGCCCCTTGAACAGCTTCGAATTCTGCAACGATGCAGCAGCTTGGAAGCCCGACTGCGTCGGCCCCGGGCAGAGCGCGGTGACGGTGACTCCCGTGCCCTTGAGCTCCTCGTGCGTCGCCTCGCTGAGGCTGAGGACGTAGGCCTTCGTGGCGTAGTACACACCCATCAACGGGCCGGGAAAGAACGCCGCAGTCGACGCCACGTTCATGACCCGGCCTCGGCCGCGCGCCACCATCGACGGAATCAGGTCGTGCATGAGCTCGGTGAGGACGGCCATGTTCAGCGCGATCATCGAGTCGAGCTTGGCTGCATCGGCCTTCCACATCTCACCGAAGTCGGCAAATCCCGCGTTGTTGACGAGAACGTCGACGTCGAGACCCTTCGCGGTCAGCTCTGCCGCAAGCGCATGACCTGCTCCGGCGTGGCCGAGATCGGCCGTGAGTACATGCGTGGCGATGGAGTGCTTGCCGGCAAGCTCGTCGGCGAGCCCCTGGAGCTTCCCGGTGGAACGGGCGACCAACACGAGATCGTGGCCCTTCGATGCGAGCTCACGCGCGAGCTCTTCGCCGATGCCACCCGATGCACCGGTGACGAGAGCGAGTGGACGGGTGGAGGTGTTCATAATGTTCCTTTCGATCAACGCGTGTTCACGTAGGTGACGATGGCAGCAACAGTCGCCGAGGCCAACTGCACGAGATCGTGAGGCGACAACTCGATCTCGAGCCCTCGTCGCCCGGCCGAGACGAACACGGTCTCATGCTCCAGCAACGAGACATCGATGACCGTGGAGAGCTTCTTGCGCTGGCCTAGTGGAGACACACCCCCGAGCACGTAACCGGTCGAGCGCTCCACGTCGCTCGGTGGCGCCATGTCAGCGCGCTTCGAACCGACGGCCGCAGCGAGTGCCTTGAGATCGAGCTGCCCGTCGACCGGCACGACACCGACGACCAAGTCTGGTCGGGCATTTCGCGTCACCGACGCGACAAGCGTCTTCGCGACACGCTTCGGCGACACGCCCATTCGTTCCGCTGCTTCGAGACCGTAGGACGCAACGCCGGGGTCATGGTCGTAGGAGTGCAGCGTGTACGCAAGCCCCGCGGCCGATGCCACCTGAGTCGCCGGCGTTCCCTTTGCGCTCAACGAATCGCACCGACGATTTCGTCGATGTCGGTGATCAACCCAGGCGCCCGCACGCGGTTGGCGACCGCGGCCAACGCTTCATGCGCCCCGGGCACCTCCGCCCACGCCTGGGCGCGGAGCACGAGCGCTCCGGCGAGCCCGCCCACCGTCGGCGCCGCGACGTCGACGTGATCACCACGGCGAATACGGCACTCGGCCAGGACGGCCTCGGCAGCGATCCTCGGCAGTTCGCGACGCGAGCGATTGGCCGAGTCGATCACCAGGCTGGCCAAGCGCTCGGCACCGTCGAGGTCACCGATCGACGCCAGACCCGCCGCCGCCGGTACGTACCCGACGATGGCCTGATGGCGGCCGAGCCCGTCGTGTCCGGGAATGAAGTTCGCCTCGCGGAGCTCACCGAAGCGACCCTCGAACAGCGCTGTCTCCATTTGGATCACGGAGGCCAACGACGAGAACGGGTCGATCCCGTCGATCGGTCGGAACGGCCGTCCCGGGTCGAGCGACGCATCGACGGCCGCCAGCAGCGCCCGCTCTCCCGGAGAACTATGCGTGCTTACGGCATGCGCTTCTTCGGCAGCGGCTCGGGCACCGACGACGTCGCCGTCGTTGCGCAGGAGACTCGCCTTCAGACAGAGACCCTGCAGCATCGAATCGGTCCAACCCAGCGACTTCGTCAGGGCAAGGTGCTCGTCGATCCAGGAGCGAGCCGTCATCGTCTCGACGAACCCGCCGAGGCGCGTGGTCAGGAAGCTGTGCCACTGGAGGGCCGTGAGGGCCGCTACGTGCTTCGACCGATCCCCAAGCTCGAGCGCATAGGCCAAACCGTCCTGCAGCCAGGTCTCGACATCCGGGTGATCGGGTCGAACCAGGGCCCGAAAGCTCACCGTGGCCAGCTCGCCAGAGCGGTTGGATTCGGCTCGGAACAACTCGAGCCCCCTCACCAACTCGCCGTCGGCCTCCCCCATCCGCCCGCCGAGGGTAAGTGCAACACCTTTGTTCGAGTGCGACCAGGCCTCCTTCACGCGGTCACCGATCGTCGACCACCGCTCCGCGGCGTCATCGAAGGCCACGAGCGCCGCCGGGAGGTCGTCGTCGGTCAGGGCGTTGGCGCGTACGAGAACCCGTTCGGCATCGATACGTGGATCACCGCTCGGCTCGGGGAAGAGCTCCAACAGCCGTCGTGCTTCGCCCTTGTCCGATTCGATCAGCGCTCGGGACAACTCGAGCAGCGTGTGCGGATCACGCTGACCCAGCGCGACGGACTGCCGCAAGGACGCGATGCCCTCGGGACGACGCGAGCGGTTGAGCGCCTCGAGCCCGGCGGCGGCGAGCGCTTCGGCGGCCCGAGCCCGGAGCTCGACGTCCTCGGGCGCCTGCTCACTCGCCCGGCTGAGGTGTCGGGCACGGTCGTCGAGATCGGTCGACAGGTCCACCATGCGCCGATGCCGCTCCACGCGAATTGTGCGCGGCATCGTCTCGTAGGCCACCTCCCGCAGGAGCGGCTCGGTGATGCGCAACGTGCCGTCGGGTCGGTGCCGCACCACACCGGCGTTCGTCAGCCCGCTGATTCCTTCGGCGATATTCGATCCGCCGAGCGCGACCAACTGCTCCACCGTGGCGGTGTCACCGATCACGGCGAAGTCCTGCAGCGCCGCCCGCTCCGCAGCAGTGAACGTGTCGAGGCGGGCGGCGAGCACGGCGCGCAGGCTCACCGGCCACTGCTGGCGCTCCACCGACTTCGGCCCATGGAGAGCGGCGAACGCCAGGAGCTCGCGGAGGAACAACGGGTTGCCGGCCGCCCACGCCAACAGCGCTGGGTCGGGCTCGGACTCGGGCTGCCAGAGCCGGGCGAGGATCCGTGAACCCTCGAGCGTGAGCGCGCGCAGCCGCAGCGTGCTGGCCATGGCGAAGCTGGTCAGCCACCGGCCCTCCGGCCGGCCGGCGAGCACGACCAGCATCGGAAGATCGATCACCTGGGCGATGAAGCTCGTGAGGAACTCGATGCTCGTCGACGCCATGTGGACGTCTTCGATCACGACCAGGATCGGTCGCTCCGTGGCGCGCATCTCGGCGAGGCGACGGAGGGCCCAGACCTGTTCCTTGCGCAGCGCCGCCGGGTCGATGTCGAGAAGCGACGCATCGATGTCGCCGCCCAGCGAGCGGACGCGCCGGTCGATGGCCTCGTCGGCACTCGGACCGAGCTGGGCCAGGAGATCGCCACCGACCCGCACTCCTCCGGCGCCGCCGTAGGGGGGATACGACGACCTGATCACGAGGGCCTCGTCGCCGAGCCGGTCGATGAGTTCGTCCAGCAGTCGCGTCTTGCCGATCCCGGCGTCGCCAGTGAGCAAGACCGTGCCGAGACGACGAAGCGACGCCGCCCGCTTCCACTGCGACAACAGGAAGTCGAGCTCCTCGACGCGGCCGACCATCGGCACGACGTCAGCCGTCACCGCAAGGCTCTGGGCCCGCAACGACATGGCCTGGTGCACCTCGACAGGTTCACGCTTGCCCTTCAGCGTCATCGGCGGGCGATCGCGGTAGTGGATGCGGCTCGCCGTGAGCTCATACGTCACCGGGCCGACCAGCACCTCGCCCTCCTTGGCGGCCTTCTCCAACCGGGCCGCCACGTTCACCGGATCACCCATGACGGTGACCGACCCGCCGGCCAGCGCGGTGGCCATGACCTCGCCGGTGTTGACCCCGATGGCGAAGCCGAGCCCGGTATCGGTCCGCTGCATGGCGAGCGCTGCGGCGACGGCGCGTTCAGCATCGTCCTCGTGGACCTGGGCCAGTCCGAACACCGCCATGAGCGAGTCACCGATGTACTTGTCGATGGTGCCGCCGTGGTCGGCGACGACATCGCTGAGCTGGCGGAACGCCGCGTCGATCACCCTCGCGATGTCTTCGGGGTCGGTGTCATCGGCGAGCTTCGTGAAGCCGACGACGTCGGCGAAGAGCACGGTGACCAGGCGGCGCTCCTCCGGAGAACTGGCCCGATGGAGGTCGAGGGCGGTCCCACAGTTCCCGCAGAACGAGAAAGGCACGGGTGTGACGAAGCCGCACGCATCGCACGGGGTAGCCGCAAGGCGCTGTCCGCACGATCCACAGTGCCGGAAGTTGGCGGGGTTCTCTGACCGGCAGTGACCACATTCCATCGCCCGGACGACGATACTGCGGCATCAGACCGTCGTGTCCGGCGAATACCAGAGGCGGCGAAGACCTACTGTCCTATGCCGCACATCACGGGTCCGGTGCCGCACATCGGCGTTTTGTCGGCGAAAATGATCGGTTTGGGG
>JANOJN010000036.1:0-59615 GCA_031418775.1 Acidimicrobiia bacterium
TTCACCGGTGCGTTCACCCTCGTCGGTGGCGCTGCAACCCGTGTCTTCACCAACAACGAGTTCCCCGGCCTGAACGGCGGCGGCGTGTGTGAGGTCACCGAGACCAACTCCCTCGGGATGCCGGTCACGCTGTACTCGTCCACGACGGCAACTGCCGGCGTCACCCTTGCGGGTACGACTGCCTCAGGTGCCTACCGCTCGGCGCTGACGGCCATGGGCCAGACGGTCACCGTCACCAACGCTTCGTACGGCGATCTCGTCGTGTCGAAGGTTGTCACCGGCGATCCGAAGACCAATATCGCCACCTACGAAGTGTCGGTTTCCTGCGACAAGGGTGGCCCGAAGGACACCTTCTTGCTGAAGGATCGTCAGTCGAAGGTGTACCAGAACATTGTTTCTGGCACGAACTGCCTCGTGACCGAGACCAAGTCCGATGGCGCCACGCCGTCGTATGCGGACAACAGTGGTGACAACACCACTGACGGCCGTGTCGTCATCAAGCGCAAGGGCACTGGCTGTGCGCAGGTCGGAGCTCCGACCGGCGCCGCTCCCGGTGGCCCGGCCCCGACCTCGGCATTCGACGAGTGCTGGGCGAACGTGATCATCACGAACAGCTATGTGGTCGCCACCACGACCACGGCTGCTCCGGCCGTGACCACCGCTGCCCCGACGACCGCTGCCCCGGCACCGGCCCCGTCGCCGGCCCCGGCTCCGGAAGTCATCGACGAGCCGACCTTCACGGGCTGATTTCAGCTCTGTAGGTTTGATCGCCCGGCAACGGGTGTGATCTGAACGAAGGCCCCGCCGAAAGGCGGGGCCTTTGTCGTTTTCGAGGAGCGACTGATCGTTCCCGGGTGAAACGTCGATCGATCCCCGGTGACTGGTCGACCGAGTCGCCGCCGCACATCAGCGTCGTTCCGCCGCGCATCGACCGCAGCTTCCCGCCGCGCATCGACCGCGGCCCGCCGCACATCCGCCGAAACTTGACCGAAGTCGGCAAGAAGGCAGCGATGTGCGGCACGGAAGCTGCGATGTGCGGCAGAAAACTCCGGCTGCGGAAGACCGCGGCAGAAGACTCCGGAGGCGGAGAACCGGCAGTCGATATCGGGAAGCCGTCGGCGAGACGGCTCGGCGGCTACGGGGTGATCTCGATGGGGACGCCCTGGGGGAGCGTCTGGGCCAGCTTGGTGATCGACGCGTTCTTCATGCGAATGCATCCGTGGCTGGCATTGGTGCCGAGGGCTCCGGGCTGGTTGGTGCCGTGGATGCCGATCTGGCCGTCGCCACGCCCGAACGTCTGCAGCACATTGGAGTAGGCCGAGAGGCCGAACGCCCAGGGCCCGTAGGCGCCGCGGGGATTGCCCGGCTTGGCGAGTTCGCGGAGGAAGAACGAGCCGGTCGGGGTCGGGTATTTGGCGGTACCGACGGCGACGACTTCGCGCTGGATCTCCTTGCCGCTCTTGTAGACGATCAAGGTGTGGTCGGAGAGGTCGACGAACATCGCATAGTCGTGCTGGTACAGCGTGACGTCGCTGGCCCTCACGTAGCCGGTGCGCCCGTTGGGCCGCATCGGGATCTGCACCCTGTAGGCGTTCCCTTCCTGGGCGAGCACGAGGAACACGTGGCGGCCGCTGAAGTTCTTGCGGTTGTCGAGGCTGGCGAACGGCTTTGTCGAAGTGGCGGTCTGGTAGACGGGAGTGAGACGGTTCCTCGCCGCGGCGATGACGGTGACGACCGGGGGCTTCCAACCCCCGGACGGTGGCGTTGCGGTGGCGTTCGATGCAGAGGCGTTCGAGGCAACGGTGCCAGAGGCCCCGGCGCCAGAGGCAACGGGCGCGGTCCCCGGTGCGGCAACGGCGTCGGGCAGCACGGGCGTTGTAGCCGGAACCGGCGAGACGGCCTGGGCGGCAACAGCCGCGGGCGGAGCGCCGAAACCCAGTGCGCCAAGACTGAGCACACCGAGCGTCGTCGCCCGGCGAGTGATGGACGGCTTGTGTCGAGATTCGTGCACGCTGGTGTCCTTCGGCAGGTTCAGTGTTGGCATTGACGTTTCCGCATCCGCGGAGCGGAGCCGGGCGGGTCGGCTCGTTGAACTTCCGATTCGCCGGCCGCTGAGCATCATCCTATGGTCATCGGGAGCGCAGCGAACGCAGAGAGTGATTTCTGGACTCTCCGACCGGTTCAGGCCTCGACGATCACGGGCGTGCCGAGCGGCAGGATCTTGGCGAGCTTGCGGATCTCGTCGTTGTTCATCCGGATGCAGCCGCGGCTGACATCGGTGCCGATCTTGTCCGGCTCGTTCGTTCCGTGGATGCCGATCTCCCCTCGTCCGCCCCGGTAGTCGGTGAGGACCGGGGAGAAGCCGCTGAGTCCGTAGGCGTAGGGCCCGTAGGGTCCGGCGTCGCTCTGGACACAGGCGCCGCCCTTGCCGTCGGAGTAGCAGGGACGGATGAGTTCCTTGATGTAGTAGCGGCCGCCGGGGGTCGGCGTGGTCGCCCGGCCGACGCCGATCTTCGTCTGCATGATCACCTGGTCCCCGTTGGTCACGGTGATCCGGTGATTGTCGAGCTCGACGACGACCTTGTACTGGTGGGCGAGCACGGTGACCTGGGCCGGGTCGACCCACCCCGTGCTCCCGTTCGGACGGATCGGCAGAAGAACCTTGTAGCGGGTGGAGGTGAGCCCGTCGACGAGGAAGGTGAGCGGGGATCCCGAGGGGATCGGGTTGGCCAGCTGCTGGGTCGGCGTGGTCGCTGTTGCGCTGTCGTAGATGTCGATGCTCGGCACTGCGGCGGTGAGAACGAGCGACCGGTCCGACGGTGCCGGCTTGTAGTCGTTGAGGAGCGCAGCGGGAGCGGTGGTGGCGGCAAGCACTTCAGGAGGCGTGTCGATGATGCTGCCGACGACGCTGTCCTGCGGGATCTGCCCCGCTTCGGGCGGGGCCGTCGTGACGCCGGGCCGTGCATTCGGCGTCGTTGCCGCAACGCTGTCCGCTGTCGGAGGGGAACTGCCGGCGTTGGCGGTCTCGTCGTTCGTGCTGCCGCTCGAGGAACACCCGGCCGCGAGCGTGGCGAGCAGCAGGATGGCAACGGCCGAGCGGCGGATCGGCGCAGGGAGAAGTGGACCGGAAAGCACCCGAGAATCGTACCGGGGGTCGCGTTCGAAGCCGTGCGTCGTCAATCGCAACGGGGATGGGGCGCGGGCGGTCCGTGCGAACCGTAGGATTTCGGCCCGTGCCCGAGCCGACTTCCCCCGCACCCGCTGCCAGCCCTGCGTCGGTCTCGGTGGTGTTCCCCGCCTACCAGGAGGAAGCATTCCTCGAAACGGCGGTGGCTGCCGTCGTGACCGGTCTTCGCGACGAGGGGCGCCGCTTCGAGGTGATCGTCGTCGAGAACGGCTCGAGGGACGGCACCCGGGCGGTGGCCGAACGGCTAGCCGGAACCTTCCCCGAAGTGGAAGCCCGTTCGATCCCGACCGCGAACTACGGCTTGGCCCTCCGTGACGGACTTCTGGTCGCGTCCAACGACTTGGTGGTGAATTTCGACGTCGACCTCTACGACCTCGCGTTTTTACGCGAGGCGTCGCGGAGGATGTCGGTTCCGGGCGGTCCCGACCTGATCGTGGCGTCCAAGCGGGGGGCCGGGGCCGATGACCGTCGCCACTGGACCCGCAAGTTCGTGACCGGGGTGTTCTCCACGCTGCTGCGGGTCGGTTTCGGCCTGCGGGTGTCGGACACCCACGGAATGAAGGCGATGCGCCGCGAACCGGCCCAGGCGGTCGGCCGGATCTGCCTCTTCGGCACGGACCTCTTCGACACCGAACTGATTCTGCGCATGGAGCGGGCTGGTTATCTGACCGACGCGATCGGCGTGACGATCGAGGAGACGCGTCCAGCCCGTACGCCGATCCTTTCGCGCATCGTCCGTTCGGTGCGTGGGTTGGGAACGCTGTGGTTGGCCCTTCGCCGGGAGCGGCGAGCTCAGGCCCGTTGATCCGTCCGCTCGACCAGAGCGTCGGTCGATGCGAGGTTCGCAGCCGTGACGTCCACATCCTCCGTTGCGGCGGTGGGAGCCATCGCTCCGGGAAGATGTCCGGCAACGATGCTCTCCGCTGGAGAGTTGGAGGTGACGCTGGCGGGCGACTCGTTCCGCCGCCGCCGGTCCGCGACGGCGAGTGCACCGAGAGCAACGATGCCAAAGGCGCTCAGCGCGTTTCCTGCATGCTCGGATGCCGTGCGCGACATGGTGATGCGAACGTTCTTCTCCGTCGGGATGACGACGAAGAAGTTCGGAGCTGCTCGCTCGATACTCGTCGCACCGGAGACTCTCCAGCCGGGCGCCCACGACATGCGGACGAGCATCGGCACGCCGGTGCGGTCGACGCTGAACGAGAGCGACGTGGGCTGCAAGTTCACGTTGCCGACGACGACTGCAGGAAGCGGCGCTGACGGCGATGGTCGGGACGGCCGAAGGGTGACGCCGGTGCCGCGGGTGTCGCGGGGTTTGCCAGGGGCGCGCGTCCGCCGAACCGACAGGTCGGCTCGTGGCCACGAGTCCGGGCCGCTGGTCACGTAGGTGTCGGGAAAGATGTTCGTGTCAGCCCACTGGGCGAGACCGAGGTCGAGAAACCCGCCATCGAGCCCGGTGCGGGCGCCGCGAACGACCACTGGTTCTGCGGCCAGCGGCACGACGATGGCGTTGTCCGCGACTTCGTAGACGGTGAACTTCCCGGAGCGTGCGACCTCACGAAGGTCAGCGCGCGTACGAGCGGCGTTCTTGAACTTGTCGGAGCTGCCCATCAGGTACCGAGCGCCGAGTCGGCGAACCCGCTCGACGCCGCGATCCAGATCGAACGTTCCGTACCGCAGGTCGCGTTGTGGGTTGGAGGGAGCGTCGCTGACGAGCGACGAGGTGATGAACGAGAACGGGGTGGTCTGGGTCGACTCGAAGTACAGGCCCTCGACCGACTGGATGCACGACTTCGTGAAGAAGGGAATGGCCATCATCGACATCGATGACCCGAATCGCACGTAGCCCTTGTCCCGCTCCCAGAACATGCGCCCGCACGGCAGTTCCCGGAGGGTCGTGATCAGCGCGTGATACTCGGGCCACGCCTTCTTGCGTTGCATGCCCTCCGCGTTGGTGGCGGCCCAGGCGAACGGCAGATCCGCGCTGCGGTAGTCCCGGTTCTCCCGCAACGGCTGGAACCTCCAGCCGTTCTTCCCGTGCACGGGCAGAGGAAACCAACCGGGGAGCGCTTCGAAGGTTGGGGCGAGGGCGATGAACAGGACGCTGACGCCGACCACCGCGGTGACCCCGGGCCGGTCAGCCCACCGACGTACGAGCGCGGCCCCACCCACTCCGGCGAGCAGAAAGATGCTGAAGAACCACAGGGGGAGCAGGCGGTTGTTCCACATGCTTCCGGTCGGCCAGGCGAGAAAGCCGACGGCCGAGGCGACTCCCATCAGAGCGACCGCCGCGACGAATCGCGTGCGACGGGCGACAGCCCAGACGAGAGCAACGACGGCAAAGGCACAACCTCCGGCCACGAGGGCGCCTCCGTCGGGCAGCACGTGCAGTGTGTGTTTGCCGGGGAGGAACGGGAAGAGCGAGGTGCGGAACAGCGTGTTGCGCTCGTAGTCCATGGAGTTCGTGTAAGGAAGCAGCGATGCGAAAGGGACGATCCAGAACGCCGCGAGAAGTCCGCCGACCGAGCCGACCAGAACTGTGCCCACGATCTGCTCGCGGCGGCGTCCGCGCTCCGAATAGCAGAGGAGGAGTGCCCCGGCGCCGACCACCGCCAGCATGGCCGGCACGATGTGGCTGAGTCCGGTTGCCGTGAGGAGCAGTGCGGTCTGCGTCCGATGGCGACCGAGCCGGATGACGTCGAGCATGCTCCCGAGGAAGAGCACGCAGAACAGCAGGCTGAGCGAGAACGAGAACTCTCCCGCCATGGTCGACAGCACGTTTCCGCCGAGGATCCGGTAGGAGCGGTTGAGGAGGAATGGCAGCGTCGCCATGGCCAGGTACATCGGCGCGGGCGACGGGAGTGATGCCTTGCGTCCGAGGCGCCACGCGGCCCAGGGGAGCAGCACGGTTCCGGCGATGGTTACGAGCTTGTAGGCGATGCTGTACGGGAGGATCGTGTCGAGCGTGATGATGAGCCAGGCCGGCAGCGGGAAGTAGAGGGCGAGGATC
The DNA here is from genome assembly GCA_031418775.1 of Acidimicrobiia bacterium. Lineage (GTDB taxonomy): Bacteria > Actinomycetota > Acidimicrobiia > Acidimicrobiales > JANYDT01 > JANLQX01. Next base: position 6,198 of record JANOJN010000036.1, read on the forward strand.
GGGACGCCGGCGAACCAGTCGTTCGACCAACCGGTGATGCGCCACTGCGGGGCCAACACCCGTCGAACATATGCGGGCATACCAAGATGCCCACCGTTGTCGCCTCCGGTCGGGAAGGTATTGAGTAGCACCCGGTCAAGACGCAGACCGACGGCCAGGATCACGCAAAGGGTGGCTACGACGATGGCCTGGTGATGTCGGACGAAGAACCCGGTCGACCTCCGCTTCAACGTGGACCTCACGGTTTCGTCGACGGGGACTCCGGTTCGGGCAGATCCGTCGCTCCGGTCATCTCTCTGGAGGACGCGAACGCGTCGTGTTCGACGTCCGTCATCTCATCGGGGTTGTCAATCGTGTCAGCGTCGTCGCCGTCGGCTCCTCCGCCGAAGGGTGACGAACGCCGGGCTCGCTCCGGCTCGTCGATGAGCGGTCGGCGCCGTGTCCAGTGGAGCAAGCCGAGCATGCCGATCCCGGCGAACGACGCGAGGTAGCCGAGCTTGTCGGCTCCCGAGTACCCGTAACGTAAGTGCACATTCTTTTCTGTGGGGATGACGACCATGAAGTTCGGCATGACCCGATACGGTCCCTTTGCTCCCGAGGCAGTCCAGTTCGGGAAGTACGACACCTTCACGAGAACGGGCACGCCGACGCGATCGACGGTGAACTTCAGATCGGTGTTGGTCAGGGAGATGTCGGAGACGTTGACGGGCGTGATCGGTTTGCGCGGCGCGATGTCCTTGGTGGTAACGCCGGCGCCGAAGGTGCGGATGGGCTGCGCCGGGAGGTCCTTGCCGGAAGCGTCTTTCCCGGCACTCACCGTCGGCTTGTCGACCTTGGCCGAGAATCGGTGCCACTCCTTGGGGCCGCGCCAGGCGATCGTCGCCGGGTAGGGGGTCGGGTTGGTGTACCACTCGATCTGCAGGTCGAGCCAGCCGCCGTACTGGTCCTGATCGATTCCGCGAACCACCTGGGGTTCCTCCGTGAGCGAGCTCACGAGCTGCGAGTCGTTGACCTCGAAGAAGGTGAAGCAGGACTTCCCGTCGTAGTCGGCCGGGGGCGTGACTCCGGGAGCGAAGCACTTCCCGACCTCGCCTACCTTGCGGAACTTGTCCGGCATGCCCTCGGCGGCGGCGCGCGAAGCATCAGTGATCGACAGGTAGTACCGGACGCCCGAAGCCTTCATCTTCTCGACGCCGCGAACGAGGTCGTAGGTCGGGTACGGAAGGTCGCGCTGGGGGTTGGAGGGGCCCGAGTACTTCTTCGACCCATCGGTGTTGTTGGTGAGCGGTGTGGTGACGAGTGCGCTGGTCATCCAGTGCCATGCCATCGTGGCGGACGACTCGAAATAGACGCCTTCGAAGGATTGCAGACATCCCTTCGTCCAGTAGGGCAGCAGCATCGGCGACAGCGTGGTGCCGAAGGAGCCGAGCTTGGCATCCTCGTACTCGTAGAGCACCCGACCGCAGCCGTTGGTCGCACCGACCTCCTTCGCCTTGTCCATCAGGGCCTTGTAGTCGTTCCAGCCGGCGGCGCCTTGGTAGCCTCGGTAGTTGTAGAGCGCCCATCCCGGTGAGAAGTTCGAGTCGGTACTCTGACGGGCGAGTTGCACCCCGACGAGCCCCTTCTTGACCTTCGGAATCGGCAGTCGGTTCGGGACAAGGTTCAGCGGCAGACCGATACCGACGAACACCGCCAGCGTGGCGGCGAGCGAGCCGTAGATGGGGGCTCGCTTCATCTCGGTTCGGGGCTCGGCGAGGTAACGGACAGCGCCGCCGATCGCCGTGGCTCCCCGGTAGGCGCCATGCGCGGCGAGGAGATAGATCGTGAGGAACCAGAAGGGCAGAGCGCGTGCGTTCCAGAGACGGAACTGCGGTGTCTGGACGAAGAACGACACGCACACGCCGGCGGTGAGGGTGAGCGCCATGCCGAAGCGTTCGTACTCGAGACCGCGCGCGCCGGCAAGCACGAGCGCGGCGAAGGCCCACGCACCGGTAGCGACGATCAGGTGTCCCGGGCTGGCGCCGAATCGGAGAAGGAGGCCGGCGGTGACGAGCGCCGATCCGAGGACGGCTCCGATGGCGATACGACCGTTCTTCGTCCGGTCGTAGACGATCGCCGCGATGAAGGTGATCGCCACGAGCGCTCCACCGAGCATCAGACCGAACCACGAGTCACCCCGGGCGAGGCCCATGGCGAGCCCGACCGCCGCAGCCAGAAGCGAAACCCCCACGAGGGTCGGTGCGGGGACGCCGGTCCGTTCCTCGCATGAAACGGTGATCGCACGAACGAGGGAGAAGACCGCGGAGAGGGCGCCGACAGCGGCGAGGATCATGGCCACGGCGATGATCTGCGAGTCGGCGTAGGGCTTCGGACCCCAGAACGGGAAGAGGTTCTGCTCGTAGAGCTTCATCTTCTCCCACCCCATGTCGTTGGTGTACGGCAGGTTGTGGGCGAAGGGTATGAGCCAGAACCCGGCGAGCGCGCCGCCACTGCCGAGTACCAGGATCGCGTCGCGGAGTTGGCGGGCCCCGAAGGTGTCCCGGAAGAGGTCGTACAGGGCCAGTGCGAAGAACGACCCGCCGACCAGTACCAGGCCGTACTTGTGATCGACGGCGACCCAGACCAGCGCTCCGGCGGCGATGGCTCCGGCCACGGCGCCCAGCAGCACGCCGCCCGATCGAATGCGCATGCGGTCCGGCCGCAGATGCGCGGCGATGAGCAGCACGCTCACGCAGAGCACCCAGATTGTCGGGAGGAGATGGCAGAGCCCCGTGGCGGCCAGCGTCACCGCCGCACGACCGCGGTACTCGCCCGTCTTGAGGACCCGGGTGAAGAGTCCGAGGAACAGCACGCCGAGGGCGACGCTGAGCGCGAAGGAGAACTCTCCGGCCATGGTCGAGCCGAGGTTTCCTCCATAGATGAAGAGGTCGAAATGGCGTGAGAACACAAAAGGGAACGCCGCGAGACCGAGCATGAGTGGAATCGGTCGGGGGAGTTGGGCGATGCGCCCTGACGCCCAGGCCGTCGTCGGAAGTGCCAGGAGTCCGAGTGCGGTGACGATCTTGAAGGCGATGTTCGCGGGGATGATGAGTCCGAGGAAGCCGATGACGATGGTCGGCAGCGGGAAGTAGAAGTTGAGAACGGGGAACCCGCCGAACCAGTCGTTCGACCAGCCGGTGAGACGGCCCTTGGGGAGCAGCGCCCGACGGAAGTAGTCCGACGACCACACGTGGGCGCCCATGTCGCCGCCGGTGGCCAGCGAGTTCTTCAGCATGTCGCCGCGGCCCCAGCGCCAGGGTGTCACCCAGTCGAACAGGCTCCGGAGGAGCGAACCCCGGGGCGCCGGCTTCCCGAGGGCCAGGGCCCGTTCGGCGGAGATCTGCGACGGCAGCTTGAACATGTGCAGCTTCCACGCCATCAGGAGTGTTCCGACGGCGAGGATTGCGAACGTCAGTCGTCCGAGGGTGTCGCCCGGAACGGAGATCGCCGGTCGAGGGAGCCGCGGCCGTCCACTCTCGCCGGTCGACGCCGAAGGCTTCGTGGCCCCGTCCGGGTCGGTTTCCTGGGGGGCCGTGTCGACGCCGTCGGCCGGAGCAAGGCCGGTTTCGGTGTCGGTCAGGGCGCGAGGGTCAGCCTCGGCAATCATCTCCTCAGGCTAAACCCTGCGGTCTGCGACCAGGCGCCTCCTGCGACCCGCGATGTCGAGTCCTGGCGGTGGTGATCGGGTTCACGGCTATCGTTCCGTCGTCCCGGTCCTGGCGGATGGGTCGTTTCGAACGGAGATCGAGTGAGCGTGGAATCAAGCAGCGGAGTGGTCCCCGGTGGCATTCCGCTTCCGGTGGGCTCACCTGAGGAGCGCCTCCACGCCATCTTCAAGGCCTATGACGTGCGCGGACTGGTCGGTGAGCAGCTCGACGCCCCGCTGGCCAGAGCCATAGGAGCAGCGTTCGCCCGCTACGTGGCGGCCGCGGAAGGAGTGTCGGAAGTCGTCGTGGCGCGCGACATGCGCCCGTCCGGCGTGGAGCTCGTTGCGGCCTTCGTCGAAGGGGCGACCGCCGAAGGGGTGTCCGTCGTCGATGTCGGGCTGGCATCCACCGACGTCATGTACTTCGCCAGCGGACGCCTCGGTCTGCCTGGAGCGATGTTCACCGCGTCGCACAACCCGGCGGCCTACAACGGGATCAAGATGTGTCTCTCGGCGGCCAAGCCGATCGGTGACGATTCTGGTCTCCGGGAGATCCGCGACCTGGCTGCCGATCTCGCCATGGGCCGCACGGCTTTTGGCGCCTCGCCGTCACCGGGCACCACCCGGAACGAGGACATGCTCGATGCGTTCGTCGATCACGCCCTGTCGTTCATCGACGTTTCGAAGATCCGCCCCGGCCTGAAGATCGTTGCCGACACCGCGAACGGCATGGGCGGCCTCGTGGCGCCTGCAGTCCTCAAGCGCCTCCCGGTCACGTTCGAGATCCTCTTCCCCGAGCTCGACGGAACCTTCCCGAACCACCCGGCCGACCCCATCCAGTTGGAGAACCTGCGCGACTTGCAGGCCGCCGTGCTCTCGTCGCACGCCGACATCGGGTTGGCCTTCGATGGAGATGCCGACCGGGTGTTCTTGGTCGATGAGCGGGGCCAGCCGATCTCCGGCTCCACGACCACGGCGATGGTTGCCGCCGCCGTCCTGGGCAAGAACCCGGGCACAACGGTGCTCTACAACTGCATCTGTTCGAAGGCGGTTCCCGAAGTCGTGTTGGAGCGCGGTGGCGTACCGATTCGGACCCGGGTCGGGCACAGCTTCATCAAGGCGCGCATGGCCGAGACCGACGCCATCTTCGGCGGGGAGCATTCGGCTCACTACTACTTCCGCGACAACTGGCGCGCCGACTCCGGGATCATCGCCGCTCTGCATGTGCTGGAACTGCTCTCGACGGCCGAGGGGGGAGCGACGCTCAGCCAGGTGCGGGCGCCGTTCGAGCGGTACTCGGGTTCGGGCGAGATCAACACCAAGGTGGCCAACCCGCAACTCGTGATCGAACGCGTCCAGACCGCCTACGCCGCACGGGCGACGTCGATCGACCATCTCGACGGTTTGACGGTCGACATGGGTTCGTGGTGGTTCAATCTCCGGGCGTCGAACACCGAACCGCTCCTGCGGCTCAATCTCGAGGCCACCACCAGCGGCGAGGTGGGCACCCACGTTGCCGATGTTCTCTCGTTGATCATGGGGCTCGCATCCGCCAAGGTGTGACCCTCGTAGGGCAGACGAATCATTGTTGGTTGTGAAGGCGCTCCGATGGAACGGGGCGGCTATAGACTCATTGGCCTTTCGTCGGGCGTTGCTGCGCTGTCATCCCGTGTTCGGGGCCGACTCTTTCCGTCTGCGGTGCCCTCTCCCCGAGTGGTGCCCGTCCGCTCATCGAAGGAGCCGATTCCCATGCCCACACTGACTGACCGCGACTACAAGGTCGCCGATCTCTCGCTCGCGCCGTTCGGACGACGAGAGATCCACTTGGCCGAACACGAGATGCCCGGCCTCAGGGCGATCCGTCGTGAGCTCGGGCCATCCGAGCCGCTCAAGGGCGCCCGGATCAGCGGCTCGCTCCACATGACGGTCCAGACCGCGGTCCTCATCGAGACCCTGGTCGAGCTCGGCGCCGAGGTGCACTGGGCGAGCTGCAACATCTTCTCGACCCAGGACCACGCGGCGGCGGCAATCGCTGTAGGCCCCGAAGGCACTGCGGAAGCGCCAGCCGGTGTGCCGGTCTTCGCGTGGAAGGGCGAATCGCTCGAAGAATACTGGTGGTGCACCGAGCAGATGATGTCGTGGCCTGCGGACGCGAACGGCAATACCGGACCCAACATGATCCTCGACGACGGCGGCGATGCCACGCTCGTCATGCACAAGGGGGCCCAGTACGAGGCCGAGGGAGCAGTGCCCGATGCCGGCGAGGCGTCGAGTGCGGAGTTCTCGATCATTCTGCGCCTGCTGTCGCGGACCATGAAAGAGGATCCGCAGAAGTGGACGAAGATGCTCGCCGGCGTCAAGGGCGTCACCGAAGAGACCACCACTGGTGTGCACCGCCTCTATCAGATGCATGAGCGCGGCGAGCTCAGGATTCCGGCGATCAACGTGAACGACTGCGTCACCAAGTCGAAGTTCGACAACCTCTACGGCTGTCGGCACTCTCTCGTCGACGCGATCAACCGGGCGACCGATGTGATGATCGGCGGGAAGACCGCGGTTGTGTGCGGCTACGGCGACGTCGGAAAGGGCTCGGCCCAGTCGCTCCGTGGCCAGGGCGCTCGGGTGATCATCACCGAGATCGATCCGATCAACGCACTGCAGGCAGTTATGGAGGGCTACCAGGTCGTGCCGATCGAGGACACGCTGGCCTTCGCCGACATCTTCGTCACGGCGACGGGCAATGCCGACATCATCACCGCGGACCACATGTCACAGATGAAGCACAACGCCATCGTCTGCAACATCGGCCACTTCGACAACGAGATCGACATGGCCGGGCTATCGCGCTATCCCGGCGTCACCCGCGTGGAGCTCAAGCCCCAGACCGACCTGTGGACCTTCGAAGACGGCCACTCGGTGATCATCCTCGCCGAGGGTCGCCTCGTGAACCTCGGTTGTGCCACCGGCCATCCGAGTTTTGTGATGTCGTGCTCCTTCTCGAACCAGGTACTGGCCCAGGTCGAGCTGTTCAATCACACCGAGAACTATCCGGTCGGGGTGTACGTGCTCCCGAAGGCTCTCGATGAGAAGGTGGCTCGCTACCACCTCGATGCCCTCGGAGTGCGGCTGACCAAGCTCAACGACGAGCAGGCGGAGTATCTCGGCGTGAATCCCTCGGGTCCGTTCAAGTCGGACCACTACCGCTACTGAGTCCGGACGATTCGGGTCGCGCTCTTCGTTGAGGTGCGCGACCCGTAGCATCGGGGCGTGGCTCTCGCTCAGAAACTCCTCGACATCCTCGCCTGTCCGCAAGACAAGGGGCCCTTGCTCTACGGGATCGACGGCGGCGTCGAGATCCTCTACAACCCGCGCCTCGCCCGGGTGTACAGCGTTGTCGAGGGCATCCCGGTGCTGCTGATCGACGAGGCCCGAAACGTGGATGCGACCGAGCAGGAACGTCTCGCCGGATTGGGTCTCACGCCGACGTTCGCAGGCTGAGCGGCGGCGCCCCGGGCGGGCCGCACCGCTGAGTGTCGTACCCCGGCGGGCATGATCACAGCATGTGGCGACGTGTGCTTCCTATGAGCTGTCCAACCTGCGCATCGCGTTGTTCAGCCGTCTGCGAGCAGTGCTGGGCGTCCTTCCGCCGTTCGGTCACCACGTCGGTCCCCGATGGCCTCGACGAGTTGCGGTGTCGCTACGCCTATGACGGCGCCGTCGCCCACCTCGTGCTGGCGGCGAAGGCGACCCGGGCCCACGGCTGGCTCGACACCATCGGGAGGTCCTTGCCGGAGCCGGGGTACGAGGCAGCCACGAAGTCGTGCGTGGTCACCTGGGCTACGGGTTCTCGAGTGCACCGTCGCGCCCGCGGATACGACCCGGCCGAGCGGCTGGCGCGCTCGTATGCGCGCCGCCACGGGCTGCCCGTCGCCGAACTGCTCGAACGCCAGGGAGGTCCACAGGCCGGCCGGACAGCGCAGGAGCGCGCCACGCTGCGATTCGATGCGAGGTCACCCCGTGGTGCCGAGGTCGTGTTGCTGGTGGACGACGTTGTCACGACCGGCGTCACGATGTCACGCGCCGCCGTGGCACTACGCGACGTAGGGGTCGGGGCGGTGATTGGGGTGTGTTTCGCCCGCCGGGAGCTGAACGCCGCTTCAGCACTGAACCCCATTCGGGAAAGTGGCGCTCCTCGGGGAGGCGCGGTGTAGCGTCGGCCAACGACCGGTTCCCGGGCGTGTCCGGAGGGTCCGGACCGTCTCCCCGAACTGCGGCCGCGAAGACGCCACCACACGAATCACCCTGAATCGAACTCCCAGGAGGAACCGCTGTGCAGATCACGTTCAAGAGTCGCAACCTCGTTCTCACCGACCGTTTGAAGTCGGTCACCAGCGAGAAGATCTCCCGTCTGACGAAGTACCTCGAGGGGATGGATCACGCCGACGTCACGTTCTTCGAAGAGAAGAACAAACGCATCGCCGCCCACGAGGGGTGTGAGGTCGTGCTCTTCGGTCACGGCCACTACGTCCGGGCAAAGGCGACGTCGTCGGATTCCTTTGCGGCACTGGACCTGGTCATCGACAAGCTGGCTCATCAGCTCACGAAGCTCAAAGGACGGGTGGTCACCCGTCATCACAGCCATTCGCATCACAACGGCGTTGCCAAGGTGAACGGCGTCAAGGTACCGAAGGGGTCAACTGCGCTGCTCGACCTCGCGCCGGTCGCGCCGGCCGCCGTGGTCGACGACACGGTGGCGCTCATCGTCCGCAAGAAGCAGTTCGTCATGGAGCCGTTGACCCCGGACGAGGCGGCGTTGAAGCTCGACCTGCTGCAACACGACTTCTTCTTGTTCACCAACGCCGAAACCGGCCTGGCTGCAGTGCTGTACCGCCGGGAGGACGGCCACCTCGGACTCATCGACGCGGCGTAGGTCGCGTTCGGCGACGATCGACGGGGTTGCCCACGGTCCGTCGATCCCGATGCTGGGTTTCCCGGTCCATCACATTCTGATGACATGGAAGCAACGTCTGGCCCATGCCTGGCGGCCATGATGCAGGGGTCCGGTTTTCCGGGCCCCTGCTTGCGTTGGTCGGTGTCGTCTTGCGACGATGACGGCCGCATCGGCATGGTGGTTGTCCTTCCCCGCCCCCGTCCACTGCGAACCCCATGAACTCCTCGTCGCCATCTCGCTCCCGCCGCCGACCGCTCCGCTTGATTGCCGCTGCGGCAGTCCTGCTGATCGCGCTCGTCGTTCCGGGCGCCGTTCCCGCTGGCGCTGCCGCGAAGAAGACGGCGAAGTGCGACGCCTCGTCGGGTTGGGCGGCCTTCGCCGGCCGCGCGCCGAGCTTCGTGGCAGGAGGGACCACCGGCCTCTACATCTGGCAGGAGCGAGGTGGGTGGCGCATCGGCGCGACCAATGACCGGGGCGCTCCCACCACCTTTTCGGCCGTTGTCACGTTCGATGCCCCGATCACCGGCAAGCCGGTCGGGACCGAAGGCAAGAGCGACATCGTCGAGATCCGGTCCCAATCGGTGCGCCTCCGTTTCTCGAACTTCGGCGGTCTCGACGGCGTGGCGGTCGAATCACCGTGTGCGTCGGTCATCTCGGTCAAGGGCGAGATCGACGGTCAGGCCATGACGCCACAGCAGCTGTTCTTCGGATCGGGGGCGGCCAATCCGGTGTCGATGCCGGGAACGATTCAGCGCGGGTCGGCCTCGCCGACCACGAACGCCGCCGCATCGACGGCTGCGTCAACGGGGCAGCCGGCCGCAGTCGCCGCTGCCTGTCCGACCACCCCGTGGCCGGTCGGGGTGTCGGGCCGTCCGGTCACCCGCCGCGGTCCGAGCGGTATCTACGCATGGATCGAGAAGGGGGTCCTGCGCCTCTCGTTCGAAATTGATCCAGGGGCGCCCCGTCAGTTCGAGGGGCGCGTCGTTGCGAACGCCCCGGTCACGACGCGCTCCGGCACCGTCGAGCGGCGTGATGTCGTCAAGGCGTCGGGTCAACAGGTCATGTTCAACCTTCGGGTGAACGCAGCCGGTGACTCGTTCGACATCGTGTCGCCCTGCGCAACGTCGTTCAGCATCGAGGGATCGGTGGACGGCGTACCGCTGGTGCCCGGTCAGATCTTCATCGGTGGTGCCGCCACGCCGGCGGGGTCGGTCCCCGCGATCATCTCGCGCTGACCAGTCGCCTGCGCCGATCAGCACGTGGGCCAGTTGACTCGCTCGGGCCGGCTCGCTTCGGTTCTTCCCCCCGTGCCTGGCCCGAAACCGTGAGCTGGCCCACACGCCGTCTCGCGTTGGGGTGGAGCGGTCGGCGACGCGACCCCCACCGGTAGGATGTTGGCACTATGTCGATTTTTCGCAAAGTCCTGCGCGCCGGCGAGGGCAAGAAGGTCCGAGCGCTACAGGCTCTGGTGCCGGACATCAACGCCCTCGAGTCTGCGATGCGCGAGCTCAGCGACTCGGGACTCCAGGCGAAGACGGTCGAGTTCCGCGAGCGCTTGGGGCGGGGTGAAGTGCTCGACGACCTGCTGATCGAGGCCTTCGCCGTTGTCCGTGAGGGCGCCAATCGGGTGATTGGGCAGCGTCACTATGACGTCCAGCTCATGGGCGGGGCGGCGCTCCACTTCGGGTGGATCGCGGAAATGAAGACGGGCGAGGGCAAGACCCTGGTCTCGACGCTTCCCGTCTATCTCAACGGCCTGACCGGGCGTGGCGTGCACGTGGTCACGGTGAACGACTACCTGGCCAAGCGAGACTCCGACTGGATGGGACAGATCCACCGCTTCCTCGGCGTCAGCGTCGGCCTGGTCAGCGCCGAGGTGTCCGACTCGGCGGCCAAGCGCCTGGCTTACGGCTCCGACGTCACCTACAGCACGAACTCCGAGCTCGGTTTCGACTTCCTCCGCGACAACATGTCGATGTCGATGGCCGAACGGGTGCAGCGCGAGCACTATTACGCGATCGTCGACGAGGTCGACTCGATCCTCATCGACGAAGCGCGCACGCCTCACATCATCAGCGGCCGTCTCGCCGACGCCGCCAAGCTCTACGTGCAGTTTGCGTCGATCGTCCGATCGCTCACCCGCGGTGTCGACTACGACGTCGACGAGGAGAAGAAGCAGATCTCTCCGACCGAGGCCGGGATCGACAAGGTCGAGGCCGCCCTCGGCGTGGAGAACATCTACGACGATCCGTCCGCCAACTTCGTGCACCACCTGAGCGCCTCGCTGCGCGCCAAGGAACTGTTCAAGCGAGACGTCGATTACCTCGTTGCCGACGGCGAGGTGAAGATCGTCGACGAGTTCACTGGCCGCATCCTCGAAGGGCGCCGCTGGTCCGAGGGTCTCCACCAGGCAGTCGAGGCGAAGGAGCGGGTGAAGATCAAGGAGGAGAACCAGACTCTGGCCACGACGACTCTCCAGAACTACTTCCGCCTCTACGAGAAGCTCGCCGGCATGACCGGCACCGCCGAGACCGAGGCCGGGGAGTTCGCCTCGACGTACAACCTCTCCGTCGTGCCGATCCCGACACATCGGCCGATGGTGCGCCTCGACGAGGCCGACCTCATCTACAAGTCGGAGAAGTCGAAATTCGCCGCGGTGGTCGACGACATCGCCGAGCGGCACGAGAAGGGCCAGCCGGTGCTCGTCGGTACCGTCTCGGTGGAGAAGAGCGAGTTGGTCTCGCATCTCCTGGCCGAACGGCGCATCCCCCATGCCGTGCTGAACGCGAAGTTCCACACGTCGGAGGCCGAGATCGTCGCTCAGGCCGGTCGTTCAGGCGGCGTCACCGTTGCCACGAACATGGCCGGACGTGGTGTCGACATCCTTCTCGGTGGCAATCCTGAAGGACTCGCCCGACGCGAAGTCGCCCAGGCCGGTATCAACCCTGATCTGCTCGATCTCGACACGGACGACCAGGCGATCGTCGAGGCGCTCGAGGCCCAGCCCGAGGCCAAGGATGCGTTGGCCAAGGCGAAGGAGATCTTCGCCGAGGCGCGTCCGCGCTACGAGGAGTCTTGCCGGGCCGACGGCGACGTCGTCCGCTCGTTGGGCGGGTTGTACGTGCTCGCCACGGAGCGCCACGAGAGTCGGCGCATCGACAACCAGCTCCGTGGCCGTGCCGGTCGTCAGGGCGATCCGGGGGAGAGCCGCTTTTACCTGTCGCTCGAGGACGATCTCATGCGCCTTTTCGCCACGGGGGCGATGAACTGGGTGATGGGTAGGGCGCTGCCCGACGACGTGCCGATCGAGGCGAAGATGGTCACGAAGGCCATCGAGCGGGCGCAGAACACCGTGGAGGCGCGCAACGGCGAGATCCGAAAGAACGTCCTCAAGTACGACGAGGTGATGAACGAGCAGCGCAAGGTCATCTATGCCAAGCGCGAACAGATCCTCTCCGGTGGCGATCTCCGCGATCAGCTGATGATGGACCTCGAAGAGGCGATGTCCGACATCGTCGCTGAGCACTGTGAAGGCGACTTCGCCGAGGCCTGGGATTTCGACTCGTTGTTGATCGCGGTGCAGGGCTACTACCCGACCCGATTCACCGTCGAGGACCTGAGGGCGGCGCGCAGCAAGGCGATGCTGGTGGAGAGCTTCGTGGCGGAGGCCGTCGACACGTACGAAGCACGCGAAGCCGAACTCGGCGCGGAAACGGTCCGCGAGGTCGAACGCAACGTTCTGCTCGGCATCGTCGATCAGCGTTGGCGTGAGCATCTCTCGGAGATGGACTACCTGCAGGAGGGCATCAACCTCCGCGCCATGGGGCAGAAGGATCCGCTCGTCGAATGGCAACGTGAAGGCTTCGACATGTTTTCGAGCATGGTAAACGCGATCGACGACGATTTCGTCCGCTACGCGATGCATGCCGACGTGTCGACGCTCGATGCTCACTCTCCGGAGATCCGTGACCTGCAACTGTCGTCGGCCGATGAAGGTTCCATCGGCGGGTTCGGAATGGATGTCGGCGCCATGTTCGCGGCCACCGCCGCTGCACCCGACGGTGCGGATGACGACGGCGAAAGCTTCGTTCAGCGTGTGCCCGAAGCGGAGCCGGAACCGCAGAAGCCGATCGTGAAGTCCGAGCAGGATCGCATCGGCCGCAATGATCCGTGCTTCTGCGGGAGCGGCAAGAAGTTCAAGAACTGCCACGGGAAGTAGACGCGCAGCTCCGTTTCTCGGGGTCTGTGGACCGTTGTCGTCTTCGGTTGTGAAAGGTACGTGTGCGTATGGCTCTGTCGGAGCGTCGTGAAGAGGTTGCGTCGTTGCGAACCCGTCTCGCCGAGGCGGAAAGCTACCTGCGCGGGCCGCAACTCGTGGTCGAGAAAGAACGCATCGAACAGGAGCTGTCCGACGCCGACATCTGGACGAACGATCCGTCCAAGGCGCGGGCGCTCGGCGCCGACCTGGCAGCAATCAACGACGACCTCAACTCGTTGCACGGTCTGCGCACCAACTTGGAGGACGCCGAGACGCTGCTTGAGCTGGGGTTGGCGGAAGGCGACGAGTCCGTTGAACCCGAGCTGCTCGAGGCGATCGCCAACGCTGACCGGATTGCCCACACGCTCGAACTGCGCAGCCTGTTCACCGGTGAGTACGACGAGGGCGACGCGCTGCTCGAGGTGCACTCGGGCGCCGGCGGTGTCGACGCGCAGGACTGGGCAGAGATGATGCTGCGGATGTACCTCCGCTGGGCGGAGGTGCGAGGGCTGTCCACGGAAGTCGAGTCCGTTCTCGAAGGCAACGAGGCAGGGATCAACTCGGCGACCGTGTTGGTGAAGGGACGGTATGCCTACGGACTGCTCTCCGCCGAGCGCGGTGTGCACCGCCTAGTACGGATCTCTCCGTTCGACGGCCAGGCGAGGCGTCAGACGTCGTTCGCCGGTGTCTCCGTTGCTCCGGTCATCGAGGACGCGACGTCAAAGATTGTGATCGACGACAAGGACCTGCGCGTCGATGTCTTCCGCTCGTCGGGTGCTGGCGGCCAGCACGTGAACACGACTGACTCCGCTGTGCGTATGACGCATCTGCCGACGGGGATCGTCGTGAGCTGTCAGATCGAGCGGAGCCAGATCCAGAACCGGGCGCGGGCGATGGACATGTTGGCGGTGAAGCTCTTGGAGCGCGCCCGTCAGGAGGCCGACGCAAAGATGGCTTCGATCACCGGCCCTCAGAAAGACGCGGCGTGGGGGAACCAGATCCGTTCCTACGTGATGGCGCCGTATCAGATGGTCAAGGACCTCCGCACGGAGTACGAGACCGGCAACGTCGCCGGTGTCCTCGACGGCGATCTCGACCCCTTCATGGAGTCTTGGCTCCGCTGGCGCCGCACGGAAACCCCCGAGTAGCGCGTTGGGAGAGAGGTTGCCCCTGCTCCTGCCCGGCGCTGCGCCGCTCGCTTGCTCGACTGCTCGCAACACCAGTGACCCGTCACTGGGAGAGAGGTTGCCCCCATATATGGGGGCAGGACACCTCCCAACTGCGCTGGGAGGTGTCCTGCCGCAAATGGCTCCCGGCAGGCGGCGGGTCGGCGCCACGCCAGGCCCGTCACCGAGTGCCCCGCGGGACGTGGAGGGCGCTGGTAGCGTTTGACCCGGTCGGGTCAGCTTCCCCTCCCGCCCCTCTTCTCTCATGATCCGGATCGAAAACGTCACCAAGGTGTACCGGAACAAGACCGTCGCTCTTCGCAACATCTCGTGTGAGATCAGCAAGGGCGAGTTCGTGTTCCTGGTCGGTTCCTCAGGCTCCGGAAAGTCCACCTTCATGCGACTGCTCCTCAAGGAGGAGACACCCACGGAAGGCTCGATCTGGGTGGCCGGTAAGAACATCGGCGAGCTCTCCGGAGCGAAGGTGCCCTACCTTCGCCGCAACATCGGATGCATTTTCCAGGACTTCAAGCTTCTCCCGAACAAGACCGTCACCGAAAACGTGGCCTTCGCTCTCGAGGTCATCGGGCGTCCCCGTAGCGTGATCCACCAGCAGGTCCCGCAGATTCTCGAACTGGTCGGGTTGACGAAGAAGGCCGACAGCTTTCCGAGCGAGCTCTCCGGTGGCGAACAGCAACGGGTGTCGATCGCCCGGGCCTTCGTGAATCGCCCACTGATCCTCCTTGCCGATGAGCCCACGGGCAACCTCGATCCGAACACGAGTGTCGGCATCATGCGGCTGCTCGACCGGATCAATCGCACCGGCACCACGGTGCTCATGGCCACCCACGATCAAGGCATCGTCGACTCGATGCGCCGCCGCGTGGTCGAGTTGGATCGTGGCTCCCTGGTCCGTGACCAGGCCCGTGGCGTCTACGGGACGCTGGAGTAGTCGGCGGATGCGGATCGGCTACATCCTTCGTGAGAGCCTCACGAACCTTCGACGCAACGTCTTGATGACGGTGGCGTCGTTGCTGACGGTGACTCTGTCCCTGGCCCTAGCCGGGGCTGCTCTGCTGTTCCGCTCGTCGGTCGACAACGCCACGGTCCAGTTTCGCGGGGGCTTCGAGATCACCGTCTTCATGCAGCCGGAGGCGACGAAGGCGCAGGTCGATGCGATCGGCCGAGAGCTCAAGGCGATGCCCGAGCTGTCCCGGTACCGGTTCGTGTCGAAGGACGAGGCGTTTGCCGACATCCAGCGCCTCTATCGCAACTCCCCCGAGATCCTCGACTCGTACCCGGATGCGAAGTACGCACCGGAGCAGTGGCGGGTCAAGCCCCGCGACGCCGCCGACATCGAGGCGATCGGCAAACGGTTCAAGAAGCGGGCCGGGGTCTACGAGGTCTCGTTCGCACGCTCGATCAAGACGATCCTCACGGTCACCGGCTGGATCCAGAACGTGATCCTCATCGTCGCAGGAGCGCTGCTGGTGTCGGCGATCGTGCTCATCCTCAACACCATCCGCATGGCGATCTTTTCGAGGCGTCGGGAGGTGGCCGTGATGAAACTCGTTGGAGCGACGAACGGATTCATCCGATTGCCGTTCATGGTCGAGGGGATGCTGCAGGGCGCGATTGGCGCGTTGGTTTCGTTCGGGATCCTCGCGGCCGGTACCTCGGCCGCGCAATCAGCGATTCGCAACTCCAGTGTGGGGCTGCTGAAGCAGTTCTCGGTCACGAGCAGCGAAGTCGTGACGACCGGCATCATCCTGGTGGTGATCGGCACGGCGGTCGGAGCCATCGGCTCGGCGCTGGCGGTCAGCCGCTTCCTCGACGTCTGACCTACGGGAGCCCGAGCACGCGGACGAGGTCACGAAACCAGATCAGCTTGTTGTCGAACCCTGGGAATGCGCGGTTTCTGCCGCTCGGGTTGGGCAGGACGTACACCCCCGACCCTTCGAGCCGCATAGATGCCAGGCCGGCCCCCGCTGATGGAGTGCGGGGAAAAAAGAGCGGAAAAAGGGTCAGTCCGAGCAAAGCGACGTAGCGCGGTCGGTACTCGGCGATCGTCTTACGGACTTTGTCCGCCCCGGCTCGACGCTCGGCTGCGGTGAGTTCTCCGGCCGACGCCGTCGGTCGTCGAACGGTCGTCGTGAGTCCGATCCCGAACTCGGAAAGACGGTGCTCGTCACTCGGTGCGAGCTGCGTCGGCGTCAGACCCGATGCATGGAGAAGGCGCCAGAATGGATTTGTCGGTGAGGAGAACGAGTGGCCGACCGCCGCGGAGCGCGGCGACGGATTGATCGCCACGATCAGGACGTCGAGGTCCTTCGCGAGAACGTCGCGAGGGTACGACGGGTCGCCGTCGTGAGTGACGGGCCCTGTCCTGCTCACACCGCTCCGTCGAAGTCGGCACGCCGCCATACGTCATAGACGACGAGCGCGACGGAGTTGGCCAGGTTGAGGCTCCGGTTGTTAGGCCGCATCGGTATGCGCACGCGGTACTCCGGAGAGAAGTCTCCAAGAACGTCGTCGGGCAGCCCGGTGCTCTCGCACCCGTAGACGAGGACGTCGTCGATACCCATTGCTACGTGCGCGTAGCTCTGGGACGCCCGACTGGTGAGGGCCCACCACGTTCGCCCCGACAGGGCGGACCGGCAGCCGGACCACGTTTGGTGCCGCTGAACCTCAGCGAGATCGTGATAGTCGAGACCGGCACGCTGGAGGAGCTTGTCCTCGAGGGAGAATCCGATCGGCTCGACGAGGTGGAGCGAGGTTCCCGTGTTGGCGCACAGGCGGATGATGTTGCCGGTGTTGCCGGCGATCTCCGGCTTCACGAGGACGATGTGCATGCGTAAGTCAGCAGCGTTTCACGGCATCATCGCCAGCATGTCTTCAACAGCGAGCGCATGGGCGGCGAGTTGGTCGTCCGCGAGGCGTCGCCCGACGAGTTGGATGCCGATGGGCATCTGGCCCTCCCGGCGTGGCGCCGGGAGCGAAACCGCGGGCAGGCCGGCCACATTGGCGAATGCGGTGAAGTCGGCCTGGTCAGCCGGAACCGGTGCCTCGACGGCGAATGCGACCTGCGGGGTCGTCGGAGTGAGAAATCCGTCGGCGTCGGCCAGCAGGTCGCCGATCGTGGCGCCCATGTGGAGCAGTTCTTGGAGAATCGACGCGAGATCCGTCGCCGACTTCGAGGCACCGAAGGCGAACATGGATCGTACGTGCGCAGAGAATCCTTCGGGGTCGGCGCGGAGCTGCTCGCTGTGTACCGCAGCGCCTTCTGCCTCGCAGAGGACGAGCCCGCGGCGTCGGAGCCGTGCGAGATCGATGCCGAGTGGTCGTTCGACGATCTCGACGCCGTTGTCGCGCAGGGCGTCGATGACGCGCTCGAAGGCGTCTTCGACCTCGGGCTCGAGGTCGTGGGTCAAGACCTCGGTCGGGACGATGAGACGGTGGGGGAATTGGGTGGGTCGGTCCCACTGGAAGGGGTGCGAGGGCGGAACCGACCAGGGCCCGGCCGAGGCCGGGGCGGCCATGGCCCGGAGGGCAGCGATGGCGGTGGTGACGTCCTCGGCAATCGGTCCGACACAGTCGAGCAACGCCGACAGGGGCACGACGCCGGCGCTGGGAATCAATCCGTTGGAGGGTTTGAAGCCGACACACCCGCAATACGCCGCCGGGACCCGTACGGAGCCCATGGTGTCGGTGCCGAGGGCCAGCGTGACGAGGCCGGCACCGACGACGGCGCCGGAACCACCGCTCGATCCCCCACAGGTGCGCGTGAGGTCGTGCGGGTTCCTTCCGATCCCGAAGAACGCGTTGTTTGTGGTGGCGCCGAGCGCGGCCTCGGCCATGTTGAGCATCGCGACGATGTCGGCGCCGGCATCACGAAGCGCTCGTACCACCGGGGCATCGCCGGTCGAGATGAGGTGTGAACGAGCACCGATGCCCGCCGACCATGCGGCGCCCTGAACGGCGATGTTCGCCTTGACCGCGACCGCGACGCCGTCGAGTTCGCCAGAGCGATGTGTTGACGCGGGGACGAGTTCGACGACCGCACCGAGCTCGCGGCCACGAACGTCGAGGACGGAGCGAACCCTGTCCGGATGCGGGAGAGATGGTGGGGTGGCAGACACGGTTCAGCCCCGCCGGTCGATCAGTCTGATGGGCTTCTGGCGGCGCTCGACTTCGGTGAGGGGGGAAGTCGCTCCGGGCTCCACGAGCGTCACCGCGACCCGAACGCCGAGTCGTTGTGCGAACATCGCTTCATACGTGGACGCATCGGCCGAGGCCGCCTTGCGGTGCTCCACCCGAACTTCAAGGCTCTCACCGCTCGTCGAGCCACTGGTAAGCACACAGACGAACTCGCCGACGAGGTTCGGGTCCGCCAGGCCGTCGAGGATGCCTCCGAACGCGTGCGGGAACACGTTGATGCCCTTGAGCTTGACCATGTTGTCGCTGCGTCCGAGGAACCCGGACAGCCGGCGGAACGGAAGGCCGTTCGATGCGTCTCCGGGACGGAACGCGAACACGTCGTGGGTGTTGAATCGGATGATGGGGTAGCAGTCGTCCTTGAACAGGCATGTCACAACGAGGTCGCCGCGACCGCCCTCCGGAACGGGAGAGCCTGTCTCGACGTCGAGGATCTCCACGTGGTGGGCGTCCTCCCAGATCATCATGCCGTCGGAACCGGGGATCTCGCCGGCGATACAGCCGGTGTCGCCGACGCCGTACCAGTCGAAGGTCTCCACGGGCGCGTCGGGTGTGGACCCCCACGCTTCGGCGATGGGTCCGCGGTCCTCCGCGCCGAAGTGGGCGATGATGCGTTTGATGGCGAGATCGCGTCCCGCGACGAGTCCTTTGTCCGATGCAACCTGAGCGAGTTTGCGGAGGTAATCGGAGAAGCCGATGAGCGTGGTCACGCCGAATTCCTGCATCACTTCGACCTGGCGCTCGGACCGGGTTTCGTTCCCCGTCCCGGCGGACAGGAAGAGCGCGGTGGTGAACTTCGTGACGGACTCTCGGAGGTAGTGGCCGCCGTTGATGAGGCCGTGCCCGTAGACAGAGTGGACGATGTCGGTGTGGTCGACGCCCTGCGCCCGGTACATGCGGCCGACGAGAAGGTTCTGCACCTCGCGCGACCACGGCCCGAAGATGAGCGGCTGCGGACGTCCCGTCGTTCCGCTCGTCGTGTGCAGAATGACGGGTGGTATGCGCGCAGAAGGTGTGTCGACGAGCGTGCCATAGTCACCGAACGGCGGGTGGCGCTCGACCGAGGCCATGAGGTCGTTCTTGTCGTAGGTGGGAAGCAGCGGGAGGTCGTCGATCGAGGTGAGGTCGCCGCGCTCGACCCCAACGCTGCCCCAGATTCGCCGATAGAACGGGGTTCGCCACGCGGTCTCAACACAGCGCAGGAACCGCTCGTTCTGGATCACGCGGAGTTCGTCGACCGACACGGACCGGTACCGGTCGACGAAATCGAGGGGGTACTCGGCGAGCATCCGAGCGGTGTCGAGGTACTCGTAGTACGTCGGGCGGCTGTCACTCATCACGCTGCTCCTGCGTTGACGTCGGCTCCGAGGATGGCCCAGAGTTCGTTGATGTCGCCCATCCTGCCGATGCCTTCGACGGTCTCCGCGACAGCGGCCATGTCGACGACAACCCCTCCGTATCGAGCACACGCCTCCGCGTTCGAGTTCGCCTTGCCGAGATGCTGTTGTGGGGTGAGGGGATGGGTCGGTGATCCGAGCGTGTCGGTGACGGTGACCTCGAAGCGCCGCGCGTCGGTGGCGGTGAGCACGACGCGCTGCGGCACGAAGGCATTCGGGTCCATGGCCGGGTCACTTACCCGCACGGTCACCCGCTCTGCGCCGAAGGCCAAGAGCTGCGCATCGGCCAGGTTCGTGGGCGTGAGCGCATCGACGGTGAGATCGCCGTCTCGCAGGAGCAGCCCTGCGAGAAAGGGGATACATAAGCGCGCGTAGGGTGCGGTCATCGTCGACGTCGACCCGCGCCCGACCAGGTGGTGAATGAGTGGCGGCACGGTCAGCTCGATGGATGCGACGTCGTCGATCGAGAGGCGGTGCCGGAGTCGAAGGTCGCGTAGGGTCGACAATGTGGCGTGGGTCGCCCGGCCCGAAGGGAACGGCTTGTGGGAGACCCGGCGGAGCTCCCATCGGGCGTCATCGCCTCCGATGTCGGACAGGAGCCGATCGACGTCGCCGGCTTCTTCGATGAGCCCGAAGTACCCGAGGGGCGGTTCGAGCATGGCCCGGGGTCCGGTGAACCCGGCACCGGCAAGGTCGTGGCTGCAGAGCGCGTTGCGGGCGGCGAACGACATCTGCAAGGCAAGGAGCGGTGACCCCTCGCGATGCGACTGCATGGATCCGCTCGCCTGTCCGAACGCGACCCCGAGAGCGGCCACGAGTTGGTCGTGATCGCGGCCGTCGAGCAAGCCGAGGGCGAGGGTGGCCCCGAGGTGGCCGGCAGTGGCCGGACGGAAGAACCGCAGACCGGTGGTGGCTGCCTCGCCCAGCCGGCAGGCCAGTTCGACGCCAAGGGCGAGGGCGCGGAGGAACTGGTCGCCACTGATGTGCCGCCCGGATGCGGCGACCCGCTGGGTGTGGGCGGCGAGCACGGGCAGCACCACGGTGAAGGGGTGGAGGACGGCTCCCTCATGGACGCAGTCGAACTCCAGTCCATGGATCGAGTGGGCGTTGACCATCGCTGCCGTCAGTGGTCCGGTCATCACGGCCCGGCCCCAAAGTGTCGAAGTGGTGGCCGGCCCCTCCCAGTAGGCGGCCACGGCGAGGAGGGCACGGTTCTCGGGGGTGATCGTGCCGGCAAGACCGACGCCGATCGAGTCGACCAGGTACGTCCGCGTCAGGGTGGCGACGTCGGGCGGCAGGGGCGCCGCGCCGAGTGCACGCAAGCGCTCGACGAGGGTGTCGACGGCAACGGGTGGCGTTGGGGTGGGAGTCATGAGACGGTCGTGGCGGTTCCGCTGCACGGAACGTTGTCCCGTTCAGTGAAACATGAGCCTTGCCCGGTAGCCTTGCACGTGCAACCCCAATGGTTGCGGCGCTCTGCGGGCTGTCCATGCGGGACCGACGGCCGTGTGTCAGTGGCGTGCGACAGTCTGCATCGAACAAATGAGGTCCTCCATGGAAGCTGCGGTTGCCCCTTCGACGCCTCCGGCCACCCACGTGCCGGCGTGGCATCACGTCGCACGCCACGCGGTCATGCCCGAGCCGACCCACGACGAGATGGCACGCTTCAACTTCCTGGCCAACCTCACCAAGAGGATCTCGATGCTGTCGCCCGGCAACCGCATCGCCTGGGACCGCCGTGTGCAGCCGTCGTTCACCCGCGAGCACGGTCATCCGATCGAGGACCGCGCCGACGCCCGGAGGGCGATGCTCGCCGACCCCTATTTCCAGGCGTGGTCGTCGATCCGGCGGGCGAACATGGAGATGCGTCAGCAGGCGGGCCGCTCGATGGTGCTGCGCCAGATCAACGAGCTCAACGACAAGGCCAAGGCGCTCAACGAGGGCGCCTCGACTCTTCGGCTGGATCCGACCTCGAAGGTGCCGTATTACCTCGAGGTGACGGACAACCACTGCATGCCCGGCAGTTATCACACCGAACTGGGACCCGACGATGTCAGCGCGGCGGCGAACTACGACTGCGGCATCTTCGTCACGACGGGTGGCTCGCTCGGCCGGTTGCTCGACGGTGGTGGCAAGGCCGTGGCCACCCACCTTCGGGAGACCTGGCCGACCTTCTCACCGAAGCGCATCCTCGATCTCGGCTGTGGTCTCGGCCACAACACCCTCCCGCTGGCGCAGGCCTTTCCCGATGCTGAGGTGATCGCCGTCGACACGGGGGCGCCGATGCTCCGTTACGGACACGCCCGCGCGAAGTCGCTCGGCATCGACAACGTCACCTTCGTGCAGGCTGATGCCCAGTTCCTCGACACGTGGGACGAAGGACGTTGGGCCCGTGAGCTCGGCATCGGCCCGGGGTCGTTCGACTACATACAGACGGTCATGTTTTGGCACGAGACCCGCCGCTCGACCTTCTTCGATCTCTTCGCCAAGGTGCATACCTGGCTTGCGCCGGGTGGACTCACGCTCCACGTGGAGCAGCCGCAGTACACCGACGACATGGATCTGTTCGAGCAGTTCATCCGCGACTGGGATTCGTGGTTCAACAACGAGCCATTCTGGTCACAGATGCACGACATCAACGTGTTCGACGCCATGGAGCAGCTCGGCTTCCCTCGCGCTGACCAGGTCGTCTTTCGTGCTGCGGCGCCGGCGGAGTTGACCTCCGATCAGACCGGCCAACCGGAGGATCACGGCCGCGCCGCGATCTGGAACGTCTTCGGCGCGTGGAAGCCTGCGGCATGATCAGTGTGCATATCAATGAGCGCCGTTCGGCGACCGGATGTCAGAAGTGATTGACATCGACCCGATCGCGCTCGCCGGGGCCAAGCCACGCGGTGCTCGTCCCTGGTTTCACAACGATCCCGCGGTCGAGCGGGTGCTGGCCATCACCATGGCCCTTGCCGGCGAGGTTGCCGTGTTGCGCGAACGGCTCGACACCGTCGAACGGCTCTTGACGGAGCGCGGTTCCCTCGATCGTTCCGAGATCGAGACCTACACACCGGACGGCCCAGCCGAGATCGAGCGCCAGCGGTGGCATGCAGAATACGTCGCCCGGATCCTCCGCGTCGTGCAGCAGGAGATGGAGGCCCTCGAGCAGGACCCGGCGTTCAACCGGTCTGTGGCAGAGATCGGCGAAGAGTTGGGCAACACGTAGGGGTTCACAACTCCGGGAGTTGTCGCGCCTGGTCGCTCCCAGAGTGACCAGGCGCAACATCCTCGGCCGTTTGTTCACAACTCCCCGAGTCGCCGTTCCAGGAAGCGTCGGTCGGACTCGTTTGTCGGACAGGTGAGGGCGCGGCGGTACGCGGCCGTCGCCTCGTCGTGGTTGCCGAGGCGGCGGTGGAAGTCGGCTCGCGTCGACCAGTAGAGGTGCCAGTCTTGAACCTCGGCGACGTCATCATCACCAAGGGCGTCGAGGAGATCGAGTCCGGCTTGTGGTCCGTCAGCGAAGGCCACAGCAACCGCCCGATTGACACGGACAACCGCGGTCGGTTGCAGGCGTTCGAGGAAGCCATAGAGCTCGGCGATCTGCGGCCAGTCGGTCGACTGGAATGTCGGCGCGAGACCGTGCAGCGAGGCGATCGCCGCCTGGATCTGGAACGGTCCGACGCGTCGTTTTCGAAGGTTCACTTCGACCAGACGTGACGACTCCGTGATCGCCTGGTGATCCCATTGCGCTCGGTCCTGGTCGGCGAGCAGCACCACGTCGCCGGCGTCGTCCACCCGACCACCGCGTCGGGCATGCGTCGCCAGCATCAACGCGAGCAGCCCCCAGACCTCCGGCTCGTCGGGAAACGAGGCCGACGCCAGTCGGGCGATGCGAATGGCATCGTCGGCGAGCCCGAACCGACTGTCGAGCGTGCCATCCGCGGCGTGGTGGCCGGCCGTGAACACGATGTACAGCACGTTGAGCACGGCACCCAGCCGTTCGGGGAGCTCATGGTCCTCCGGCACGCGGTAAGGAATCCGGGCAGTCAGGATCTTCCTCTTCGCCCGGCTGATCCGCTGGCCGACGGTGGGCTCGGGGGCGAGAAGCACTCGGGCGATCTCGGAGGTGGTGAGACCACACAGGGTACGAAGCGTGAGAGCGATGCGGGCCTCACGGTTGAGGGCCGGGTGGCAGCACGTGAAGAGCAGGCGAAGCTCGTCAGGGCGCTTCGCCACCTGGTCGCCCGGGCCGGCCGGCTCGTCGAGCAGGCGTACCGCCGCGCTCTCGCGAGCCGTTCTCGACGACTCGCGCCGTATCCTGTCGAGCGCTTTTCGCCGGGCGACCGTCGTCAGCCACGCGCCGGGATTGTCGGGTACGCCGGAGACGCCCCATTGTTCGAGCGCGACAATCGCCGCTTCCTGTACGGCATCTTCGGCGAGATCGAAATCACCGGTCAGACGGATGAGGGTGGCCACCACGCGGCCACCCTCCCGTCGAATGCTCTCGGCGAGTGAGAGCGGCGGTTCTCCTCTGTCCGTGGCGAGCCTCAGCCTTGGGAGAAGTCGATCAGCGGACGGACCTCGACGCGACCGTGCCAGGCTCCGGGGATCTGCGCCGCCCAGTGCAGTGCTTCGTCCAGGTCCTTGCAGTCGAGGATGTAGAAGCCGCCGAGCGCCTCTTTCGTCTCCGCGAACGGTCCGTCGGTGGTGACGACGTCTCCACCCTTGGCGCCCCCGGTCACGTGCACGGTCGTTGCCGTCGAGGTCGGCTGCAATGCTTCACCGCCACCGAGAACGCCTGCCGCCCCGGCAGTTTCACCGAAGGTGTTGTATTCGGCCATGATCGCCGCCCACTGCTCGGGATTGGTGTCGGTGTTGTTCTGCTCGGCGGTGTAGATGAGAGCTGCATATCGGGCCATGTCGGCGCCCTTCTCGGTTGGTGCTCCCAACCGCTTTGGTGATGGACGTAAATGTGACGAACGACGAGGGCCCATTTCGACAATGTCCGGGTGAATTCTTTTCGGAGGGTCGGCCACCTCGCCGTTAGCGGCGCCGGCCGAGGAACTTGCCGTTGGCCCAACCTGTTACGACGGCACCTGGGCCGGACTCGGTGGCGATCACGGAAGCAATAGGCACCCAACCGCCTTTCTCGTTCACCGGCCGTACCCAGACGATGCCGCCGGGCGGCACCGTGGTCACGGGCGAGGCCGTTGCCGTGGGTGCGGAGCGAACGAACAGCACATCGTTCTGGGCGACGTTGACGACGCGCGCCGGGCGCGAACCGTCGGGAAGGCGGTCGCAGCCGCCTTCGTTCTGCACGCCGCCGAAGTCGACAGCCAGGCGATAGCTGTAGACCCGGTCGCTCATGCCGTCTGAGCCCGGCCCGTCGAACAGCGTGAAGCGGCCGGTACGCCCGTCCGGGTGAAACACCCTCCAGGTACGGAGCGCGTTCTTGGGGGTACTGGGTTGGGCCGCGACCTTGGTCCACGGGCCATCGAACTCGCGCAACCACATGCCATCGACCGCCACGGTGATGTCCCAGAACGGCTCTGTGGTACCGCAGTCGAGGGCGATCGCCCAAGGCAGGCCGTTGGGAGCTTTCGCCGCACCGGCGGTCTGCGGGGCCGAGGCGATGCCGATCGCGGAGCCGATGATCAGCGCCGCGGCGAAAAGGGTTCGAATGGGACGTCGGGGGGTCTTCGGTTGCGAATGCATGCCCCACCATTGTCGCATCGGTCTGTGCGTTATCGGGGCTTCCGCGGTTCTAATGCATCTTCGCATGAGTTCCTCTCACGTCGAAATGCTCTCATTCCTTGTGGTTCGTGCACTGTCAGAAGGATCGACGTGAAAGGAACTTCCGACTCGGAGCACTAGTTGTGGTGACGGGCGAGGAACGCCATCACGACCTCCATGAACGGCTCGAACTGGTCGTAGCGGATCCCGTGGCCGGCCCCAGCGATATGCGCGCTGGCGATCAGCGAGTTCAGCGTGGACGCCTCGGCCGCCAGCTCCGGCGTGATAATGCCGCCCGCTGCGCTGTCGCCGAGGGCGAGCAGCGTCGGGCAATCGATCAGTGGGACCACGGTGCGCCACGGCGCGCGGATTGACGGGAAGTGCTCGAAGAGCTCGAGTTGCACCTCCATGCGGGCGTCGAGGGAAAGCGCGATGTCGTCTTCGGACCAGAGCGGCGAATCAGATCGCCGCGCCGCCAGTGCCTCTTCGCGCGGTGCTTGCTGCATCCACGCCACCCAGTCGCGCCACGCAGTGTTGCCCGCCCGACGGGTCGCTTCTTGCTGCTCCGCCTCTTCGTCTGTCGTCGGAATCGGCGTCTCCCACCATGCCGGGTCCTCGAGCACGACAGCACGAGCGAGCCCCGGATTGGCGGCGACGGCGAGTGCGATGGTCGACGCGCCCATCGAATGCCCCATCATCGACGGATGGTCAAGGCCCAGGGCACTGACCACGCTGCGGAGATCGGACACCCGGATGGCATCGTCGAACCGATCGCGTGCCCGGCCCGACGCACCGTGACCTCGGGCGTCGTAGGCGACGACATCCCAGTCGTCGGCCAGTCGTTCGGCCGCTCGGCTGAAGTACAACGCGTTGTCGGTGAAGCCGTGGACCAGCAGGAGAGGGGATCCCCCGCCCCCGCTCCGGAACCACCGCAACGGAGTTCCGTCGTCGGCCCGGCACCGACCCTGATCCCAGTCACGCATGGACCCCGGTCGTTCGGTGGTGCTTGTCATCGTGACATCTCACCACACGACGCGCCGGCCGGGGCGCGGCCACCGATCAACTTGCCTTCGGCTTCTTGCCCGATGACTTCTTCGCTTCCGGCTTCTTGCCCGATGACTTCTTCGCTACCGGATTCGCCTTCGTTTCCTTCCCGGCGGGAGCTCGGTTGGCTTTGACCGATGGTGCGTTCAGGATGGTGTTCTTGACGGCGATCCGGTCCACCACCGCTTGATTGCTGGGGGCGACTGGCTCCACTCCGTCACCGCCCTTGCGCATCGGCGGTGGCGATTGCGGAACGGCCCACTCGGCCCCGGTCGCCTCGAACAATCGGGCGACTTCGTCGATGTGGAGATCAACCAGGTGCCAGAGGTCCGGAACGAGGTCGCGGTCGGAGATCAGGCCGAAGTCCATCCGATCGCCATAGCTGTGCACGGTGATGTTCAGCCCGACCCCATCGGCGATCGTCGAAACGGGGACGTAGGCATCGAGCTTCGCGCCGGCGAAGTACAGGCTCTGGCGTGGCCCGGGCACGTTCGAGATGACGACGTTCACCGGCGAATTGATGCGATCGGCCAGCCTAAGCCGGGAGACAAGACGGAGCGCTGATGCCGCGACCAGAGGAGAGGCGTAGTCCGCCGATTGGCCAAGGGCGTCGGCCGGCAGGAGCTCGAACTGGCTCTTCCCCGCGTTCATGGCCTCCCGGCAGAGCTTGACGCGCTCGAGCGGATCAGCACAGTTCGTCGGCAGGTCGGCGACGAGGCCGGAGACCCGGTTCGTCCACGGGTCTTCCTCGTTCCCGGTACGGATCGACACCGGGACCATGGCGCGCAGCGGAGCGCCGGGCAGTGCGTCGTGCTCGATCAGGTACTCCCGCAGCGCCCCGGCACAAATGGCCATCACGACGTCGTTCAACGTGCACCCGGTCGCTTCCTTGAGACGCTTCAGATTCTCCAGCGACGCGGAGCGCATGGCGAAGCGACGGTGGGCGGAGACGGACTTGTTCCACGGAGTCGGCGGGGCTGGGGTGATCGGCAACTTCACCCGGGATGATTGGTCCGTTTTCGATGTCGACCGTTTGGCGACAGCACCGATGGTGTCGCGAGTGCGGGTGGCGAGGCCGCTGAGGCTGGCGATCCCCGCCCGGTCGGCGAAGTCGCGGATGATGTTGAGCGACAGCCGTGCACCGCGAACGGGATTGGCGGCGAGGTTCATCACGGCCCGCTGCAGCATCGCGGCCTGCGTCGGAGGCTCCTCGCCGACCCACTCCCGAGGCTCGAGCGTCCACTCGGCATCGCGTGACTCGTCGGTGAACATCTTGAGCATGATGACGCCCGACGCGCCGTCGATGGTTGCGTGGTGCGTCTTCTGCAGGAGCGCCCACCGACCGTCGGCAAGACCTTCGATGACGTACACCTCCCACAGCGGCCGCGCGCGGTCCATCTTCCGGCCGACGATTCTCGCGACCTGCTCGGTCAACTGGTCTGCCGCTCCTGGTGGCGCCAGACCGATGTGGCGCACGTGAAAGTCGAGGTCGAAGTCGGCATCCTCGACCCAGTAGGGCCGGTCCAACGCCATGGGCACTTCCACGACCTTGCGGCGCAGCGGCTCGAGATGGCCGACCATGATCCGCATCCGCTCGCGCACGGCGGTGAACGGATCGAAGTCGTCGGATGGTCGGTCGTAGATGCTCAGGCCGTTCACGTGGCCGTAGTTGTTGTTGGTCTCCATCAACAAGAAGCTGACGTCGACGCCGGTGAGCTGTTTCATGTCGATCCCTCAGGGTTGGGGTAGCTGCATCATGGTCGAAAACCGCCCCAGGTTTCCCATTCTCGGACGGGGAACAACGTGTTGGGGCCTCCGTCGCGCCGACGCCGCCACCGGATTCGGTTGTCAAGGGACTGCGTGACCGCTCGTCAAAGGTCGGCATGCGCGACGAGTCAACAGTGTCGGGTCCGCGTGCTCGGGTCGGACCCGTGCGGCCGCTTACGCGGCTCGGCGGCGAACTGGCGGGCCAGTGGTAAGGACGTTGCCGTCGGGAAACGTGATGGTCAGTGTGCGATCCGGTTGGAGGGTGAGCCTCCAGCCGCCTTCGTGCGCGGCATGATGATGCTTGCTGCACAACGGAACAAGATTGTCGAGGTCGGTGGGACCGCCGTGTTCCCAGTAGTGAACGTGGTGTGGTTTGGTGAATTCGAAGGCCACGCAACATCCCGGCACGGCGCATGACGGATACAGGGCGCGCAACGCGCGGCGCTGTGCCCTGGACGCAAGGCGGGTGTTCCTTCCGAGGTTCATCTCGCCCGGCGCATGGAGCACGACGCCGTTGGCGACGATGACCGGATGGGCGTCGGCCCGTTTGTAGAGGTCTTCGAGTGCTCTCGGAGGGAGCTCGACGGGCAGGCCCCAGTCGACTACCGGTGCGCCGCCGTTCGCCGCGAGGGCTTCGCCGCGTGCGTCGACAACCACGACAATCTCGGGTCGCCCGAACCTGCTCGGGCCCTCTCGGAAGAACTTCGACCATTCGGCGAGGTCCCCACTGGCCTCGGAGCCGCCGTCATACGGATCTGTTTCGCCGTCGCGTTCGTTCGATGACGTCTCCGGCGATGTGGCGGGCTGGTTGGGAACCACAGTGAGCCCCGCCGACCGCTGCTGCATGATCAAGGCGAGGAGAGCGAGGGCACGCAGGTGATCTTGCTTCCCAGCTGGGTCTGGCGGGCACGTTGACGGCACGCGTTCCGCGAACAATGCCGCGAGCATTGCCTGAAGGTGTCCGTGAATCACGACGCCGCTCAATGGGTCGAACCGGCCGGACAGACGGAACATGCCGGTTCGTTTGTCGGTCCAGGTGTGCAGCGCAGTGTCGCGACGTTGTTGGGTGAAGCGGCTTGTGCCGTCGTCGTTCTCAAGCGCGCGAGCGGCTCTGTTCAGCGTGCGGGCAAGGTCATCGGGTGTCGCCCTCGCCGCAGCTGCTTCAGCAACGAGGTTCGGCAATGCTGCGGCGAACGCATCGGCGTGTTTCGCATCGATGGTCCGAAGGACCTCTGTGACGGTGTCGACGTGCGCTGCCTGCAAAGCGCCCGAGCCCAACGGTGCTGCGAGGGACGGCACCGCGGTGAGCGTGGCGGATCGCTCATAGATCCGTTCGCCAGCGCGAGCGTGCGTTGGGTGGCCTTGGCGAGTTCGGTCGGAGCGGTGTGGGTGAGTTCGTGGAGTCGGCCTGCTGCTTCGATTTCGAGGGCGTCAATGAACCCGCGTAGGCGTTGCAAGCCGGCGAGATACGAAACGGTGGCGCGCCGGTCGGCAACGGCGAGCTGCACGCGTCGAAGGTCGCCGATGATCTCGTCTGCGAGTGCGAAGTTCATGCGTACGATTGTACGAAGAGGGGTGTGACAATCCGGAGCCAGAATCTGCCTGCAGACGTAACCTGTTTGAAAGACCTTTCCCCGAACCCGCGCAGTTCTGCTCGACGTTGCACGTCGCGACCAAGCGGAAGCTGCCCGGCAAGGACTGGCGTCTTGTGTCATACGTGCGCGTACGAAAGCCGCTGTACTTCGCCGGGTATAGGCCGGGCGAGGGAACGTTGGTGTGAGCGAGGTGTGCTGCACGGATGAGGGGTCAAACTCCGCCGGCCAACTGTTGAACTCAGAAATCAAGAAGGGGGTGCCCTCGCAACAAGGCAACCTTGTGCAAGCAACCGTTTGGGCGTCGCCGACTCCAGCCCCAGATCGACTCGGCGGGGAGTAGTTCTGTTCCGTTCACGACGTCGATGCTGTGCCGGAGCCTGAAGTCGATGCCTTCGTGCTCCGGTGTCGCAGTCCGAGCCAAGCAGCAACGAAGGACGCGATGGCGGCTCCGATGCCGAGCAGCACCAGCCAACCGGGGTCGTTGCCCTTGTCGTCGGCGACGGCCCACACGATCGCGATGTTTGTCGCGATGGCGATTGCTCCGGTCAGGAGGTATGCGAGCGCCGGTCGGCCCGTGAACCGACCGGCGAGGTAGGCGATGACGACACCGGCGATGATGATTGGCATGGTGACTCCCTTGGCGATTCGGCGGTTTTGCCGTCCATCCATCGTCTGCGTCTCGGAGTCCCGTTGTCATGGGTCGCGCCGACCCATTCTCGATGGGACACCACGACCCGTGACATCGCCTTCTTCAACTGCGATCCTTTACGCATGGCACTGTCCGCCCGGCGCCCGATTCTCGTTGTTGTGGTGGTTACCTACGCCGTCGGTTTCGTCGGCGCGCTGGGGCTTGGCGTCTCGAACGCGGCGGCCGCGGGTGTTCAGGTCCGCGCGTTGGACGTCGCACTCTCAGCAGCGTTTGCGTCGGTGCCGCTGGTGGGCGCGCTCATCGAGTGGTATCAGCCTCGCAATCGGTTGGGTCGGCTGCTTCTCGGGATTGGGCTTGGGACCGTCGGGGGCGTGTTCGCGCAGAGTTGGGCGGTGCACGCGCTCCGCGCGAGCGACGGCTCGCTCCCGGGCGGACCCTTCGCGGCGTGGATCGCGGCGTGGTTGTTCGTGCCATCGATCGGCGCGGGCCCATGGTTCGTGGCGAGCTTCCCGTCAGGCCGCATCGCCAGTCGTCGACTGCGGCAGATTGCCGTGATCGGCGGTGCAGGCCTGTTCCTTGCCACGGTCTCGCAGGCACTCTCGCCTGGATGGATCGACGGGGTCGATTCTCAGTTCGCCCCGATCGCCAATCCGCTCGGCATCGGCCGGCTTAGACATGTCTTCGGAGTCACGACGACAATCGGCATTGTTGCACTCGTGGTGTTCGGAATCGCGGCAGTCGCCGATCTCGTGATTCGCTACCTGAGATCCGAATCGCCTGTGCGTGATCAGCTTCGTTGGCTCGCCGCTGCACTGCCGGTGTTGCCGATCAGCATGCTCGTTGGGATCGCTTCACCGGAGCGATTCCGCGACGGGGTGATAGTCGGCGGCCAATGCGTGTTTCTCGTCGGCACCGCCGCCGGCATCTCGATAGCGATCCTCCGTCACCGCGTCCTCGGATTCGATGTGATGGTCCGCGACTCGGTCCAGTTCGCGATGCTGTCGGTTCTGGTCGTGGCGGTCTACGTCGTGGTTGTCGGCGCGTCGAATGCTGTGCTCGAACATCGGGGCGGGCCGCTGCCATCATTCCTTGCCGCCGGAGCGGTGGCGGTTGCATTCCAACCCGCCCGTGAGCGCATCCAGCGCGTCGTCAAACGGTTCGTGTTCGGTCAGCGAGCCGAACCGTACGCAGTGCTCTCCACGCTAGGGGAACGCCTCGAGTCCGTAGCGGCACCGGTCGAAGCGCTGCAGGCGATCGTTGAGTCCGTTCGGAACGTGCTCGGCCTGGAAGGCGTCGCGATCGCGTCGAGCAACGACTCGCCGATCGTCGTTGCCGGGCGCAAACCAGGAATGACAGCGCAACAGATTCCTATCCACTATGAGCAGACACACGTTGCGACGCTGTTCATCGAGAACGACCAAGCTGACCGACTCAGCGAGAACGACAGACGACTGCTGACGAATCTCGCTCGTCAGGCAGGGCCGGCGATCCGCGCCCACGAGCTCAACTTGGAGCTGCAGCGATCGCGCCGTTTGCTGGTCACGGACCAGGAGGAAGAACGGCGCCGCATCCGCCGCGACCTCCACGACGGAGTCGGACCGGCCGTCGCTGGTCTCGCGCTGCGAGCCGAAGTGGTCGCGGACCTGATCGACACCGACCCGCAAGCTGCGCGACGTGAGATCTCCAGGTTAAAACAGCAGCTGCACGAAACGACCGCCGAGATCCGCCGTCTCGTGCAAGGGCTCCGACCCCCAGCACTCGACGAACTCGGATTGATCGAGGCGATCCGCTCCCAGGCGAGTGCGCTCGCGAATCCAAGTGGGTCGAGAAAACTCGCGATCGCAGTCGAGGCCGCAGAAGGACTTCGCCTTCTCCCCGCCGCCGTGGAGGTAGCAGTACTCAGAATCACGGGTGAGGCGTTGACGAACGTGGCACGTCATGCCGAGGCGACCGCATGCGTCGTTCGGCTCTCTTGCGATGACGCTCTCTATCTCGACGTGGAGGACAACGGCGTCGGCATCGGGTCCTCCACTCGCTCTGGCGTCGGTCTGGCGTCGATGCGTGAGCGAGCGACCGAGCTCGGTGGGATGTTCAGTGTGACGTCGAGGCCGGGTGGCGGCACGCACGTTCGAGTCGAGTTGCCCCTGAGGTCAACGTGAGGATTCTCGTCGTCGATGACCATCCGATGTTTCGCGAGGGCCTACGCGCCGCTCTCGAGACTATGCCGAATATCGAATCGATCGAAGAAGCCGGCACCGTTGCCGAGGCGCTCCTTGCGGCCGCAACCTTTGCCCCAGACATCGTGCTGATGGATCTCGCTCTCCCGGACGGGAGCGGCATCGACGCGACCAGGGCGATCCGCGAACGCGACCCCTCGATCGGTGTTGTCGTGCTCACGATGTCCGCCGACGACGACGCCGTGATGAGATCACTCGCCGCCGGCGCCCGTGGCTACCTCCTCAAAGGATCGGATCGGGCCACCATCCTCGATGCCCTCGCTGCGGTGTCGCGAGGCGACGCGATCATCGGCGCGGGCGTCGCCGAGGGAGTTCTCAACCGCGTTGCGAATCTTTCGGCGAGACCAACCCCGCTTCCGATCCTCAGTGATCGAGAACGCGAAGTGCTCGGCCTCGTCGCACAAGGGCTGACCAACCAAGCGATCGCAGGACGACTCTTCCTCAGCACAAAAACCGTGCGCAACCACGTTTCGAACATCCTGACCAAGCTTGCCGTATCCAATCGCCGCGAGGCTGCCGCCGCCGCTCGGGAGGCCGGGATCTAGCCTAACAACACAACGCGCGCAGACCATCCCGTCTTCTCGGCCCCCTCCTCGCAAGCGATGGCTCCTTCTGGAGCATCCGGTAGTGGGTGACGGGGTGTCTCAGCTGTGACGGAAGTTCGCGCTTGAGTACTCGAAATCATGCTGCCGATATCGCGGTATGACGAGACGAGCGGGCGCACGTGTTCGGCAGTGCGTGCTTCGCCTTGCCGCTCAACCTGTCGGAAGTTCGGGGCGTTTCCCATCACCGCCGACTACGGTGCGCCCGTGAGTTCGGTCGACTTTCGGACCTGGATGCCCGAAGATGCCCCCTTCCTTTGGGAGATGCTCTACCAGTCGTTGCATGTACGCGAAGGTCATGCCCCGTTTCCGCGCTCGGTGCTACGAGACCCAGACATCGCGCACTACTTGACAGACTTCGGCGGCCGCGACGGCGACGACGCGCAAGTCTGCGTCGACGAGAGCGGTGAACGCGTTGGTGCGGCCTGGGTTCGCCGGATGACCGCCGCAGATCCCGGTTACGGCTACGTGAGCGATGAGATTCCCGAAGTCGGAATGGCAGTCAAGAAGAGCTGGCGAGGGCAAGGCATCGGGCGCCGGCTCCTTGAGATTCTGCTCGACCGGAACCCTCGGATGAGCCTCAGTGTCGACGATGAGAATGTCAGCGCTGTGGGCCTCTACCGTTCGATCGGGTTCGTTCCGGTCGAATCAGTCGGGGGGTCGACAACGATGGTCACCGGCATGGCATAGCGGCCCCTACTCGGGTTCCGGCACTCACAAGCAGGCTTGGTTGACGATGGTCCGCGCCATCGCGTGTGTTACTCACTGAGCAAGGATCGTGAGTCGCCCGATCGAGGTCTACGGTGCAGGCTCGAGATGGAAACGAAATCGAGTTCCAAGGAAGAACTACGCGCGCTTGTTGTGTCGATGCTCGACCGGCGGCCGCCCGTCGACGCCCGTGAGCAGGAGTCGGTGCGTCGATTCCTATCCGAGCTCGATCGTCTGGACGATCCGTGCTCGGAAGTTGCAGACACGACACACGTGACGGCCTCGGCCCTCGTGGTGAGTTCACGCGGGTTGATTCTTCACCGGCACAAGCGGCTCGGCATCTGGCTGCAACCGGGCGGCCACGTCGACCCGGGAGAATCTGTTGCCGACGCATCTCTGCGGGAATGTTTGGAGGAGACCGGGCTGGCGGCCGAGCATTTTGCCGGCGAGCCGATGCTGGTGCACGTCGACACCCATGACGGTCCGCGCGGTCATTACCACCTCGATCTCCGCTTTCTGCTGGCGGCGCCCGACATCGATCCGAACCCGCCGGAAGGTGAGAGTCCCGACGTCAGGTGGTTCACGTGGGATGAACTTCGTGAGCACCAGGAACCGGGCGTTGCCGGCGCGATCGCGGCAATGAATCGATTCGTCCTGCGACCCGCCATCGCGAGCGACGCGTCGAACATCGCGGAGGTCTTCCTCCGGTCATTTCGCTACGCGTACCGCGACGGCAACGTGCGCCTCGCCCATCCGGACGAGGATGTCCGTCGTTGGGTTCGTGAGGAGTTGCTTCCTGCATCGGATGTCACCGTCGCCGTTTCCTCCGGCACGGTGATCGGCTACGTCGCCACGAAGCCGGGATGGATCGAACACCTCTACGTCGACCCGGCCTGGGTCGGCCGCGGCATTGGTTCGTCTCTGCTTGCCACGGCACGCGAACGACTCCACGGCGGCTGCGAACTCTGGACCTTCCAGGAAAACACGCGAGCACGCGCGTTCTACGAAGCCCATGGATTCGTCGCGGTCGGGTACACCAACGGTGACAACCAGGAGCAACAACCCGACGTGCAATACCGCTGGCAACCCAGGGACGCCAGATGATCATGTCTTCGACACAACGACGGCATCGTGATTTCGAACGAGTGTTGCCCTGAACGACTATGCGACTCGTTCACCTCTCGCCGGGTGAATGATGCGGCGCTCCGTGATGATCGCCGTCACGAGGTCGGCCGGTGTCACGTCGAACGCCGGGTTCCATGCTTTTGCCCCTTCCGGCGCTGTTCGTATGCCCGCATAGGACAACACTTCATCGGGGGCGCGCTCCTCGATCTCGATGGCGTTGCCATCGGGTGTTGCCGGGTCGAGGGTGGATTCGGGCGCAGCCACGATGAACGGGATCCTCGCTCGCGCCGCGGCGAGCGCGAGGGGGTACGAGCCGACCTTGTTGCACACATCGCCGTTGGCGGCGACGCGATCGGCTCCGATGATCACGCAGTCGACGAGGCCGAGCCTGATGGCTGATGCGCCCGCGCTATCAAGCGTGATCCGGTAGTCGATACCCATGGCGGCGAGCTCATAGGCCGTGAGCCTGGCTCCCTGCAGGAGAGGTCGGGTCTCGTCGGCCATCACCGATTCGAGCCGTCCAGATTCGTGAAGCGCACGTACGATCCCGAGTGCGGTACCCCAACTCACACATGCCAACCCGCCGGCGTTGCAATGGGTGTGCACCCGGACTTTCTCCAACCCGGTCACCTCCGTCACGAAGGTAGCTCCGCGGCGGCCTAGGGCCTCCTGCGTTCGCACGTCCTCTTCGAGGATCCCGACCGCTGACGCGATGACGGCGGCGGAGCCGAGGTCGATGGCCGGCCGAATGCGGGCCACGGCCCACGAGAGATTCACCGCGGTCGGTCGCGCGATCGCGAGCGCGTCGGCATCGGCGTGCACCCGGGAACGGTCGGCGTCGCCCCGAGCGTCGGCGGCAAGGCTGGCGATCGCCACGCCGAGTGCCCCGGCGACACCGATGGCCGGAGCCCCCCGTACGGCGAGGCGCTTGATGGCATCGATCATCGCGTCGACGGTGTCGATCCGGGTGAGCACCAAAGCACCCGGGAGTCGGGTCTGATCGATGATGACGGCGTGGTCACCCAGCCAATCGATTGTGCGGGGGAGCGCAGCGGTCATGGATCCATTGTGGTGGATCTCTCTGTTGGGCTCGTACAGTGGCCGGGTGGCGACGAAGCCCACCAGACGAGTACTTGCTGCGGCGTTCAGCGTGGCCTTCGTTCTCGCTGCCCCGTCGGGAGGTGCTGAAAAAGCTGCCAAGGCGTCGACGCCCGCTCCGAACCCGTTTCGAACCGGTCGCACGCTCGTCATCCCTCACGGTGGTGGCGACGGCCTCTACCCCGAGAACACGATGCTCGCGTATGAGAAGACCATGGCCATGGGTGCCGACGTGATCGACGTGGATGTCCGAAAGACCAAGGATGGTGTGCTGATCGCGTTCCACGATCCAACCACCACCCGGATCACCGGCCAGGCCCGAACGGTCAAGGCGTCGACGTTCGTCGAACTCACGAAGCTCGACGCAGGATGGTCGTTCACCAAGGGGAGCGCAAACCCGTTCCGCAACAGGGGCGTCACCATTGCGTCGCTCGAGTCGATCCTGAAGCGGTTCCCCAAAGCTCTGCTCTCACTCGATCTGAAGGACGAGTCGACCGAGATGAACGCGCCCCTGTGCTCGATGCTCACCAGATTCGGGCGCACGAACGACGTCTTCGTCGGATCGAACAGCGACGAACAGATCCTGCAGTTCCGCAAACAGTGCCCCGGGGTTCGCACGAGCGCCACCATGGTCGACGTGTATGCGTCACAGACGGCTCGGGCCAGCAACGACGCCAACTTCGTCCCCGCAGTCTCCGTCGACCAGCCGCCCTACCGAATGGGGGGTCGAACGCTCGTCGACAAAGCGTCACTTGACTGGGCCCACGCCCACGGGATTGCCATCCTCACGTGGGTGGTCAACGACCGCAAGTCCCTGCAGCACCTGGTCGATATCGGTGTCGACGGTATCTACACGTCCTACCCCGACCGTCTCCTCAAGGTCCTCGGAAGAACGCCTGTGCAGAAGGCGTCGTAGGCGGCAAACGAAGCGGGAAGGCAACCGGGTAGGGTCGCCTCGCTGGTCCTTTTCGATGCGATCCGCTCCCTGCCCGAACCGTGATCAGCGGCGCTTTCAGCCCACGTGTCGCGGTCGACCGGTGGCCCGCACGTGAGGCATCGGGCCTGTCGACGACGCCGTAGTTCGCGAGCTTCGCTCAGTGCCAGTAGGGCTGCCGGAGCCACAACCAGACTGAGCAACCCGCGGCTGCCGCGCAGCGACCACAGAAGCGTGCCCAGTCTCGGAACACCCCACTGCACGATTCCGCGTACCTCGCGGGCTGGCACCGGTGAGGGGTCGTCGGCGTCGTTGGCGTCGCCGCGGGTGATGAAACGCCGGGTCCCGTCGGGGTTCTTCACGACGACTCGGACGCGGTGGGTGACCAGCTTTCGACTCAGCCACGGTGCGGTGAAGAGCAGCGCGTAACTGCCACCGCACGGAGTCGGTCTGGTCCGCCAACGTCAACGGACTGCCGTTCGAAACGATGATCGTGTAATCGCACGCCAGGTTCGACCCAAGCGTGGCGGTGGTGGAGTACACGCGGGTACCGGCGATCGAAGGCGTGCCGATGCTCTGGTCGAACGCCGGACATCCCGCCGTGGTCGCCGAGGGAGCACCGAAGTTGGTCTTGGCGGACAGTCGATCGACGGCGCACCCCTGCGGGTCGGCCTTCTCCTGCCAAGCGGCGCAGCCGTCGGCGCCCAGCTGCAGGTCAACACTCGTGACCACCGGGAACACGCCGGTCTGGACGAGTTCCTTGTCATTCACACCGGTCTTCGCCGTGTCGGTGGTGGGGGCCAGGACGCCTGTGGCCGACACTGCCGACACGACGCCGCCGAGGGTGATGATGCTCACGAGCAATGCTCGGCGAAGTGACGTGTTCATGGCTAGATCACGTCGATCTGAAAGCGCCATTCGAGGACATCGGTCTGCGCCTCGTCGGGGATACTCGTGGCTTCCAACCTGATGGCGTCGATGCAATCGGTTGCCACCGGGAGATTGCCGGCCGATCCGAAACGATTCGTCGCTGGGTTGACGCCGCGGGTTATGACCGCTGATCCTGACGCGGGAGGAGTCAGATTGGGACAGGCAGCAGGAGACCCTGCGTCCTTCGTAACGGAAAGATTCGCCGAGAGCTGCGAGAGCCCGCAGCCGAGCCCCTCATCCGCACTGCAGGTGGGGTCTGATGCGACCACGTCGAGGTGTCGAGTCGGAACGGCTTGGCCGTTGCCCCGACATTCTTCACGCACAACAGCTCGGTCCGATCGAAGGCGCGGGCGCTGCCACTGTTGATACTGAATATCCCGGTAATCAGGTCATCGGTGTAGACCCCGCAGACCCCGCTGAGGCCGGGTCGGGCGAGCTTCAGGTCCACTTGGACGGGGAAGACGCCGGTCTCCGCCCGTTCCTTGGTGACGGTGCCGGTCTTGGCGACGTCGGTGGTCGCCGCCACCACGCCGGTTAGCCCGCAGTTAGCCCGACGCCGGTGGTGACGGCGCCCAAGGTGATGATGCCCAACAACAGTCCACGCATGTGAACCTCCGTTCAGTGCTCTGTCACGGTACGGACCGAGCCACGGAGATGCACCAGGGGACCCTGGTCTTGCGTCAGAACGTGGGCTCAGACCAACGCTCCCTCCCGATGTGCCGCCGGCACGGGAAGGCTCTCCATGGCGGGTGCTGGCAGACCGGCCTCGCCGTCGATATCGATGGTCGGAAGCAGCCGATCAAGCCAGCGCGGGATCCACCAGTTGGCGTTCCCCATGAGCTTCATCGTGGCCGGCACGAGGATCATCCGGACGATCGTGGCGTCTACGAAGATTGCTGTGGCGAGGCCCAAGCCCATCATCTTGGTGACCGGGTCGTGGCTGAGCACGAAGCCGAGGAACACCGCGATCATGATGAGAGCAGCCGACGTGATCACCTTCGCCGTGCTGGCGATGCCGTGCAGCACCGAGGAGTCGTTGTCGCCGGTGACGAGATACTCCTCACGGACCCGAGAGAGCAGGAACACCTCATAGTCCATGGAGAGCCCGAAGAGGATGGCGAACATGAACATGGGGATGAACGCCACCACGGGGATAGTGGATTCGAGTCCGATGATGTCCTTGCCCCATCCCCATTGAAAGACCATCACCAAGACGCCGTATGCCGACCCGATGCTGAGCAGGTTCATCAGCGCGGCCTTGAGCGGTACGACGACGGAACGGAACACGAGGATCAGGAGAAGGAACGAGAGCAGCACCACGGCGGCGATGAACGCCGGCAGCCGATCGGTGACCCGGTTCCCGAGGTCGGAGAACGTCGCCGTCTGGCCACCGATGTGAGCGGTCGCCAGACTGCTGCCGAGCACGCTGGGAAACACATCGGCGCGAAGCCGTTCGATGGTGGCGATGGTCGTGTCGTCTTGTGGCGCGGACGTCGGGAAGACGACGAGCGTCGCCACGCCGGCCTTCGCGTTCACGTCGGCCGGAGGAACGCCAGCGACACCACGGTCGGCGGCAATCGCGGCGCGGAGCGGTTCGATGACGGTCGCGTCCTTGGAGATGTCTACGGCAACGAGCAGCGGACCATTGATTCCAGGCCCGAAACCCTTCGCGACCAGATCGAAGGCGCGACGTTCCGTGCTGCTCGTCGGAAGTGACCCCTCGTCGGGGAAACCGAGACGAAGGGAGAGCACCGGAGCGGTGACGGCAAGGAGGAGAACTGTTGTGCCCACGGCGTAAAGCCATGCATTACCGGCGACGTGTGCTCCCCAGCGTTCCCAACGGGGACTGATGCCCGCGGGCCTGGCGGCTCGCCGACGGGAGAGTCGCAAGCCGTTGACTCGGTGTCCGGCGAGACCGAGGAACGCCGGCAGGAGGGTCACGGACGCCGTCACCATGAGGAGCACTGTCACGGCGATCGCCAAACCCGCAGCAGTCATGAACGGAATGCCAGCAACGCCCAGACCGAGGATCGCAATCATGACCGTGCCGCCGGCGAAGATCACCGCCTGACCGGCGGTTGCGTTCGACCGGCCGACCGACTCTTCGATCGTCATCCCGCGGGCCAGGAACTCTCGATGTCGGGTGACGAGGAATAGCGCGTAGTCGATGCCGACGCCAAGTCCCACCATGCTGGCGATCTGCGGCGCCCAACTCGGGATGTCGATCACGTAGGTGATGAGCGACATCGAGCTGACGCCAAGTGCCAGTCCGAAGATCGCCAGGCCGATCGGGAGCCCCATGGCGATGAGGGACCCGAACGCCAGGAGCAAAATGATGACTGCGGCGATCAGACCGAAGATCTCGCCGGATCCGGAGCCATCGGATTCGAACGAGAAGAAGAGGTCGCCACCCAACTCGATGTCCAGCGGTGTACCCCTTCGGAGCTTCTCGGCTGCTGCCTTGAGGTTGTCGAGATCCTTCACGCTGAGTTCGTCGAGCAGCGCATACTGCACCCGAACCACCGCAATGCGTCCGTCCGACGAAATCGATCCGCTGCCCGCCGCCGCGGCCCCTGCGGCCAGAGCTGAGGAGGGATCGCTCGTGCCGAGCACGTTGGGCAATGCGGCGAGCGCGGTCTGCACGTCGGTAAGAGCCGCTCTTGCTTTCGCGGATTCGAAGAACGTTTCGCCACTCGCCCGAGGCGTCAGGACCACCTGAGCCGTTGGGCCCGCCGCTTCAGACTGCGCCGACGTGAGCAGATCGAGCGCTTTGCTGGAGTCGAGACCGGGTGCGTCGAAGGAGTCCTCGAGCTCACGCCCGAAACTGGCCGAAGCTCCGACCACCACGATCGCCATGACCAACCACGCGCCGATGACTCGCCACGGGCACCGTGCTGCAAATCGGCCGAATCGATACAGAGCATGTGACATAGCGTTTCCTCCTGGGCAGGGCGAAGCGCAGCGCGTCGCCCGTGTGTGGCGCCACGGACGGACGTCCGACGGAACCCTCCAGGTAGCGTGACAGTCGGCCGGCGAACAGGCATCGGTGGAACGGTCGGAGTTCGACTGGCCGATCGCCCGAGCGACGGACCGTACTTTCGGCCGATCCCAGCCGGTGGACCGGTCCGTATGCTGGTCACGTGGTGCGCGAATCGGTCCGCCAGTTGTTGGCCGAGCCGCGCGTGCCGAACCCTCCTCGGCGGGTCTGGCGTGACTGGTTGATCGTTGGGGCGTTCGTCCCCGCCTCGATCGTCGAAGTCGTTCTTCGTGGCGACCTCGGCTGGAAGCCGGTGGCGTTCGTGCTCGGCGTCGTTCCGATCGTTGCGCTTCTGTGGCGTCGAACAAATCCGCTCGCCGTTACTGCGGTGGCGTTCGCCGCGCATGCGGCGAGCGAGGCGTTCGTGACGTTGGGTGCTGCGCACTCCGGGCTGCTGTATACGTCGGCGGCGTTGATCCTGGTGCCCTACGCGCTGACCCGCTGGGGCTCGGGACGCGAGGTCGCCCTCGGCCTGGCCATCATCATGGCCGGACACCTCCCGAACGGCCCCTCGGCTGTCGACACCCTGGGCGACATTGCCGGTGTGATCGTGGTGCTGTTGTTTCCCGCTGCTGTTGGAGCGGCAATGCGCTACCGGACGAGCGCAAAAGTGCGCGAGGTCGATCAGATCAAGATGCGTGAACGCGAGCAGCTCGCCCGAGAACTTCACGACACGGTTGCGCACCATGTCTCGGCCATCATCATTCAGGCCCAGGCAGGTAGCGCCGTTGTCTCCAGCAACCCGGTCGCCGCGGCGAACGTGCTTGCCGCCATTGAAGAGGAGGCCACGAAGACCCTGTCGGAGATGCGCACGATGGTCGGGGCGCTCCGTCAAGGCGAAGCCGCTGATCTCAGTCCGCAACGCAGTGTCTCCGACATCACGGCGTTGGCGCGGGGTGCTGGTCAGTCGCCGACGGTTGACGTTCGGCTCGCCGGGGTGCTCGCCGATCTTCGTCCTTCGCTCGGCGCTGCGCTCTATCGACTCGCCCAGGAATCGGTCACGAACGCCATCCGTCACGCTCGCCATGCCACCCGCATCGATGTGTCGGTGACCGGCGATGGCGACTGCGTTCGGCTGGTAGTGCGTGACGACGGCGATCCGAGCCCCCTCGGGGCCGGGGCTGCCGTCGGCTTCGGAATCATCGGGATGGCCGAGCGGGTGAAGCTCCTTGGAGGCACGTTCGAGGCCGGTCCGAGCGCGGATCGTGGGTGGACGACGACGGCCGTGCTGCCGCGAACGGGTGTGACTTCGTGACGATACGTGTACTTATCGCCGATGACCAGCATCTCATCCGGACCGGGTTGAGGATGATCCTCGAGGCACAACCCGACATCGATGTCGTCGGCGAAGCGGTGAACGGTCGCGAAGCGGTCGCGATGGCCCGCGAGCTTCGACCGGACGTGTGCCTGTTCGACATTCGCATGCCCGAGATGGACGGCATCGAAGCAACCAGGATTCTGGCTGGTCCCGGGGTGGTCGATCCGATGGCGATCGTGATCATCACGACGTTCGACCTCGACGAGTACGTCCACGGTGCGCTCAAGGCCGGTGCCCGAGGATTCCTGTTGAAGGACGCCGGACCCGCGCTTCTGGTCCAGGCGGTGCATGCGGCGGCGAACGGCGACGCGCTGATCGCCCCGAACGTCACTGTCCGTCTCCTCGCCGCGTTCTCCGGTCAACGTCCCAAGACGCCTCCCATGCAGCCCATCGATAGCCTTACCGAGCGCGAAGAAGAGGTCTTGATCACGGTAGCGAAGGGTCGGACCAATGCGGAGATCGCCGAGGAGCTGCACATCAGCCTGAGCACGGCGAAGACCCATCTCGCGAGCCTCATGTCGAAACTCGGCGCACGAAATCGCGTCGAGATAGCTATGTGGGCGTATGAAACCGATCGGGTGAAGAACTAGCCATACTGCCCATGAGCTAAGAACGCCTCGCGACTTCCAGATTCCTCGAACGCCGCAAGGGCGTCCGCGAGCAATCCCAGCGTCGATTTCAGTGTCGACGAGCCACGGGGTCCGTTTCTGCGCAGATCATTACTGGCTGCCTCGAACCCGCCCCTTGACAGAGAGGAGCCGTTCTGGGGCAGGGTCGTGTTGGTGACGTTATGCGTTGGTGATGGACACGGCGATGCCGATCGAGTTCGCAGCGTTCGCCAAATCAGAGTCACCGGTTACCAGGACAACATCGGAATCGGCGACGGCTGAAGCGGCAGCAAGATGCACGGCGTCGTACCCGCGCAGCCCGTGGGCCTGGGCGAGTTCACCGGCGCGATGTGCGAGCGCTTCGGTGACCTCGATGTGATCGACCTCGCTGATGATCGTTTCGAGTTCGACAATGGCGGCTTCTCGCTGTTGAGCACTGAGTCTGCCCATTCGCTCGGCCTTGGCAAGTGCTGATCGGGCCTCCGGGTACAGAAGTCGGACGCTGACAACACGCGATGACTCGTTCCAGACCCGATTGCAACGTTCGCTCGAGGGTTCTTTGACAATGAGCGGGATGATCGCCGAGGTGTCGAAGTAGGCGATCACTGGCGTTGATCGGCGACAAGATCGCTGACCGTGCCCCTCGCGGTGATCTCGCGTCCAACCGGACGCGGACGCTTGCGAAGCGGAGCGGGAGTCACTAGCCCTTCGGCGATGAGACGGTCCAACGGACGGGGCCCGTCCACCGGAACAAGCCGGGCCACAGCAGTCCCATGGTCCGTGACGGTTACCTCGTGTCCGCCTCGAACCGCGTCAAGGTACCTGCTGAGGTGGTCTCGGAGCTCTCTGATGCCAGCTTCCATGGGTTTCAGTATGGCGCTTTTCCCAGACTAAATCTAGCCATAATCTTCGAGAGCGCCCTCGGCTGGTCCGTCCGCAGTCGACGAAACGGCGAGCATTTCTTCGCCCGACACGCTCCCGGCGGTGTTGGTGCAGGGGGGGGCAAACGATCCCGGTGATCGGCACGCCTCTGGTCGGTACATCGAGCGACCGGTTGCGGCGCGGTGGTAGTGATGGGGGCATGGAGTTCGAAACCCTCATCTACGACGTCGATCCGGCCACCCACGTGGCGACCATCACCTTGAACCGGCCCGCCCAGTTCAACGCTCTGAACCTCACCATGGCCCACGAGCTCTGCCGGGCGACGATCAGTGCCGACGAGGACCCGGGCGTTCGATGTGTCGTGCTGACCGGCAAGGGCAAGGCGTTCTTCGCCGGAGGTGACCTGAGTACGTTCGAGGCCGCCGGCGACGAAAGAGGGGCGCTGATCAAGGAAATGACGACCTACTTCCACGCGGCCATCTCGAGGCTCTCCCGGATGGACGCGCCGGTCATCGCCAAAATCAACGGCGTTGCCGCTGGGGCGGGGTTCTCCACGATGCTCGCCTGCGATCTGGCGATCGCCGTGGCGAGCGCGAAATTCACGATGGCCTACACCCGAGCCGGTCTCACGCCCGATGGCTCGTCCACGTGGTTCCTGCCCCGCACGGTCGGCCTGCGCCGTGCCCAGGAGCTCACCTTGACCAACCGGACCCTCACCGCCGACGAAGCTCTCGACTGGGGCTTGCTGACCCGGGTCGTGGCCGACGACGCCATCGACGCCGAGGTCGCCTCGCTGGCGGTGTCGCTGGCTTCAGGACCGACAAAGGCCCTCGGTGGCGCCAAGCGACTACTCCGGGAATCTGCGGACCAGGGCCTCGAATCCCAGATGGAGCTCGAGACACGGGCGATCGCCGCGGCATCGCTCTCGGCAGATGGACGCGAAGGCGTGGCCGCGTTCCTCGGCAAGCGCGCCGCGATGTTCGAAGGCCGATAGGTCGTGGAGCCTTTCGACGGCGCCGGTCCAGCGACTCCGGCCGACGACTCAGCTCCCGTCACCACGGCACTCCA
Organism: Acidimicrobiia bacterium; assembly: GCA_031418775.1. GTDB lineage: Bacteria > Actinomycetota > Acidimicrobiia > Acidimicrobiales > JANYDT01 > JANLQX01. The sequence continues at coordinate 51,193 of JANOJN010000036.1, forward strand.
ACCATTGGCGCCACCGCGTCCACTGCATCGTGCGGCGCCGGACGTTCCCAACCGGCGACTGCGCCATCGCCGTGAGATCCCCATGGTCGTCTTGTCCTCGCTCATCACGGTCGGGGCGTTCGTCTACTGGGTCTCCCTCATCCAGTCTGACAAGGAAGTCACGGGGCTGGCGGAGTTCGTGCCGCTCATCCTCCTGGCACCGTTCGTTCTCGCGGTGTTGATCCGGTTCAACTACTGGCAGGTCATCGGCGACGCCGTCGAGGTCACCGAGAACCAGTTCGGTGACCTCTTCGCGCAGTATCGCGATGTCGCCGCGGAAATGGGAATGGAAAAGCTACCTCGGCTCTACATGGCCAACGGAAATGGTGTCCTCAATGCGTTCGCTGCGAAATGCACGGTGCGGCGCAGCTTCGTGGTGATCTATTCCGACCTGCTCGACCTGATGTACGAGCACGGTGATGTGAACGGCGTGCGGTTCATCCTCGCCCACGAGCTCGGGCATGTGAAGCTCAAACACGTGGCGATCTGGCGTTTCGTCGTCAACGTGATCCCGGACTACCTGTGGATCGGCCGCTCCGTGACCCGAGCGCAGGAGTACAGCGCCGATCGGTGCGCCATGCACTACGCCCCCGAGGGTGCATCGTCGATGATGGCGCTTTATGCCGGCAAGCGGCTCTATCGACGCGTCGATCCGGTCGCCTACTTCGCGTCGTTCGACGATCACAAGATCGGATTCTGGGCCCGCGCCTCGAACCTGGTGTCCACCCATCCGCAAGGACATCGGCGGATGCGGGCGCTGTGGGCGATGCAGTCCGAGGGCTTGGACCATCACGGCAAGATGTTGTGATGGGTGGCCCGGCAAGGATCGAGCAGGGCTTGGACCATCACGGCAAGACGCTGTGATGGGTGGCCCGGCAAGGATCGAGCAGGGCTTGGACCATCACGGCAAGACGCTGTGAGCGCGGCACCGTCGAACGTTCCCTCAATCCATGAGGGTGGAGAGCCGCAACGGGTGGCGATTACCGCCGCGGCGTCGGGAATCGGGCGATCAATTGCCGAAGCCTTTCTGCGAAGCGGAGCGATCGTGCATCTCTGCGACGTTGACCCGGCCGCTCTCGAAGAGTGCCGGGCAGACCTTCCTGCGGCCCGGTCGTCCCTCGTGGACCTGGCCGATTCCTCTGCGCTCGAGCGCTGGTTGTCGGGCGTGACAACTGAACTCGGTGGCCTCGATGTCCTCGTCAACAACGCGGGGATCAAAGGGCCGACAGCGTTTGTGGAAGATGTGTCGCTCGCGGACTGGAGGTCGTGTCTGGCCATCGGGCTCGACGCGCAGTTTCTTTGCAGCCGCGCGGTGGTGCCCATCATGAAGCGGCAGGGTTCGGGTCGGATCATCAACATCTCGTCGACGGCTGGACTGTTCGGCGTCGGGATGCGCACTCCGTATGCCGCCGCGAAGTGGGCGGTCGTGGGATTGACCAAGTCGCTGGCTATCGAACTCGGTCCATACGGGGTGACGTGCAATTGCGTGTGTCCTGGCTCGGTGCAAGGAGAACGGATCGATCGTGTGATCGACGCTGAGGCCGCGCTTCGAGGGGTGGATGCCGAAACGGTTCGGGCCGAATACCTCCAGGTCCAGTCAGTACGCCGGTTCGTCGAACCGACCGAGGTCGCCGCGCTGTGTCTGTACCTTGCGTCACCCGCGGCAGCGATGCTCACCGGCCAGGCTCTCGCCATCGACGGCAACACGGAGACGTTCCACCTCTGAAGCATTGCCGTCGCTCGGCAGGCCCGGCGACTTCCGGCGCGATGCTGTGCGAGCATCGTTCCCGTGACAACCGCCGAGCCCTTTGCCCTTGCCCAACGTGCCGCCGAGGCGCTGGCCGAACGGACGGCGGTGGCCCGCCACGACGTGTTCGTGGTGCTCGGGAGCGGATGGAGCGAAGCGGCCGATGCGCTGGGCGCGCCGACATCGTCGTTCTCGTCGTCCGATCTGCCCGGCTTCGCTGCTCCGTCGGCGCTCGGTCACAGCGCAACGCTTCGCAGCATCGACCGGGACGGACTCCGGGTGCTCGCGCTACTCGGCCGCATCCACCTCTACGAGGGGCATGATCCGGCCACCGTGGTGCACCCGATCCGCACCGCAGCTCTCGCCGGCTGCACACTGAACGTGCTCACGAACGGTGCGGGATACATGAACATGGAGTGGAAGATCGGGGATCCGGTGCTCATCGCCGATCACCTCAACTTCACCGGGCGCTCGCCGCTGACCGGAGCGAATCCTCCGGCGCCGTTCGGATCACGATTCTGCGATCTGACTGACCTCTATTCAGCTGATATGCGCGCTTGTGTTCGCCGGGTTCGTCCGGATATCGCCGAAGCGACCTACATCGGACTTCATGGTCCGCACTTCGAGACGCCCGCCGAGATCCGGGCGTTCCATGGGATGGGCGCGGAACTCGTCGGTATGTCGACCGTGCTCGAGGCCATCGCCGCCCGGCACATCGGGATGAAGGTGCTCGGTTTGTCCATGGCCACCAATCCGGCAGCGGGATTCAGCGCGGTACCGCTCGATGCCGACGACGTGATTGCCGCCGGAAATGCGGCCGCTGCTGACCTCGGCGTGATGCTCGGGCAGATGCTTGATCATCTGCGCGCTGATGGATTTGTGGGGCCGCAGCCATGACCCGCACCGTCATCACCAACGCGGTCGTCGTCACCTGCGACCACGCGAACACTGTCCTCGAGAACGCGTCCGTGGTGATCGAGAGTGGGCTCATCACTTCGGTCTCGCTCGCGCCGATCGACGCCCGTCCGGGAGACGTGGTGATCGACGCCCGAGGGGGCATCGTGCTGCCGGGTCTCGTCAACGCCCACACCCATCTGGCGATGACGCTCCTACGCGGCGTCGCCGACGGCACCGATCTCGACGCGTTTCTGGCCAGGCTGCTGCCGATCGAGGGTGCGCTCGTCGATGCGGACGCGGCGGCAACGGGGACCGAGCTCGCTGGGGTGGAGCTGCTCCGCTCCGGCTGCACCGCGGCCCTTGATATGTACTTCTTTCCGGGGTCGGCGATGGCTGCGGCCGCCCGAGTCGGACTCGCGGTGCACACAGGTCCGGTGTTCATCGAGTTCCCGGGGCCGGACGATCTCGTCTGGCCTGCCCGCGTCGCATGGTCTCGCCGGTTTCTCGAGAGTCAGGACGCCGACACTCGCTGGGTGGCTCCGCACTCGACCTATCTGTTGTCGGAGGAGCAGCTCCGAGACGTCGCCGCGTTGGCTGAAGAAACGGGAGCCTTCGTGCACGTGCACGCGGCCGAGACCCTGGCGGAGATGGCCCAGGTGGCGGGGCGACATGGAGGTCGAACACCGGTGCGGGTGCTCGCCGATGTCGGACTCCTGCACGACCGAACGGTGCTCGCCCATGCGGTCCATGTCACCGATGCCGACATCGAACGCATCGCCGCGGTCGGCGCCCACGTGACCCACAACCCGGCGTCGAACGCCAAGCTCGCCAGTGGACTCGCGCCCGTACGCAAGATGCTCGACGCCGGTGTGAACGTCGCTCTCGGAACCGATGGAGCGTCCTCGGCCAACGATCTCGATTTGTGGATGGCAATGCGCCTGGCCAGCTTTCTTCCGAGCATCATCCACGGCGACCCGGGTGAGATCACCGCTGCCGATGTCGTCCGTATGGCAACGGTCAACGGGGCGAAGGCGCTGGGCCGAGGCTCGACCCACGGCAGTATCGAGGTCGGCAAGGTCGCCGATGTGGTTGTGCTCGATGCACGTGCCGCGGCCATCACCCCGTCGTACGACCCACTGTCGACGCTGGCGTACGCGACGAGTCGCGCCGAGGTCTTGCACGTCTTTGTCGCCGGTGCCCACGTGGTCGACGGGGGCCGCGTGCTGACCGTCCCCGCCGACCTCCACGATCGGGTTGCCGTGCTTGCCGCGCGCGTCACCGAACTTCGTCGCGTGGGTGGCGTTTCGTGAACACCTTCATCGACCCAGCCGTCGTCGCCGCCGGTCGGGAGCGGGTCCTTGCCTGCTCTCGTTCGCTCGTGGCGCGCGGACTCGTGGTCGGGTCGTCAGGCAACGTGAGCGAACGGATCGACGAGTGCCACTTCGTCGTGACCCCGGCGGGTGTCGTCTACGAAGCACTAACGATCGGCGACATCCCCGTCGTCGATGTGCGGACGGGGGAGTGGTCCGAAGGTCTTCGTCCGACGAGCGAGATCGCCCTGCACCTGGGGCTCTACCGTGCGGATCCTGACCTCCGGGCCGTCGTGCACACGCACTCGCGTCACGCTGCGGCGTTTGCCGTTGCCCGCGTCGACCTGCCGTTCATCATGAACGAGAACATCGCCACCCACTCCGAGAAGATCCTGGTGACCGACTACGCCCCGCCCGGGTCGGAGGATCTCGGAGAACAGGCGCTGCGCACCTTTGATCGCCAACCTGGGAGCCAGGCGATCCTCCTGGCCAATCATGGTGTCGTCGCGCTCGGCGAGTCGCTCGACAAGGCCGAGCTTCTGGCTGCACAGGTCGAGTGGACTGCCGAGGTGCTCTATCTGTCCTCGACACTGCGCACCGATCTCGGCCCTACCGTGGTGCTGCCACGCGACATGCAGGAAGCGATCGGGCGCAATTACGGCGTGACGTTCGCTCGGGAGGGGGGCGGCCAGGCGGAGTCGGCGCCTTCGCCGTCGGACGTGATAGTACGCGCGCTTGGATTAGAGCCCTTGCCGGTGGAGGGCGGGTTGTTCCGTCAGGTCTGGCAGTCGTCGGAGACGGGCACCGACGGACGGCCTCTCGGAACTTCGATTCTGGCGGCCTTCACCGCCGACCCCGATTCGTTCTCTTCGATGCACCGTCTCGCCACCACGGAGATCTGGCATGCCTCGGCGGGCGACGCTATCCAGATGCTTTTGCTCCACCCTGATGGTTCCCACTCCGAACCGATCCTCGGTCGCGACGTGCTGGCCGGCCAGCAACTGCAGATCGTCGTCCCGGGCGGCACGTGGATGGGCGCCTCCCTGGTGCCGGGCGGCAGCTTGGGTGTGTTCGGTGCCACGATGGCGCCCGGCTTCGTCGAGTCCGACTACGAGGGCGGCATGGCCGACGAGCTGATCGCGCAGTGGCCGACAGCAGCAGCTCGAGTTCGCGCCCTCACCCGCGCGGACGCCCCGACAACGCGCATCACCGAGAAGCTCGAGACCGCTCTCGACTGAACGCCGGCATCCTGGATCCGGGCCGGCCGCATCCCACACAGCCGCAAACGGCGCCCATTCGCGCCGAAAATGGCGATGCGGGATGAGGCAGGTCGATTCCCCCCGATGTGGGATTTGGGATGTCGGTGTCAGCCCTGCGTCAGTTTGCCGGTCTGCTCGATGAGGCGCAGGAGTCCGTCGCGGTCGGCCCTCGGATTCGGCAGCAGGATCAATCGGTCGACACCTGCAGATTCGAATGCCGCGGCCGCCGGTCCGTCGATCGGCACGATGGGGGTGACCGAGATCTCGATGGCGTCGCCGAGCCACGCCGGGCGCTCGTAGCGCTCACGGGCGATGCGGATTCCCTCGACTGCCGCAACCGTTTGCTCGAGCGTCCGGGCGAAGCCGTACCAGCCGTGGGCGTTCGTCACCGAACGGCGCCACCCGGCCGGGCCGTTGCCCCCCATGTGGATGGGCGGGGTCGGCTGCTGGAGTGGACGGGGTCGTGACTGGATCCCCGAGAACGACACGAACTCACCTTGGTAGCTGGGCTGATCCTGGCTCCACACCGAGCGCATCGCTTCGAGGTACTCGAGGGTCTTCTCACCGCGGTGATCGAGCGTGTATCCGAGCGCCCGGAATTCGGGTTCGAGATACCCGACGCCCACCCCGAAGAGCAGTCGGCCTTTCGACAGGACATCGACGCTGGCCATCTCCTTGGCCAGAACCAGTGGGTTGCGCTGGGGGAGGATGATGATGCCGGTGCCCAGCTTGATGGTCGTTGTGCGCGCGGCGATGAACGACAGCGCGACCGCTGGGTCGAGAAACGGGGTGAACGGCCCCACGGGAGAGGGCGGAACCTGAGGGTCGGGGAGCACCACGTGCTCGCCGGTCCAGACGGACTCGAACCCGGCGGCCTCGGCCGCCTGGGCGACCTCGCTGGCCACGTCGGGGTCGGCGCAGATGCCGGAGTTGATGGCGAACAGTCCGAATTTCATCGGTCGATGCTATGACGCCCGAGCCGGTTACACGCCTCCGTGCGCGGTGGTCAATAGTGGAGCAGTGTTTGCGAATCCGTTGACGAAGGTCCCGTACAAGTGGATTGTGGCGTCGGTGTTCGTGATGGCACTGTTCATCGACATCTTGGACCTCACGGCGGTCAACGTTTCGCTGGTCTCGATGAGCTCGGCGTTCAATGCCTCCGTTGCGACCACGACCTGGGTGGTGCTCGGCTACTCGCTCAGCCTGGCTGTGTGGATCCCGGTGTCGGGCTGGGTCGGTGACCGTTTCGGTACGAAGCACACGTTCATGTTCGCCCTGTCGATCTTCATCGGTGCCTCGCTGATGTGCAGCGAGGCCACTTCGATCAGCATGCTGATCGCCTCCCGGTTCGCTCAAGGCGTCGGTGGCGGGATGCTCACGCCGGTCGGGATAACCCTGCTCTTCCGGGCCTTTCCGCCCGAGGAGCGCGCACGGGCGTCGGCAATCCTGTCGATTCCCACCGTCGCGGCCCCGGCGCTCGGACCGGTCGTCGGCGGCTACCTGACCGACAATTTCGGTTGGCAGTGGATCTTCCGGATCAATCTGCCGATCGGCATCCTCGCCTTGCTCATTGCGGGGTTCGGACTCCGCGATGAGCGTAGCGAAGGAACACAGACGTTCGACCCCATCGGCTTCGTTCTTGCGGCCACCGGTTTTCCGTCGGCGGTCTACGCGCTCGAGCGAGGAGCGGAAGAGGGGTGGGGATCGGGACGGATCCTCGGCCTCGCTGCTCTCGCCCTCGTTTCGCTCATCGCCCTCGTGGTGTGGTCGCTTCGGGCCAAAGCGCCGATGCTCGCCCTCGGCCTGCTGAAGGAACGGCTCTTCCGCACGACCAACATCGTCAGCTACGTGTCGACGATGTCGTTCCTCGGCCTCGTGTTTCTCCTCCCGCAGTTTCTCCAACGCGTGGCGGGGCACACGGCGTCGGAGGCAGGCCTGGCGACCTTCCCCCAAGCAATCGGGGCGATGATCATGTCGCGCTTCGCCGGGAAGCTCTACCCGAAGCTCGGACCGCGCAAGATGCTGACCGTCGCCTACGTGGGCATGGCGATCGTCACTGCGTATTTTCTGAGGCTCTCCGTCGACATGAGCGACTGGGAGATCCGCGGGGTCATGTTCGTTCGCGGCTTCTTCCTTGCGATGTCGTTCATCCCCCTACAGGCCGCATCATATGCACGCATATCACCGGCCGACACCGGTCGCGCGAGTGCGATCTACTCCACACAACGACAGCTCGGAAATGCCACGGGTGTCGCAGTGGTCTCGACCGTCCTCCTCTCAGCGATTCCCGCGGCGTTCCCTCGTGGGTTCACCCCGATCCCGCCAGACCAGATCGCCGGCTTCACGAACGCGTTCCGCATCGCCATCGGCGTGACCATCGGCTTCATCCTTCTGGCGGCAGCGCTGTCCACGCGCATCCACGATTCCGACGCTGCGGCGACGATCAGACGGCCATGATGTCGGTTTCGCAATTCGATGTTGTCGTTGTCGGCAGTGGATTCGGCGGAAGCGTCACTGCGCTGCGGCTGACCGAGAAGGGCTACCGGGTCGCTGTTCTGGAGGCGGGCCGGCGATTCGGGCCATCGGACTTCCCGAAGACGAACTGGAACCTCCGTCGGTTCCTGTTTGCTCCTCGACTCGGGATGCGGGGGATCCAGCGGATCAACCTGTTGAGCGACGTGATGGTGCTCTCGGGTGCCGGAGTCGGCGGCGGGTCACTGGTCTACGCCAACACCCTCTACGAGCCGCTCGGTGCGTTCTACGACGACCGGCAGTGGTCGGGCATCGCCGACTGGCGGGCCGAGCTCGCACCTCACTACGACCTCGCGAAGCGGATGCTCGGGGTGACTGCTGCGCCCGACAGCTCGCCGAACGACTCGGTGATCCGGGCGTTGGGCGAACGGCTCGGCGTGGCCGAGACCTATCGGGCAACCGATGTCGGCGTGTAGGTCGGGCAACCGGGCGTCACCGTCGCCGACCCGTACTTCGGCGGCGTCGGCCCCGAACGTACCGGGTGTACCAAGTGCGGCGGATGCATGGTCGGATGCCGATTCGGCGCGAAGAACACACTCGATCGGAACTACCTGTACCTCGCCGAGCAGGCCGGGGCGACCGTATTCGCGGAGACCGAGGTGACCGACCTCGCACCGCTCGTCGCCGGCGGCTTCGAGC
>JANOJN010000037.1:0-28755 GCA_031418775.1 Acidimicrobiia bacterium
CTCACTCGTCACCGACGAACCCGACACCCACACCGACACCGATGGTGATGATGGCGACGGGAACGGGGGCGGGGATGACGACGGGGACGGCAGTAGGAGGAATGGCGCGCGTTCAGCCGCATCGTCAGCGTGTCGGACCGCAGTCGTCCTGACGTTGTGCCTCAACGCTCACACCGCACGAATCGTCGGTCAGGGACCGGTGCCGTTCACCACCGCCATGAACCTGGCCGCCTCCGGAAACGTCGATCTCTACGCGGCCATTCTCGGTATGGACGGCGAAATCCTCAACCTCGGCCGGGACCGGCGATTCCCCACACTGCTCCAACGACTCGCCGTGACCATCCGCGACGAACACTGCCAATTCGCCGGATGCAACGCACCCCACACCCGCGCAGAAGTGCACCACATCATCGAACACGACGACGGTGGACCGACCGTCGTGTGGAACCTCACCCTGCTCTGTGACCCCCACCACCACTTCCTCCACGACAACAACCTCTACATCGACCGACAACCCGGCCAACCCACCCTCATCCACCGCAAAACCGACGGATCCCCCTACGCCGGACCATGAACAAACCGTCGAACCGGTTCGCGCTGGATGCTCACGAATCGGCAGCGAGCGCCACTCCCGAGGGCCGTCGGCCGCGACTCCCCTGGCGACCGAGCAGAAGCGCTCCGACCACGAGCACCAGCCCGACGATCTGCAGCATGTGCACTTCCTCGTCGAGCGCCCACCACGCAGCTACACCGGAGACGACGGGCACGAACACCAGGTAGAGCGCGGGACGCGCAACCCCGACTCTTCCATTGGCCCACGCCCAGACCGTCCAGGCGATGAAGACCGGCAGCGTGATCGCCCACACCATCGCCAGCCAGGCCCCCGTGTCGAGCGCCGCCCAATCCTGGTTCTTCACGAAGGGTCCACCGACGGCCAGCACGACGACGTAGGCCACGCTCATCGACCACGTGGTGAGCGAGGCCGCCGGATACTTCGTCGTGAGCGGGCGATTGATCACGAGGTAGGCGGCGTAGAGGAATGCGGCGCCGAGCGCCACCACGTCGCCACCTTTGAAGGCGATATGACCGTTCCCGCGGCCGACCACGAAGACGACCGCGCCGACGAATGCCGAAACGAGCGCGATGACGTGTCGCCGGGACAGCGCCTCGACCCGGGTGACCCAGAGCAGCAGGGCGACGAACAGCGAGGACATTCCGGTCAGCAGCGAGGAGGAGAACGCGCTCGTGTACTTGAGACCGATGGTGAATCCGTAGAGGTACCCGAAAAATCCGACGCCGCCGGCGAACGCGAGGCGTCGACGGTCAGCGGGTTCGGGGAGGTAGGCATGACCACGTCGCCGATGATTGAACACCAGCAACGCCCAGCCGATCACCACCATCCCGGTGAACCGGATCACGTTGAAGGTCGGGAGGTCGAATCGCTGCAGCGCCCGCTTCATGACAACGGAGTTCAGACCCCAGACGGTGACCACGCCCAGGCAGGCGAGATCAACGGTTCGAGGGGTCACGGTCGTGCGCACACGCTCAAGCATGACCGGTGACAGCGACGGACGCGAGCGGGAATCGGACAGCTGCGTCGGACGGCAAGCCGATGCGTCAGCGCCGGGTCAGCGTCGAGTCAGCTGCGAACGAGGCGACCCGGACGGGCACCCGTGTCGGCATCGTGCCGGCGGGTGACGACACCATTCACCATCGTGGCAACGTAGCCTCGCACCGGCTGGATGAGCCGCGTGCCGCCCGCCGGAAGGTCGTGGAACGCCTTGGGCGGCGACACCGTGAGGCCGTCGAGATCGATCACGTTGATGTCGGCCCGCAGTCCCGGGGCCAAGGTGCCACGATCAGCGAACCCGTAGAGCGCTGCATTTCGCGACGTCTGCTTGGCGACGAGGAACTCCAGAGGAATCTGTTCACCGCGCCGACGATCGCGGGTCCAATAGGTGAGCTGTGTGGTGGGCATCGATGCGTCGCAGATCATCGTCACGTGCGCTCCCGCATCGCTGAGACCGGTCACGGTGGCGGGATGGGTGAGCATCTCTCGCACCACTTCCTGCGCCTGATGCACGTCGAGCCCGCCCATGAGCGAACCCATCACCCGCCCGTCCTGTTCGAGCAGAAAGTCGTACATCACGCTCATGATGTCGTCCCCCGTCGCGGCCGCTCGAGCGCCGAGGCACTCCGACATCTGCGGCTCGTAGTCCACCGGATCAGCCAGCGGGTAGATGACCGGAGCGGCGTTCTGGAACAAGACGTAGAGGTTGGCCATCGAACCGGGCTCGTCCACGAGAACGTCGGGCTCGCCGAGAATCGCTGCCTTCACCTCGTGCTTGGCCATCTCCTTCACTCGCTCGGCCAGCGGCAGATCGGCGATGCGCATGTAGGTGGGGCGGCGGAAGAACGCGTGATAGCCCGACAGGCCGGTCACCAGACCGATCGGACGCGACGACACCTGCGGGTACAGCTGTGAGCCGGACGCGTTCATTTCCAGCGTCTGGGCCAGCATCTCGCGGTACATGTCGGGATAATCGAGCGGGTTGGTGAGGGTGAACGTCACCGGCCGCCCGCTCTCGCGCGACACCTGGTCCATCAGCTGAAGTTCCTCGAGCGGCGAGAAGGGCTCGCCGCCCAGAGCCTCGAGCTTGCCCACCGTGCCCGAAGGGATCAGTTCGAACACTCCCTTGCCGGCCGCCTTCATGGCCAGAGAGATCGCCCGCAGTTCCTCCTGGGGCGCGAACGTACCGGGGACGGGCGAACCCCAGAGTGAGCGGTGCCCGATCGTCCGTGACGTGCTGAAGCCAACCGCGCCGGCCTCGATCGCCTGCTGCACGAGGCGACCCATCTCGGCGATGTCTTCGGCGGATGCGTCCTCGTTGTTGGCGCCCCGCTCGCCCATTACGTAGTAGCGAACCGACCCATGGGCGATCTGCGCCCCGATGTCGAGCGAATACTGGCGAGCGGCGATGTAGTCGAGGTACTCAGGGAACGTCTCCCAACGACCCCATTCAATGCCCTCGTAGAGCGCCGTGCCCGGGATGTCTTCGACGCCTTCCATCAGTTCGATGAGGGCCTTCTCGCCCCCCGGCCGTACGGGCGCGAAGCCCACCCCGCAGTTGCCCATGACGACCGTGGTCACGCCGTTGCCGGCCGAGGGATCCATCTCGTCGTCCCAGCTCACCTGACCGTCGTAGTGGGTGTGCACATCGACCCAACCGGGGGTCACGATCGCACCCTCGGCATCGATGACATTCGTCGCCGACTCGGTGATTGACCCGCCGACCTGCACGATGCGACCGTCGCGCACGCCGATGTCGCCACGCGCACCCGGTATACCGGTGCCGTCGACAATGGTGCCGCCCTTGATGACGTGATCGAGCACGATGTCTCCCTTGGCTGCTGGCCGCCACTCGGCCCGGTGTCCTGACCCTACGACAGCAGTCTGTTCAAGTCGTAGCCGGACGAGGGGGTCCCGGAGAGAAGTGCTCCATCGCCACCGCGTCCCCTCACGAATGCGCGGAGAGCGACGTCGTGACAAGACGCGCAACGGGCGCCGCCCGGAGGCGACGCCCGTGGCGTCAGACGAAGTAGCAAAGCGTCAGCGGCGTGACGACGCCCCGAGGATGCGCAGCAGGTTGATGTAGACCATCACCAGGCTCATCATCAGCTGGAGGGCGAGGAACCATTCGGCGTTCGCCGTCATGGTGCCGTCTTCCTCGATGCGGCGGATGCGCTCGAAATCGACGAACAGCGAACCGAGGCCGATGGCCAGGCCGAAGGCCCCGATCAGCAAGGCGCCGCCACCGCGAAGGTCGCCAACGCCGGGAATCGGCAGACCGACGAGGCTGAGGATCAGCACGATGAAGAACGCCAAGCTGGCGGCGCCGACCATCTGGATGAACCGCGGCGTGACCTTGACGATGCCACTGCGGAACAGGAACAGACAGCTCACGAAGAACGCCGAGGTTCCGACGATCGCCATGGTGACGATGCCGCCGGAGATATTCGAATACGACTTGGAGATCGCCCCGAGCAGCACGCCTGAGGCGAGCGCATAGGGAATGGCGACCTTGGGCGAGAGATGCGGACGGAACGAACCGGCGAGGCCGGTGCCGAGTGAAACGATCAGGGCGATGAGGACGAGGGGGCCGATGTTGGCACCGACGTCGATCGCCTTGTAGGAGATGCTGCCGACCACCGTGGTGATGGCCACGAGCATGGCCAGCCGGTCATAGACCCGGTGAGCCTTGAACGACTTCTCTCCGACGCTGGTGAACGTGCCGGATCGTTTGATTGCGGTATCGAGATGAGACAACTGGGACCCCTTTGCGGTTGGCCTACCAAACCATCATCGTCGATTCCGCATGAGAACATGACAAGAACCCCGGAGCGAAGGCCAAACAATCCGTCTGGCACGACTCCGTCCCCGCCGACCACCAGGAGTTCTCATGAGTACCGCCCCGCTGCAAGCCGCCGTCGCTTCGACGAGAGCGGAGTTGGCCGCCGTTCGGCCCGAGCATCTCGACCTCGCCACTCCGTGTCAGTCGTGGAATGTGCGCGAACTCATCAATCACGTGGTCGGCGCCCAGCACTTCTTCCTGGCTGTCGTCGAAGGAGCCCCACCTTCGGGGGCCCAACAGGACTTCGCCTCCGGCGACTACCTCGCGGCGTTCGACGACATCTCGACCCGGCTCCTCGCAGCGTTCGCCGCCGACGGCGCCATGGAAAAGGTCCTCACCGCGCCGTTCGGTCAGGTGCCCGGTCGGGCGTTCATCGGATTCGCGGTGAACGACACCTTCGTGCACGGCTGGGACCTTGCCAAGTCGACCGGCCGCTCGACCGACTTGGCTCCCGAGTTCGCCGCGGGCGTGCTCGCCGGTGCCAAGGCCACGATTCCGGCCGCGATGCGCGGCGAGGACGGCAAGATGCCGTTCGGCCCGATCCAGGAGGCGCCGGCCGAGGCCTCGAACGCCGACCAGCTCGCCGCGTTTCTCGGTCGGCGCGTCTAGCGCCGGGAATCGGATGCCGCGCCGGTGAGCAGGCTTCGGCACCGGTTTCGACCGAGGGCTACCGGCCGCCGACGGCGCGCAGGAGCCGTTCGGCCGGACCGGCGCCGACGCGTCTGACCCACAACGCCCCGATCACCATCGCCGCGGTCCAGCTACCGAGGGCGATGATCAGCGCCCACCCCACGCCGACCTGTTGGTCGTGGTAGAGCCACCGAAAGATCGCGGCCGGAATCAGCGCGTGGAGGAGATAGATCGACAGGGTCACCGTCCCTGCGTCGGCGAGAAGCCTGACGACCGTCCACTGCGAAAACACGGTCGCCAGGCGCAGCACCAAGCCGATTCCGAGCAATGACGAGCCAACCGCGGTGGCGACGTAGAGCGGGCTGTCGAACTTGATCGGCGAGTCGAAGAATGCCGACGAAGGTGCCGTGCCCCAGGCCCACGCGAAGCGGCCTTTGCCCCCTCCGAACGAGACGCGCGTCATGATCGACGACACCACGTAGCCACCGGCGAGCATGAAGGCCCCTACGGCCGCGAGGCCGAGTTGGAAACGCTTTGTCGGCCACGCTTGGCGGCCGATCCACATTCCGATCAGACCGAACGCCAACCAGGGAAGAAGCGGATGTGCACCCCAGAACAGCATCGAGGCGACGAACCCGCGCGGGTTCGACGTGCCGATGCGTCCCCCGGACGGATCGCGCATCACCAACCACGACAGGTCGTCACTGAATCGTTCAGGCTCGTTCTCCGTCGCGAAGAAGATGAGCAGACGGGAGACAAAGGTAAGCGCGGTGACTATCAGCGCGCCTAGGAGCAGGATCGATGAACGACGGACCTTCGTCCACACTGACAGGATGATGAGGTAGGCGCCGTAGAACGGCAGGATCGTTCCGGGCCAAACGGTGTTGAACCACATGCCGACCACGAGCAGCAGCAGGCCCCGGCGCACCGGCACCCAGGGCGAGAAGCCGTCCTTGTGCGACAAGAGGGTGAGTCCGACTCCGAAGATCGTGACGAGCGCAGCGGCAAAGCGCGTGGTCAGCGGACCCTGGTAGAGATCGACGGCTCGGGTAAGCCAGCCGTCGAACACGTCGGGCCAGGACCCGCTCCGAAGGCGCGAGAGATTGAAGGCAACGACGTAGTTCTGGGTGAACACCCCGACAAGCGCAACGGCCCGGGCAACGTCGAGTGACGAAACCCGGGCGCGTGTCGAGGTCATCGGACGCCCGTTCTGCGAGGTGACGGAGCGGTGAGTGCGAGCAGTACAGCAAAGCGGCGCAGAGCAGCGCCGTGACTCACGGGTTCAGCTGACCAGACCGAGGTTCTTCACTTCGGCGAGCTCCTCTTGGAGCTCCGTGGCGGTGATGGCGATCTTGCCCTTCGCGAAGTCGTCGAGCGGCAGTCCTTCCTTGACGGTCCAGTTCGCGCCATCGCTGACGACCGGGAAGCCGAACTGCAGGCCCTCCGGCACGCCGTACTCACCGCGGCTGATCACGGCGAGCGACGCCACTTCGCCGGCCGGCGTCGGGTTCCAGATGCTGGTGACGGAATCGATGGCGGCATTGGCCGCCGAGGCCGCCGACGAAAGACCGCGGGCTTCGATGATCGCAGCACCGCGCTTCTGTACCGTCGAGATGAAGTCGCCATCGAGCCAGGCGTGGTCGCTGATCACGTCGAAGGCCGCCTTGCCGCCGATCGTGGCGTTGCGGGCGTCGGGGTACTGGGTGGCGGAGTGGTTGCCCCAGATCGTGACGTGCTTGACGTCGGCCACCGGAACTCCGGCCTTGGAGGCCAACTGCGCCTTCGCCCGGTTCTGGTCGAGTCGGGTCATCGCGAACCAGCGATCGACCGGCACCTCGGGCGCGTTCGAGCGGGCGATGAGACAGTTCGTGTTGCACGGATTGCCGACCACGACGACGCGGATGTCCGACGCGGCGTTGGCGGCAATGGCCCGGCCCTGGGGCTGGAAGATCCCGCCGTTGGCGCTCAGGAGATCACCACGCTCCATTCCCGCCTTGCGGGGCATCGCGCCGACGAGCAGCGCCCAGCTGGTGCCGGAGAACGCGTGGTTCAGGTCGCTGGTCGGTTCCATGCCGGCAAGCAACGGGAAGGCACAGTCGTCGAGCTCCATGCAAACACCGTTGAGCGCCTTCATGGCCGGCTCCACCTCGAGCAGACGGAGAACAACGGGCTGGTCCGGGCCGAGGAGGGCGCCGGAGGCGATGCGGAACAACAGCGAGTAGCCGATCTGCCCGGCGGCGCCGGTCACGGTCACATGGACGGGGGCTTTGGTCATAGTTCGCCCAGCGTATTCGCCCGCCCCGGGGTCCGTTGCGAGGCGACAGCCAGGAATGGCGATCACACAAACCGCACGAGACAGGGGAGTTCACGGCTCCGGCCGAGTCGCGTACGCCGCCGCCTGCATCATGAACAACTCCGCGTACCGGCCGCCGCGGGCGAGGAGGTCGTCGTGGCTGCCGATCTCGACCACGCGGGCGCCGTCCATCACGACGATGAGGTCGGCCATCCGCACGGTCGAGAACCGGTGGGAGATGAGCACGACCACGCGCCCGTGGATGGCCTGGGCTCTCGACGCTTCGGCGAACTGCTCGAACAACGCATGCTCGGTTTCGGCATCGAGCGCCGCAGTCGGCTCGTCGAGGATCACGACCAGGGGCGCGTCACGCATGAACCCCCGCGCCAGCGCCAGCTTCTGCCACTGGCCGAAGCTGATGTCCACACCTCCGTCCCAGGTGGGTCCGAGCTGGGTGTCGAGACCGTATGCGAGGCGGTCGACGACGTCCTGGGCGCCCGCCCGGTCTATGGCCGCTTCGCCCGCCGGTCGGTCATCGAGGCGGGGCAGGTCGCCGAGGCCGACGGTCCGCTGTGCCTGGAACTCGAACCGGTAGAAGTCTTGGAACGCGCCGGCCAGCCGTTCGCGCCATTCGGCCGAGTTGATCGTCGCCAGATCGACACCATCCACCGTGATGCGCCCGCCCGTCGGGCGGTACATGCGGGCGAGCAGCTTCACGAGCGTCGACTTGCCGGCCCCGTTCTCGCCGACGATGGCGACCACCGAACCGGCTGGGAAGGCAACCGATACGTCATCGAGCACGGCACGAGCGGTCCCCGGGTACGAGAAGCTGACGTGCTCGAAGGCGATTCCGGTGCTGAGCACCTTCGGGGCCGGCACACCAATCCCGGTGTCCTGGGCCGCGGCGTAGTCCTCCAACCAGATGAGGCGCCGCGAGGAGTCGAGCCAGAAACCCCGGAGGAAGCCAAGCTCACCGGCGGTGGCGCCGACGTACATCGCCAGGCGCATGCCCGCGGTGACGACGAGCACGACCGAGCCGACGGAGCGCCCGAGCCGCTCGGACACGAAGACGATCGCCGCCACGTAGCCCGCCCCGAACACCGCCCACGCGCCCGCCTGCCACGCCGCAGTGGCGACGCGCACCTTCGCCTTGGGTCGGTACGAACGCTCGAAGGCTGCAGCACGCTCCGCCGCGACCCAGTCCCCGGTGCGGGTGACCCGGACCTCCTTGCCGGCGGCCGCGGTGGTCGCCAGCACGAAGAGGTGGCGGGCCAGGCGGGTGTTGGCGATCACGGACTCCTCGACCTTGCGCTCCACTCCGGGCCGCCACGTGGACACCCACACGGCCGGAAGCGCGCCAAGCACCAGTGCGACAAGCGCCGGGTGGATAGACGCCAGCAGCGCTACGGTGACGGCTAGACGCACGATCCAGCCGAGCGTCGAGAACAGCGACATGAAGAGGTGATCGAGCGCGAACACCTGATCGCGCAGCATGGCGAGACGATCGAGGTAAGCAGGGCGCTCATGGTGCTCCACCGTCGGCACGCTCGCCTGCAACTTCGCAACGTGGGACTCGAGCGCAATGGCAACGCGATCGCGGAACCGCCGTCCGACTCGGTTCGACAGCACGCGCAGCACCCACGTACCGGCGACGCAGATCGCCAAACCGATGACGGCCACCCGAACGAGTCCACCGTCGCTTCTGGTGATGCCGTCGACCAGTAGCTTGAGCCACAACGCGAGCAGCGCATCAGGCAGCATCATCAGGAGCGCGAGCGAAAGTGAGAGCGCGAGAAGGCGTGGCTCGGCGCGGTACCCCAGTTGGAACGTCCGCCACAGTGACGAGAAGCCACCCGGCAACGGCTCGGGTTCGTCACCGACCGGACCGGCGCCTACGACGGGATCAGCGAGCGGCTCAGAGGGTGTCATGGACGACCTCCTGGCCGTGCGCGTCGATCTCGGGGGCGGCGAGACCGTCGGCGAAGCGGGAGGCCTGAAGCTCGAACATCGTGCGGTACCGGCCCCCCAGGGCGATCAGCTCATCGTGGGTTCCCTGCTCGATGACCCGACCGCCTTCCACCACGCAGATCCGGTCAGCAAGGCGAACGGTCGAGAAGCGATGCGAGATCAGGATGGTCGTGCATCCCTTCGTGGCCCGGAGCACGCGCTCGAAGATCTCGGTCTCGCCCCGGACGTCGAGCTGCGCCGTCGGCTCGTCGAGCAGCACCACGTCGGCGCCCATACGAACGGCGCATAGGGCCCTCGCAATCGCTACGCGTTGCCACTGTCCTCCGGAGAGGTCCGTGCCACCCGAGTAGCCCTTGGATAGCACAGTGTTGAGGTTGCCGTCGGCGATGCCCTCGGCTCCGGCATCGGCAAGCGCGACGCGGATCACCTCATCGGGGGCACCGAGCGGTGCGACGTTCGTTCGAAGGGAAAGCTCGAAGCGCACGTAGTCCTGGAACACCGCGGTCACGCGGCGCCGCCACTGGTCCGTCGCGAGCGTTGTCAGCGGCGAACCGCCGATTTCGACACGCCCTTCATTCGGGTCGTACAGACGGCAGATGAGCTTGGCGATCGTGGTCTTGCCGGCCCCGTTCTGGCCGACGATGGCGAGCGACTTGCCTGCCGGGATCGTCAGATCAAGATTCTCGAGGACGTTGCGCTCGCCTTCGCTGCCGTAGGCGAACCGCACACCGCGGAACGCGATCTCGGGGGCAACGTCGCTCGCTACGGAGCCGGTCGACGACTCGACCGTCGTGCTGAGCGCGCCCGCCTTGGCCATCGCCGGCTCGAGCCTCGCGAGAGCCTCGACCGGAGCACTCGCACCATCGAGCGCCCAGTTGAGCCCACCGAACGCAATGGAGGACACGCCGATCGCGGCCTGCACGAACACCACCGCTCGCGCCGTCGAGAGGTCGCCGTTGTTGGCGGCCACGCCGATGGCCCAGAACACGAGACCGTTCGCGACCGCAACGATGGCGATCGCGCCAGCGAGCGATTTCTCACGAAGCTTCGTCGCCTCGTACTGGAGATCATAGAGTTTCGTTCGTGTACTTATGAATCGCTCAGTGACCCAACCGGCGAGTCCAAAGAACCGCAACTCCTTGGACGGCAGCGCGTCGACCGCGAGGCGATACGAGTAATCGGCATGGCGCTGCGCGGTGCGAACCTCGTCGGTGTTGCGGTCACGCCACACGCCGCTCTCCCGCAGGAGCCAATGGGTCGCCACCCATCCGGCGACGACGACGGGCGGCGCCCACCAGGCGAAGCCGAACAGCACGACTGCGGCAACGGCTCCGATGACGAGATCGAGCAGGCCCCCGGTGAGGAAGTCCATGCTGATCGAGAGCGGAGGACCCATGATCCCCTGATCGAAGTCGCGCGCCATGGTGAGGTCGTTGGCGAGTTCTGGCAGCTCGAGATGACCGATGCCCTCAGGGCTCACTCCGGCGAAGGTGAGCCGGTCGTAGAGATGCGACGCGACACGATCGCCCAAGTTCGAACTGACCATGGTGTGCACCGGAAGGAGCACTACCAGCAAGATGAAGGTGATGCCGACTGCGATGAGTGGCGCGGTAGCCGACACGTCACGCGAGACGGCCGAGACGAGCCATCCGAAGCACACCGACAGCGCAGTCGGCAGGATCCCCCGGATGATCAACAGCAGCCACCAAGTGAACGACCAGCCGGGCGAGGCGCCGTGGATTGACGCGAAGAACCGCATCACCTTGCGCGTCTGAGACGCTCGGAACCGTTCGATCACCCCTTCATCATCGCCGATCACCGCCGGACTCCGACGGGCCGATCGATCTCCCCTGGCGGCTCGGCGCCCGAGGTCGCACCGTTCAGATCGCCCGCATGCGGTTGTTGCGGGGGTTGTGCTCCAACTCCGCTTTTCCGAGGCGTTCCATGAGCGGCGGGACGTACATCCCGAACCGGCCACGCAGTCCCTTCTTCATGCCGTACCAGCCACCGACAGGATTCGCCGCCGAACGTCCCCACGCCTCGACGGTGCCGTCCTTCGCCGGCTTCTGTTCGTCGGCCGAACCGAGGTCCATCCAGGCGCCGTGGGCCACGAGCATGGCTTGGAGATCGTCGAGACAACGGGCGTCGTAGAGCAGAACGGTCTTGCCAACGGTGCACACGATCACCTTCACGCCGTCACGCACATCGAGCTGCATCGTGTACTCCGACGTGAGCGGCGGCGTCTGTAGAACCCACGGATCGTCAGGTGTACCCGAGCCCCCGCCAGCGGCCGAGATGCTCGTCGTCATTGGAGGCTCCTGTTGGCGCTCGCTGTTTCGGTGAGGACCGAATCGTATCCAACGTCGGGCACCCCGCCATCGTGCGCGTCAGCCCGGAGCGATGAGGTCGGCAAAGCGCGGCGCACCTGGTTCCAGCGGAATTCGGGCGGCCCGGGCGGCGAAGCTGATGGCGTGGTACCAGCCGGTCAGCATCAGGAGATCGAGGACCTGGCGCTCGTCGAACACCAACCCGAGGCGCCCCCACAGGGCGTCGGTGAGGTCGGACGAATCGTGCAGCGAGTCGACGGCGGCAATCAGCACACGGTCCCGATCGGCGGTCCAGCACCCGTCGTCGGGTCTGCCGAACGTGAGCGAGGCGATCTGCTCCTGCGACAACCCGACGCGGTCAGCGAAGAACGCGACATGCACGCCCCACTCGTACTCACAACCACATCGCGCGCACGTCCGGTCGATCACGATCTCTCGGTGACGCATGGACAGCGAGAGCGCTTTGCTGAGTTCGTAGCCGCCCCACGAACGCATCGCCATGGCCATCGGCAGGTTTTTGGCGAACGCCCGGAAGAGGCCGATAGGCGGCACCCCCGGCGGCATCATTGACGCCAAGACAGGTGCGACGGCCTCCGGGAACGGAGCTTCGAGCGGATGGATTCGGGGCGACACGGGAACCTCACAGTACGATTCGGATTTCGAACCAACGTCACTGTAGCGATTCGGAATCCGAATCACCAGGAGTACTCCGTGCCCCGCGTTCCCCAACCCGGCAAACCCGTCCGAGGCAGCTCGAGCGGTCGACCGCTCATGGCCGCACTCGACCTGCTCGGCCACCGGTGGCTGCTCCGCGTCGTCTGGGAGTTGCGTGACGGTCCGGTCGGATTCCGCGCTCTGGCCCAACAATGCGACGGTGTCTCGACCGCCGTGCTTCGTGACCGTGTCCTCGAGCTCGCCGAGGCCGGCATCGTCGACCAGAACGACGAACGCCAGTACCGACTGACCCGGCTCGGACAGGAATTGATCGTCGCGCTGACGCCCATCGACGCGTGGTCCAAGCGGTGGGCCAAGACACTGCGCCAGTAGGTGCGGCGCCGGCCGGTTCGCCCGCCCGTTCAGCCTCTCGTGACGATGGAGCGGTTGCCTCCTTGGGGCCGGAATGTCGCGTAGCGCAGGAGATACGGCGCTTCGGCGCCCGCGCCACCGGCGGCGGGCGTCCCCATCACCGTCGTCGGGCCGATCCGCAGGCCGCGAAGCGGGATGACGACCTTCTGGAAAGCCCCCGTATCGTCGGTCCGCACCAGGCCAGCCACCGCCCCGCCAGACCACAGCAGGGTGACGTCGGCATTGGCCGGGAATCCTGTGCCCACCGCCGTCGTCGGCCGACCGATCTCGCCGGTCGCTGGGCGCATAACCAACGCTGGCAGCGCTGCTGGCGTGGTGACCGTGACGGCGGTCGTCGGAATGGTCGACGCGATCGTCGTGGCGCCCCCGACGCCCACGTAGCGCACGCGCTGCCCGGCCTTCTCCCCGGCCGACCCGGTGACGGAGACCGCGCCGGTCCGCGGTCCGGCCAGCCCAGCGCGGACGGCGACGGTGAACCCGCATGCCTGCCCGGGCTCCAGACGAGTCCCGACGCAGCCCTGCACCAGGATTACGGCCCCATCGGAGCGGTCGAGTCGGGTGACGATCACCGGCACCTTCCCGACATTGCGCACCTCGGCCTGCTTCGGCGCTGAAGCTGCGCCGACGTCGAGATTTCCGAAATCGAGCACAGGCGGGTTGAGGGCCAGGGCGCTCGCCCGGGCCGTCCACCGCACGCCGACGATGGCCTGCTCCTTCGTCTCGGTGACGACGGTGATGCTGCCGCTCCGCGCCCCTCCACCCGCCGGAGTCGATCGAACGACGAACGTGCAGCTGGCTTTCGGAGCGAGCGCCGCTTTCGGACAGTCGCTCGAAACGATCGCCATCTCGGCTCGTTGTGCACCACCAAGGGTGAGGAGGGACACGACGACGGGCTCATCGCCGGTGTTGGTCACGATGACGGGTGGCGAAGGCGCCGTCGGCGTGCCGATCGGGGCTGGCGGTAGCACCACTGCGTTGGGCGTCGCCGTGATAGCACGGGCGAAGCCGACGACCTTGAGCTGCGATGTGCCCTGGGTGCCAGCGGCGACGGCCTGCAGCTGCGCGGTCAGCTCCCCGCGCTTTCCCGGTTTTGCGGTCACGGTGACGACGCAACTGGCACCGGGCGGCAACGGACCCTTGCACCCGCTCACGGCAGTGAACCCGGCGTTCGTCGACACAAACCGCGTCGTCGCCGGAGTCTTCTTCCGTCGGTTCGCCGGCACGGACACCGGGAAGCCGATGCCGGTGATCGTAACGGGCGCGGTGCCGACGTTCGAGACCGTGACCTGTTGCTTGGGCGACGTTGCACCGACGCGGATCCGTCCGAAGTCGAGAACGGGAGGGGTCAGCTGGAGCCGTCCGGCGAACACGACTCCGGTGCCATTGAGCACCCCGGAGGAGACGATGTCCTTCGACGGAGAAATCGCCGTGATCTCGAGTGCTCCGGTTTGGGCTCCATCGGCCCCTGGAGCGAAGAGCACGTTGACCGTACACTGGGCCCGAGGACCGAGGGTGGTGGTGTTGACCTCGCACGTGCCGCCTGGGGCGACCTGGAACGGGCCGCTCACGGTGATCTTGGAGAGCCGCGCCGAGAGGCTGCCGACGTTGACCACGGGGATCGTCTGCGGTCCGGACACCGCCCCGACGTTGACCGTGCCAAACGACGCACCGCCGACCGAGAAGTTCTCGACGTCAGAACCCTGCACGCGCAGCGTGGCCTGAGCTCTGGCGGCGCCCGCCGCTTGGACCTCGACGGTGAGGGTGCGCTCGAATCCGGTGGCGTTCAGCGGCCGAGCCGTGACCTGCAGCGTGCATTCGGCACCCGGCTGGACGGGGCCCTGCTGGCACGTTCCGCCGACGATCGCAAAAGGGTCTGCGGTGTCGGACCGGGTCACGGTGAATGCGGTGGCACCGCGGTTACGCACGATCGCATCGCGCGACGCCGTCGTCACCCCGGCGAGTTGGCTCCCGAAGTCGACACCGACGACCTCGACGGTGGGACGGGCCGGTGCCGGAGGTCGCGTCGTAGCGGGCAGTGTCGTCGGTGGCGTCCTCCTCCAGTAAAAGTAGCCGATCATCCCATCGGGACCGTGGGAGACGTCGTTCGGGCCGTACCCCGGAACATCGGTTGCGGTGCCGTTACACACCCAGGATCCGGTGAGCGTCCGAGACTGCTTTCCCGGGCTGGTGAACGTGAAGACCAGAACTTGTGGAGGGATGGGCACGACCGCCTCCACCCGGTTGCAGGTCACCGTGAACACATAGGTCGCGCCGGCGGGAGGGGTGACTCCGGGCGCGACGCTGATCTCGATCCCGGCGGTCACGTTTGTATTGCTCACGCTTTGCGCCAGCGCGCGATTCGACGGGACCGTCGCCCCGAACAGCGCCATCAAGGCAGCGACAACGAGCACCCGCCGAGAACCGCCCGGCCGCGTTCGTCGCGGTCGAAGCAGGGCTGATGTTCCGGGCCGACTCACACACCTGAGTCTGAACGATCGCAGCGCCGATGTCATGCCCGAACCCGGTGCCCGATCGGGCAATTTCGGCGACCTACCGCCTATCGCATGCGTCTGCGCCAGCCCGCATCAACGCCTGTTCCAAGCGGCAGGCGCACACCAAGCGCCGCCGAGCACGTCGCGCCCCGCCGACGACGCCGCATCAATGGCGAAAGTGACGGCGTCGGGTGAACACCATGGCGATGTCGTGCTCGTCGGCTGCGGCAATGACTTCGTCGTCACGCATCGAACCGCCGGGAGCGATCACCGCTCGAACGCCCGCCGCGGCGACAACGTCAAGGCCGTCGCGGAACGGGAAGAACGCGTCGCTCGCGCACGCACCACCGATTGCCCGCTCCCCGGCCTTTCGCACCGCGATCTGCGCTGCATCGACGCGGCTCTGCTGCCCGGCACCGATCCCTGCCGCCATGGCGCCGTTGGCGATGACGATGGCGTTCGACGAGACGTGCGCACAAACCACCCATGCGACCTCGAGATCGCGCCGCTCATGCTCCGACGGCGACCGCTTCGTGACAACGGTCCACTCGTCGCGTCGGGCGAGGTCCTCGCCGATCACATCGGGCGTCTGGACGAGCAGGCCTCCGTCGATGGAGCGGACGGAAAGCGGAGGCGCTCCCGGCGGAGGCGCCGACAGAACGCGGAGGTTCTTCTTCGACAGGAGCAGCTCGAGGGCGTCATCGTCGTAGCCGGGGGCAATCACGACCTCGCTGAACACCGGGGCAAGCGATTCGGCGAGGGCCAGAGGGACACGCTGATTGATCGCGACAATCCCGCCGAACGCCGAAACGGGGTCACCGAGATGCGCGAGCCGGTAGGCCGTGGTGATGTCGGAGGCAACCGCGGCACCGCAGGGGTTCGCATGCTTGATGATCGCGACGGCCGGCGCGATCCCCTCGGCACCGCCGGCCGTGCCGAGATCGTGCACCAGACGCCATGCCGCGTCGGCGTCGTAGACGTTGAGATAGCTGAGCTCCTTGCCACCGTGCTGCGTGGCACGGTCCCACCAGCTCGTGGCGCCGTGCAAGCGGTAACGCGCGCCGCGTTGGTGCGGATTCTCGCCGTAGCGAAGCGTTTCGGCGTGTTCCAGCGCGAGCCCGATGGTGGGCGGAAAGCCGCCCGTTTCCGAATCATCTGTACACGTATCAAGCCATTGAACGATCGCTGCGTCGTATGCCGACGTGTGGGCGAACGCCTTTCTGGCGAGACGGACGCGGGTCGATGTCGAGAGTGCGCCGGACGCCGTGAGCTCGGCGATGACCGGCCCATAGTCCGCCGGATCGACGACGACGCCGACGGCATCATGGTTCTTGGCCGCCGAGCGGAGCATCGAGGGTCCGCCGATATCGATCAACTCGACGGAAGGGTCAGACGAGAACGGATAGAGGTTGCAGACCACGAGGTCGATCGCCGTGATGCCGTGCGCAGCAATCGTCTCGCGGTGTTCAGGTAGATCACGACGGGCGAGGATGCCACCGTGGATTGCTGGATGCAGCGTCTTGACGCGACCGTCGAGCATCTCCGGAAAGCCCGTCACCTCCTCGACCGAGAGGTGGTCGATCCCCGCGGCACGGAGTGCGGCCGAGGTACCGCCACTGGAGACGATCTCGACGCCCAACGAGCGAAGCGACCGGGCGAATTCGACGATGCCCGTCTTGTCATAGACCGAGAGCAGCGCCCTCATGGTCGCCACACCGGATCTCTCGGAGGGTCGAACTGGGTGGGATGCAGCGCACCACGCACCGCGGCGAAGGCCTGCGGCACCCAGCGTTCCAGACCGATGAGTGGCGCGGGGAGATTGTCCTCGCGGAACCAGCCGACATCGGTGGCTTCGAGCGGATGAGCCTGAAGCGAGCCTCCCGTTGCCCGGCAGAAGAACACGATGGAGTAGAGCGGCACTGTGGTGAAGCCGTGCCGCAACCCGTCGACGATGGAAAGAACCGAAACCGGCTCGCACTCGATCCCCGTTTCCTCTCGAACCTCCTTCACGGCCACCTCCGCCGGGGAGTAGCCGATATCCGCCCAGCCCGTCGGGTAGAGCCAGTGACCGGAGTCGGCCCGCTGGAGCAGGAGCAGCTCCCCTTGGTCGTTGCCGACCACGGCGCCGACGGCGATCTTCGGGGTCACGTAGCCGGGGACGCCGCTTCCGACGCTGCGCATCCACTCACCGTGCAGCTCCTCACGGACGAGATCGTGACCGGCGGCCACCCGCATGTCCGACGCGACGTGGAGGATCTCCTCATAGCGCTCACGCTCGAACTGCACCTGGGAGAAGCCGAGTCCGGTGCGGGCGATCCCGGCGAGTGTCTCGCTCCAGCGCAGGAGCTCCGCCCGCGTGACCCGATCGGATGTCACGACGCTTCCGGGTGCAGGGTCATCGACGTCACTCTGTCGCCGCCGCGACGGCGCGCCGCGCCGCCGCAAATCGCGAGCGGACTCACGTCGTCTCGCTGCCGTCAGGGTCCTCGACGGCCCAACCGACGCCGCTGATGGCCCGGGGTTCGAAGAAGATGCAGTTCTCCGGGCAGTCGAACGGGATGACCTGTGCCATGTCGAGTCGGCACTTCTCGATGATTCCCGCTGGCGTCGACCGGGACGAGTAGTGCCGGCAATCGTTTCGCGCAGCCATGGATTCCCAGGGTAGCGGGCACCCCGACCCCGATCTCGCGGTCCGGGGCAACAAGGACGAACACACCGTCTACCAACGCTCGGAGGAGGGAACTGGACACCGAACCGTGATCCACGCGATCGAGTCCTTCGCCCAGGCCACGACGTCCAACCAAGGCCGCTCGGACCGGCCCGGCAGTCCTATCGACAAGAGCTCAACAGCCTCTCAGGACCGATGCCGGGCGCGGTGGGCGAATGCCTTGGTGACGCCCCACCGCAGTCCGGCGTCGTGCACCTCAGGGCCAAGATCGGAAAAGGCGCGCGGCGTGAGGGCGAACACGTCGTCGGGTTGCGCGGCGATGTCGGCAGGATCGCGTTGGACAGGAGCGATCCCGCGAGACAGGAGCATCTCCGTCAACGGAAGATGCGCCTCTCGGACAATGGTGAGCGGAGTCCCACGCTGTTCGTCGACATCAGCCGCGAGCAGAGTCGCTAGTCGCGGAGCGGCGACCGCCGCGATCGCCTCGCCGGCCCTCCGGCCGTCCGCCGCAAGTCCCACCCCGCCAAGACGAACCGCATGCCATTCGGCCCACGGGCCGAGCGCGTCGAGAATCGCCTCCCCGAGGGCCAGGCCGGCCTCGGCGAGCATCGCGTCCGGAGTCTCGTCCGCTCGCCGATTGTCGCTCACGACTCCACAGTCGCACACCTTCGCTGGCATGCTCGGTGGGTGCACCGACCTTCGCGGATCGAACCCGGCCCGGGACAGGAGTCCGTCTGGGACTATCCCCGCCCGCCACGCGTCGAAACCTCCGACGAACTCGTCGAGGTCGTGTTCGGCGGTGTGCTCATCGCCTCGACGCGACGATCGCTCCGGGTTCTCGAGACCAGCCATCCGCCCGCGTATTACCTCCCGATGGCCGACGTCTCGGCCGAGCACATCCGACCCAGCGGAACCCGGCCGACCTTCTGCGAGTGGAAAGGACTCGCCAGCTACTTCACCTTCGTCGCCGGAGGCTACGTCGACCGGGACTGCGCCTGGACGTACACCAACCCAACCAGGGGATACGAAGCAATCACCGATCACCTCGCGCTCTATCCGGGTCGAATGGACGAATGTCGGGTCAACGGCGAGATCGTCGTCGCCCAGGAGGGGGGCTTCTACGGCGGATGGATCACCAGCCGCATTGTCGGGCCTTTCAAAGGTGGGTCCGGGACCTGGGGCTGGTGAAGCGTGCACTCTGCCGTCCGCCCATGACCAGTGGCATGTGGACGACGAAGGGCCCGAGCAATCTGAACCGATACGTCGGTAGGCTCCCTCGGATCCGACGGTCCCTCCCCTTTCGTTCCTCGGGCCTCGCCGTAATGGTGGGCCTCTCCGGGCTTCTGGCGACGACAACCGGGTGCACGTCGTCCAAAGAACCGGCAACCACCGCTCTCGCAACGGCATCGACTACTTCGGCACCGACGACGACCCGACCGACGATCACGCGGAACGCGACCATCGTGCTCGTCGTACCCGCGAGTGGACCGCTCGCCGGACTCGGCACAGAAGCGCGCGAGGGTCTCGAGCTCGCCATCCGACACGCCACGGAAGACGGCAGACTCCCGGCCGACATGAACGTGCGCATTCGGGTCCTCGACGAAAGCGCACGCAACTTCTCGCGTGCGGTCGATCGCGCCGTTCGAGGTGAGGACGTGGTCGCCATCACCGGAGGACTTCTCGAGTCGACCGAAGACGTGCTCGCGCCGCTCGCGCGACGTCGCAAGATCGCTCTCTTCACATTCACCTGGAGAGAGGGAAAGGAGCCGGCAGCATCGGTCCGCGTTGGGCCGTCCAGGTCGAGCCTCGCGGACGAGGCGGCACGATACATCGTGGCGGCGAATCCGAACGTTGCGTCGATCGCCCTCATCGCCACGCCCGGGGCGGCCGGCTCAGTGACAATGCGTGATGCCATCGCCGCAAAGATGGCACCCGTCGATGCGGCATCCCCCAGTGGACCCGTCGTCACGACCAACTCGCCCGCAGACACCACGTTGCTCGAGCAGGTCCCGCTGATCGTCACCGGAGACGGCGACGCGTCGTTCGAACGCTACGCGCGCCTGCGGTTTGCCCCATCTGCCGAACCACCGTCGCTCGTCGTTCCCGGCGATGCCCTCGGTTGCCGCGCTGCTCCCGCTGGGTTGGCCGAGGGAACCCGGTGCGTCTCGCGTGGATCCTGGAACGGACCGGGCCGGGTGGCGATTGCGTTCCGTGAGGACACCGCGGCTGCAGCGATCACACCGTCGTGGGCGACCGTGGTCGCGTATGACGCCGGCACGCTCGTCGCCCGGATCGCCGGACCAGCGGCCCTTCCGCGTTCGGGTGCTCCGAAGGATTTGCGGGCAGCATTGCTCAAAGCGAAGACCGCCCCGATGTTCACCGCGTTCAACGGTGTGAGCGGACGGCTGAACCCCGGTGAAGGCTTTATCGACAACGCCCAGGTCCTTCGTGCGGAAGGCGGGGCCTGGGTCGCCGACATCCTCGGCGCTAACGGGTGAGTTCCCCGAACACCACTTCGGGCGCGTCGACCATTCCGGAGATGAACGGTCCGAACTCGCCGTAGAGCGCCGATGCCTCGTCGAAGCGCATCGTGTACACAACCTCTTTCAGGTCGGCCGGATCGTGGGCGAAGAGCGTCACGCCCCACTCGTAGTCGTCGACGCCCGTCGAGCCGGTCACGAACTGGGAGATACGCCCTGCGAACGTACGGCCCGACGTGCCGTGATCGTGCATCAGACGGTTGCGGTCGTCGAAGGGAAGCGTGAACCAGTTGGCATCGGCGGCGCCAACGCCACGACGCTTCGACATCGGGTAAAAGCACACGGCGCGCATGCCCTCCGGGGGCATCGTCCCGGGGTAGAGCCGCGGCCGCGTCATCGCCTCAGGTGCTCCCTTGGCGTACTCGGAAACTTCGGTGAACGACACATAGGAATCGACAAGAAGCAAACCGGCACGGCTGAGCTCGGTCTGGAGCCGACGCAGGCGCCACAGGTCGGGCCCCACGGCCATCGTGCCGACATCGGCCTTGTGCCCGAGGGTGGCGAACGTGATCACCTGATGATCGTCGGCGATGCACGACTTGACGGCAGACGTCGCCGCCTCGGCATCCGTGGTTGGCGTGATCTTCCAGAACAGGTGGAGAACTCCCCAACCAACCTTCGGCGACAGCGGCTCAGTCATGGCATCCAGCGTAGGGGTCATCGATCGTTGCGTTGTCGGAGCACCGGACGCGAGTCGTGCGCAAGGGCACCGATCCCGGCGCGAAACTTGCCCGGTGGTCGGGAGAGCGTGGGTGTGGGCGGGAAGCCTCGCCATCACCGTCGCCATGCTCACACCGCTGACGGTGACGGCGGCCACGGCCAACCCCGACCCCCGGACGACCACTTCCTCCACGCTGACCGCCCCGGCATCGGCAGGCCGATGGGTCAGAATCCTCGGGAGAGGCTTCGGGCACGGTGTCGGCATGGCCCAGGACGGCGCCTACTGGATGGGACGCCAAGGTCGCTCTTCTCGAGAGATCCTCCGCCACTTCTACCCTGGCACCGCCCTCGGCTCTCGGACCGGCAACATCCGGGTTCCCCTCGGCGGGGCGGGAACCGTCACCCTGACGCTCGAAGAGGGCGGAACCGTCGGTGGGAGACGGGTCGCACCCGGCGGCTCCGTCACCGTGCGGCCGGGCGACGGGGAACTGATCGCCACGGTGATCGCTCCGCCCGAACTGACCGGCGCGCAGTCCGGATCGCCGGCGCCGGCGTTCGCGATGAAGCCCATCTCCCTCCGTCTGCAGACGCCAACGGCTCCAGGTGACACCCCGGCCTCAACTCCGGCACTCGCGCCGGCGCTTCCGCCCCCGACCCCGGCGATTCCATCATCGGTAGAACCGTCGGCCGGTGCCCTGTTCCTGCCGGGCATGTTCCCGGACCCGCCTCCCCCTTCGTCAACGGAACCGGCTCCAGTCGCTTCGTCGTCTGACATGGCGACCCCGCCGGTCACGAACGAAGCCAAGGAAACGGCCCCGATCCCGCTCGCCGGCTCCCGCTCAGGGGCTACGCCCGACACCGTCCGCGGCAACCCGCTTGTCGTCGCCTCGAGCGACGGGGGCACCGTGGCCTACGCCGGCAAGCGATACCGGGGTTCGTTCGAACTGCTTGCCCAGGGCGGCATTCGCATCGTCAACGAACTCGACGTCGAGCAGTACCTGCGCGGCATGGGAGAGATCACCGACGCAAGATGGCCTGCAGCAGCACTCGAGGCGCAGGCCATTGCCGCCCGGACCTACGCATTTCGTACGATGGCGTCCGCCGGAGAGGTCTGCCCGACGCAGCGGTGCCAGGTCTACGTCGGCGTTCGAGCCGAGTACGCGGCGATGGACGCCGCCGTCGCGGCAACACGGGGCAAAGTCGTGACCTACGACAAGGGCAAGCTCGCCGTCACGTTCTACTCCGCCAGCGGCGGGGGGACGATCGCCACGCCCCTGGAAGCCTTCGGAGGATCCGGCGATTTCCCGTACCTTCAATCCGGTACCTACCCGACGGGCGATCTCAAGTCGTGGGTCGTCACGATGACGATCGACGAAGTCGGCCGACGCGTCGGCTACCCGGGACGGGCATCACGGGCGGAGGTGACCAGGGTCGGTCCATCCGGTCGAGCCACCGAGGTCACCGTGAGCGGCGACACTACCGAGCTGACGATCGAAGGGCCGCGGTTCGACGCAGCACTCGGCCTGCGCTCCACCCTGTTCACCCTGCGGCAATCGGACACTCCGACGATCGGGGGGGTCGGTGATGTGGACGTGCTGAGTCCGTCCGAGCCCGCCCAATTCAACGATGACGGAGCAGCGAGCGATGTGTTCGCCCAGACGGGCGTCCTCGAGTCCCCTCGGTCGCACGAGGAGCCCACGCTGTTTGCGCCTGACGCGGTGACGAGCGACTCGGTGGCGATGCCCGAGTCGCTGGCGGCGGAACAGTCAGCTGGAGTGATCGCGTCACAGATGTCCGAATACCCACCCGAAGAATCTTTCTCCGCTCGACCACTCCCCGACGTCGCCGACCAGAGTCAGCAGAGCGACGGGCTCCTCATAGGCGCGCTTACGGCACTCGGAGCGGCCGCACTTGCCGTAGCCCGGCGTTGGCTGCGCACGCGCCGAGGACGGCTCAAACCACCACGTTGACATGGACCGGAAACGCGATCAACACCGTGTAGCCACCGAGCACGACGCTCAACGTCGGCTGGTAGAACCCCGACACGGCACTCGACGACGCCGAGAAGCTCACGTCGAATGAGGAACCCGTGACCGATGTCTGAGAGACTCCAAGCGCGAGTCCGGTGGGCACCGAGCCCGCGCTCACGATCGCCTGGCCGAAGACGCCCGTCGCGCGATTCAGGTTCACCCGGTAGGCCACGAACGTAGCGCCGCCAGGGAAGATCGGACCGGGCAGAAGCACTTCAGCCGTTGGCACGAACGACTGCTGGGCTCCAGGGGCAGTTGTCGTCACCGCAGGTGCGGTCGTGTCGACCACGAGTTCCAAGGCGAGGGTGGCAAATGCTCCGCCCCCAATGGCGGTCACGAGGAACGATTGATACCCCCCAGGGGTGATTCCGACCGTCGTTGTCAGGGTCATTGTCGTCGTCGAGGTGGTCGGGTTCGTCCCAAGAACCGCCCGGACACCGGCAGGGAGACCACTCACGCTGAACGTGGTCGGTTCCGCGGAACGCGATTTCGCGGTCAGCAAATAGGTCGCGCTGCCCCCCGGGACGGCGAGTCGACGAGGGACGTCGCTCGAGATGGTGAGTGCCGGCGGGGCGACCGTCGTTGGCGGTGCGGTGGTCACCGGGGCGGCAGTGGTCGGTGGGAGCGGCTGGGGAGCGGGTGCCGTCGTCGGCGGGAGGGGGATGACTTTCCGCGCGACCGGTCGTTTCGCCGTTCGTTTCTTGGTGGCGGCGTCAGCCGAAGGAACCGCTATCAGGCCCAATACCACCGTGGCCGCGACTCCGGCCTGCACAACACGGATACGCGAACGGAACCTGGGATGGACCGGAGTGATCATGGCCTCCACCGTATGCGAACGAACGATCCGAGGTCAGCCTCGACAGGGGCGCAAGTGTCGGAATGGCCGCATTGCGAAACTCGTCGAGTGCACCGGTCAGCCGATGACGAGGGTGAGTTCGCCTGACTTCTTCAAACCTTTGGAGATGCCGGTGATGGTGAACGGATAGCGACCCGGACGCATCGACACCGTCGAGCTGAGCCACAGCACCGTCTTCTTCGTGCTGACCTTCTCGGAGAAGCCGAACCACACACCGTCGGGGAG
Source organism: Acidimicrobiia bacterium (assembly GCA_031418775.1). Lineage (GTDB taxonomy): Bacteria > Actinomycetota > Acidimicrobiia > Acidimicrobiales > JANYDT01 > JANLQX01. Next base: position 24,188 of record JANOJN010000037.1, read on the forward strand.
TCCGGACACGAAGTACTCGATCGACCCGTTGTACCCGGTGTCGTAGATCGGCTCGATCTCGTACTGCACCTGCCCACCCGTGACCAACGTCTTTCCATCAGCGGTGACCCGGAAGCCGAACGACGGAGCGAGTCCCGAGGTGTCGATGGTCGTCGACGTGGTCGAGGTCGTCGTCGACCCGGGCGCTGGGGTCACGCGGAGGATCAAGGTCGCCCAGGCCTGGGCGCCGGCGAAGGACCCGATCACGCGAAGCGGATAGTCGGCAGGCACAGCATCGGACGGTACGGCGATACGCAGGACTGCGAGACCCGTCGCCGGATTCGGACTCAACGTGGCGGCCATCCCACCCGGGAGCCCGACGAGGCTGAGCGCGATCGGATTCGATGCCCCCCGTTGAGCGAGAACGATGGAGAACGCGACGGTCGACCCGACAACCGCTTCGGCCCGCTCGTTCACCGCCACCACCTCGAACGGAGCGACAGCAAGAGGCGGCACCGTTGTCGTCGGCGCCGAGGTGGTGGTTACGGGCGTGGGAGGTGAGGTCGAAGGCGGCGGGACCGGAGCGACCGTTGTCGTCGGTGCCGGGGAGGTGATGGTGACTCCGGCGACCTTGGTCGGCACGAACCTGACCGTCGTCCGCGCGGCCTTCTTCGTGGTCTTGGTCACCCGCTTCACGGTCATCTTCGTCGGACGTTTCACGGTCGAGGCCTTCGGCGTCACGGAAGCACCCGACACACCTGACGGCGGCGTCACGAGAAACGTCAACACGGCCGTCGCCGCGAGCGTCGCGACGGACCGCCGGGTGCGGACACCCGACCGAGAGAAACGACAAAGAGCCACGCCCACCATCGTCTCGCGAACGTGAGCCGAAGGGTCGGATCGCCCTATGCGCGCGTAGCGCCGTGAAGACCCGGTGCGCACGATTCGCAACGACAAACCGCCGCCGTCTGGAGAGACGGCGGCGGTTCAGATGCTCAGACTGCTGGCCGGAAGATCCGACCGACGGCTAGTGCACTAGTAGTCGTCCATGCCTCCGCCCATCGGGGCGGAGCCTTCCTTCTCCGGCTTGTCGACGATGACCGCCTCAGTGGTGAGGAACAGCGCAGCGATCGACGCAGCGTTCTGCAACGCCGAGCGGGTCACCTTGCCGGCGTCGATGACGCCCGCCTTCACGAGATCCTCGTACTCGCCCGTGGCGGCGTTGAGGCCTTCGGACGGCGTCTTCAGGGAGCGGACCCGATCGACGACGACGCCACCTTCCATACCGGCGTTGATGGCGATCTGCTTGATCGGCTCTTCGACCGCCTTGGCGACGATGCGGGCACCCGTTGCCTCATCACCGGTCAGGGTGTCGGCAACGGCGAGGATCGCCTTCTGGGCACGGAGCAGAGCGACGCCACCACCAGGCACGACGCCCTCTTCGACGGCGGCCTTCGTGGTGGACACGGCGTCTTCGATGCGGTGCTTCTTCTCTTTGAGTTCGACTTCCGTTGCGGCACCGACCTTGATGACGGCAACGCCACCGGAGAGCTTCGCAAGACGCTCCTGGAGCTTCTCGCGGTCGTAATCGGAGTCGGTGTTCTCGATCTCCGCCTTGATCTGGGCGATGCGTCCCTTCACGTCTTCGGCCGAACCGGCGCCTTCGACGATGGTGGTCTCGTCCTTGGTGATGACGATCTTGCGAGCCTTGCCGAGGAGATCGAGGGTGACGTTCTCCAGCTTGAGACCGACCTCCTCGGAGACGACCTGGCCGCCGGTGAGGATCGCGATGTCCTGCAGCATTGCCTTGCGGCGCTCGCCGAAGCCCGGAGCCTTGACGGCGACCGACTTGAACGTGCCACGGATCTTGTTGACCACGAGGGTTGCGAGCGCCTCACCCTCGACATCCTCGGAGAGGATGAGGAGCGGCTTGCCGGTCTGCATGACCTTCTCGAGCACCGGGATCATGTCGCGGACCGCGGAGATCTTGGTGCTGACGATCAAGATGTACGGATCTTCGAGAACCGCCTCCATGCGCTCCATGTCGGTGGCGAAGTAGGGAGACGTGTAGCCCTTGTCGAAGCGCATGCCTTCGACGAGATCCATTTGCATCCCGAAGGTCTGGCTCTCCTCGACGGTGATGACGCCGTCCTTGCCGACCTTGTCGATGGCCTCCGAGATGAGAGCGCCGATCTCGGTGTCGGCTGCGGAGATCGAGGCAACCTGGGCGATCTTGGCGGGGTCGCCGTCGACCGACTGGCTGATCTCCTTGATGGCCTCGATGGCCGCCGCTACAGCCGCCTCGATGCCCTTCTTCAGGCTCATCGGGTTGGCACCGGCGGCAACGTTGCGAAGGCCCTCGCGGACCATTGCACCGGCAAGCACCGTGGCCGTGGTCGTGCCGTCACCGGCGACGTCGTCGGTCTTCTTCGCAACCTCTTTGACCAACTCGGCGCCGATGCGCTCGTAGGGATCTTCGAGGTCGATCTCCTTGGCGATGGACACACCGTCATTGGTGATCGTGGGGGCGCCCCACTTCTTTTCCAGCACGACGTTGCGGCCCTTCGGGCCAAGCGTCACCTTTACGGCGTCGACGAGTTGCTGCATGCCCTTTTCCAGGCTGCGGCGGGCGGTTTCGTCGAAGGCGATCAATTTCGCCATGTTCGTCTCCTTTGAGAAGTACGGGTGAGGGATCAGAGGCGGCGAGGGGCCCAGATCACAGACCACCGCAAGGGTAGAAATGATCTGGCACTCACGGCCTGTGAGTGCCAACTCTACTCGCTTACGGCGCATTCGTTGGCAGACGACACCGTCGAGTGCCAACACGGCGATACCTCAAGCCAGGAGATCCAAAACAACCTCGCGCAGGCATCGCAGCGGCGCGTTCCAGGCTTGAGCTGCCCCGAAGCGCTCAGTGAGGGACACCACGGAGATCTTCGACGCATCCAAGGAGGACGGAAGCACGAAATCGTCGCCGAGGTCACCGGCGATGACGACAACCGGGACACCGGCATCGTGGGCGAGTTCACATACGCCCCCGACGACCTTCCCGTTGAACGACTCCGCATCGCAGCGCCCCTCGCCGGTGTAGACGATGTCCGCAGCGGCGATGGCGTCGGCGAGGCCGACCTCCTCGGCGACGAATGAAAAGCCCGACGTGACACGAGCGCCGATGCTGACGAGCGCGCCGGCAAGCCCGCCCGCGGCGCCGCTCCCCGGAATCGGCCGTATGTCGATTCCTCGTTCGCGGAGGTAGCGCTCGGCAAGTTGCTCGAGGCGGCGGGTCAGCAGCCCGACCTGCGCCGGCGACGCGCCCTTCTGCGGCCCGAAGTCCCTTGCCGCTCCGGTGAACGTCGTCTGGACATCGCAGGCGACGAGAAGGTCGACGCCACGGAACCGGGCCAGCGGCGCCATCGCGTTCAACGCGCCAAGGCCGCCATCGGTCGTGGCGGAACCGCCGAGCGTGACGACGATGCGTTTGGCTCCGGAAACGAGGGCTTCCGCGATGAGCTGGCCGGTTCCGTACGTCGTCGCATCAAGGGGACGATTCCGGTCCGGTCCCCCGGCCAGGTCGAGCCCCGACGCCTGGGCCATCTCGATCATGGCCGTGCGGTCCCGCATCAGCCAGACGGCCTCGACCGGTTCACCCAGCGGACCGGTCACGGTCGATCGCCGCAGCCGGCCGCCCTGCGCCGATAATGCCTCGATAGTCCCCTCGCCCCCGTCTGCCATGGGACGGGCCAATGCCTCCAGGCCGCGCTCCCAGGCAACGTCGGCGACCACCCGGCACAGGTCCGAAGCGGACGCCGTGGAGCGGAACTTGTCGAAACACGCCAGGACGACAGGCGTCGCCGGCGTCGGCACGGCTCTAGGCGCCGGCGACCGGGCCCGCCGTTGCCGTGGGCGCGTTGCCGCTTCCGGTCTGGGCGGCGAACCGGTCCGCCATCGCGGCATCGACGACGACGAGGATGTCGAAGGGCTCGGCGACGGTGATGCCCGTCTTGATAGGCGGGGGCACGGGCATCGCGCCGATGGATCCGGTGATGCCCAGCAGCGTCGCGATGTCCGAGGCCTCGACCTGGAAATCGGCATTGAAGTACACGAGGCCGCTCAAGGTGGCGGAGCTCGCGTCCACGGACTTGCGCAGGTTGTACTGATTCGTCTTCAGGTAGTCGGCGACACGCGAAGCTGCCCGGTTCTTGCCCGAGCCGTTAACCACCAGCACGTTCACCAGCGCCGGAGCCCGCCGGGTGACCGCCGGAGTCGACGCCGGGGTGGTCACCGGGGAGCCAGCGGCGTCGGTGGTCAGCGCGGCGCTGTCGTCGACCGCGGCCTCCGTGTCGTTCGTGGCGGCGGACGGCGAGTCGATGACGAGTTTTGGGCTGTCGTTGACCCCCCGGAGGAGCAGCAGACCGAGCACCAGCGCACCGAGGAGCAGGAGGAGGCCCCGCGCCGCCGCCTGACCGGCCGAGCGGCCGTACGACGAGTCTGCGTTGGTTTGACGCCCTTGGCTCATGGGTGACCTCTTGTCTTCATGACGCCCGCAGGCGTACCCCAAACCAGGAGCCTACCGACCGCCAGCAGGTGCT
>JANOJN010000038.1:0-46236 GCA_031418775.1 Acidimicrobiia bacterium
GCGCACACCGTGGATCATCCCGTCGCCGAAGAAGGGATGGTCGCTCATACCGGTCAACGGGTTGGCGCCATTGCGAAGGTAGCGGCCGTCGAGCTCGGCCGGGATGGTTCCCGAAACACGAAGGTCGGTCAGGGTCTGCTCCACCTGCACGGGAGCTCCGTTGCCAAGTAGGTGCGATGGGCGGGAAACGTCTTCGGTGATCGACATGGGAGTCTCCGGTTCGTGTTGGGGGGTATTCGGTTGTACGTGGTGTGCTCTCGTCAGAAGACCGAGTGCTGGCAGCTCGACTGCGCTACCGCCTCACCCCTCACGCTCGGGAGTGTCCGGTCTCGCGTCGGGCCCTAGTGACCTACGGCATAGCAATTTACCCACCGTAAGTTGTTTGTCAAGTCGAAACAGGGATGCACGGCGGCGGAGCTTCGACGCGACCGCCTTTCGATCGGGGAGGAGCGCAGGTCTGCGGATTCGGCCGCTACTTGGCGGGGCGTTCGGGGGTGATGCCGGCGAGCCCGGACCACAGCAGGTCCGCCAATTGCTCGGCAACCTGCTCGGCCGGCTGATCGGACTCGGTGATCCACCAGAGCGACACCATGTTCAGCAGACCGACCACGCCGTAGGCCCACGTCAGGCCGACCGATGGGTCCAGACCGGCCTTCCTGCGCCAGGAGGCGATCTGGTCGGCCATCGGCTTGGCGGACTGTGCGGCGAGAAAGAGGGTTCGCTGCGGCATCTCCTCCGACGCCCCTCCGGTGACGAACAGGAAAAGCTCCCGGTGCGCCGCCAACGTCTCGAGGCTGGACTGGATCATGGCGACGAGCTGCGTTCGCCCGGTGCGGCGCGCACCGATCGCCGCCGCCGACGCTTCCATGAGCCGGTCGGCAAGGCGCTGCGCCAACGCGTCGGAGACCTCGGTGCGCTTGCCGACCCGGGCGTAGACGATCGGCTTCGTCACACCGGCCTCACGGGCGATCGCTTCGATCGACACGCCCGCGCCGTACTGGGCGATGGCGCGTTCCGCCGCGTCGAGCACGCGCTCACGGTCGACCACGTGCTGGCGACCGCTTGGGCGACCCGGGCGGCGACGCACGCGATCCATCAGCGATTCACCGCACCGGACATCGCACTCCGTCCATTGGCCATCGTGGTCCCGACTTTCCCTGGTCGGGGACATGATGCCATAGTACTTACCGCCAGTAAGATATCGCCGACCTGGGAGCGCCCGATGCACGACTTGTTCAACCTGTCCGACGACGTCGCCGTGGTCACGGGTGCGGGGCGGGGCATCGGCGAGGGGATCGCCACCACCCTGGCCGACGCCGGTGCGGCAGTCGTCTGCGCCGCTCGACGTCTCGACGAGATCGAACGGGTGGCCGCGGGCATTCGCGAGCGAGGTGGTCGGGCGATCGCCGTCGCCACCGACGTGACCGACAAAAGCGCAGTGGAAGCGCTCGCCTCAGCTGCGATCAATGAGTTCGGCCACCTCGACATCTGGGTCAACAACGCCGGCGGTTCACCGATTCAAACGCCGCTGGGCGAACTCGATGCCGACGAGTGGGACGCCACGTTGCGCCTCAATCTCACCGCGGTGTGGGTCTGCACCAACGTGGCCGCTCGAAACATGCGAGACGGCGGACGAGTCGTGAACATCTCCTCACGTGCTGCGGTGATGAACGTGCCGGGAAGCGGCCACTACGCAGCAGCGAAGGCCGGGGTGAACTCACTCACGGTCTCCTTCTCCAAAGAGCTCGGGCCACGTATTCGAGTCAACTGCATCATGCCGGGGGCGGTGCCGACCGAGATCATGATGAAGGCGATGAAGCTCGAGGACACCGACCTGCCGAGGCTCGAGAAGATGCTCCGCCTACCGATGCGACGCCTCGGCACACCCGAAGACCTCGGTGCCGCCGTGCTGTACTTCGCCTCACCCGCTTCCAGCTGGGTCACCGGCCAGGTTCTTTCCGTCGACGGAGGTCTGTGATGTCCAAGTCCTATGTGAATCGCAAAGTGGTGCTGGCGCGCCGTCCCACGGGTACGCCCGTCGACGCCGACTTCGAGATCGTCGATGAACCCGTGGCCGCTCTGGAACCGGGCCATGCGCTCATCCAGGTCGACGTCGTGGGAATCGACGCGTTCATCCGAACGGTGCTCGACGTTGGCGCCTACCACGGCACGGCGAGCCTCGGAGCGGCAATCGTCGCGCTCGGTGTCGGGCGCGTTCTCGAAAGCACCGACGACGCGCTCGCGCCCGGTGATCATGTGTTCGGCCCGCTCGGCGCACAACGATTCGCCACGCTGCCCGCCGGCGCGTTGCGCAAGCTCGACGTGAGCAGCGTCGAACCGACCGCCTACCTCGGTGCACTCGGTCTGACGACCGGCATGACGGCATACTTCGGCATCTTCGAAGTCGGCGCCGTGAAGCCGGGCGACACCGTGGTCGTATCGGGCGCGGCCGGCGCCGTCGGATCGATGGCCGGACAACTCGCCCGATTGGCCGGAGCGTCGAAAGTGATCGGCATCGCTGGCGGTCCGGAAAAAGTCGCTTACCTGACGGACGAACTCCGCTTCGATGCCGCCATCGACTACAAGAACGAAGACGTCGGTGCTCGGCTCGGAGAACTCGCGCCCGACGGGATCAGTGTCTTCTACGACAACGTGGGCGGCGACATCCTCGACGCCGCGTTGATGCACATCGTCGAAGGATCTCGAGTCGTGCTGTGTGGAGCGATCTCGCAGTACCAGAACATGGACGATGTCCGAGGCCCACGCAACTACCTCAAACTTGCCGAGCGCCACGCCCGCATGGAAGGGTTCGCCGTCACGCACTTCCACGAGCAGTTCCCCAAAGCCGAAGCGGCTCTCTCGTCGTGGCTGGCGTCGGGCGAACTCCTCATGCACGAGCACTACGAGCGTGGCGTCGATAATTTCCCGGCCTCACTTCGCACGCTGCTCAATGGCGGACACCACGGGAAGTTGTTGCTGCAAATCTCCGAAGCTCCGTCACGTTGAATGCCGAACCGCCCTCCACGAACAAAGGAACGCCATGAGCACCGAACAGGTTGACTACGAAGATCTCACCACGATGCGACTCGATGACGAGGCGCTGCAGTCGCTCGTCGGCGGTGGCGGCGAGTGCATCTTCAACTGGACCACGACCGACGGCTTCCCGGTCGGCGTTGTCGTTGCCTATGTGTATCGCGACGGCAAGTTCTGGACCACGTGCGCCGACCGACGCAAGCGCGTGCCGGCGCTGCGCAAGCGCCCGCAGTCCGGCATCGTCATCAACCGCAACGGCAAAACCGCGTCGTACAAGGGCGACTCGATCGTGCACGCCAACGGCGACGCCGACTTCGACGAGCTCAAGACGTGGTTCTACGCCACGCTTTCCGGTGTCGCGGCCGCGCCCGAAGATGCCTACCGGCGCGCCTTCGCCAAGTTTCTCGATTCACCCCATCGAGTGATCATCGAGACCGACGCCCGCCTGGTCGTCGCGTTCGACACCATGAAGTTCGCCGCCTTCACGAACGAAGCCATCGCCAAGGGTCTGGCCGACTGAATCGCGTTCATCGCGGCCACTGCGAATGTGACGCCGCAACGCCGTCGCCTCGCTGACCGACACGTACATCTCGACCAGCGCGCCGGCGCGATGGTCGACAGACTTGTCGGCGAATGCATCGATCACTACCGCACGAAGGGTCCGAGAGCATGACCGACACCTACCGATCCGTCGTCCTCGCCCGCCGCCCGCAAGGAGCACCGCGTCCCGACGACTTCGCGGTCGTCACGAACGCCATGCGGGCGGCCAACGATGGGGAGGTGATCATCCAGAACCTCTACGCGTCGCTCGATGCCGGGTTCCGCCACTGGATGGATGAGGGCAGCACCGACCACATCCTTCCGGAGATGCCGATCGGTGCGCCCGTGATGGGACTCACCCTCGGCCGGGTCGTCGAGTCCCGGCACCCGGGATTCCAGGTCGGGGAGCTCCTGATGGCCCGGCTGGCGTGGGAGGAGTATTCGATCACCGACGCCACGGACTTCTTCGTGCGCGTGCCGACCGATCTCGACTGCCCGCTGAGCTGGCACCTCGGCATCCTCGGCGACACCGGCCTGTCGGCGTACTTCGGTCTCTCCGACATCGGCCGGCCGAAGTCGGGCGAAACGGTCGTGATCAGTGCCGCCGGCGGGGCCGTCGGATCCGTCGCCGGACCGATCGCCAAGGTCTTCGGCGCTCGAACCGTGGGCATTGCCGGTGGCGCGGAAAAGTGCCGTCGGCTCGTCGAGGACCTGGGCTACGACGCGGCCGTTGATCGCTACGGCGACGTCGACGCGCAACTCGCCGAGGCGTGTCCGAACGGGATCGATGTGTACTTCGACAACGTGTCCGGCCCGCTGCTCGAGAACGTGCTCGCCCGCATCACGCCGGGGGCGCGGATCGTGCTCTGCGGCGCGGTCGCCACCTACACCGAGACGGCTCCGCTTCCGGGCCCGTCGAACCTGTTCCAGCTCGTGACCAACCATGCGCGCATGGAAGGGTTCATGACGCACTTCAACCACGACCGCTACCCCGAGGCGCGTCGCCAACTCCTGGCCTGGATCGCCGAAGGGCGGCTCCACAGCACCGAGTACATGCTCGAAGGCATCGCGAATGTCGGCATCGCCTTCTGTGACCTGTTCGCCGGACGCAACGTCGGCAAGACGATCGTCCGCCTCGCCGACGCCTGACGTCCGTACAGCGACGACGTTCTTTCGCTCATTCTGACGCACGAATCACCAGTCCGATCCGGGTCCCGCCAAATTGAGCGTGGCGCGTTCTCGTCGTTTATCCAGTGGGCCAGCTGGCTCGCTCGGGCCAGCTGGCCGAGAAAAAAACCCGGGGTTTCCCGGCCGAAGATGGCCTGCTGGCCCACCCAATTAGACCGTCAACGCCCCGGCGGCCAAGCGATGGAGGAGCTGGGCTGCCTGCGCGCACAGCGGTGAATCGGCGAGGCCATAGAGCACCGCTTGCCGGAGCAGTGATGCCACCGCCGCGTAGTCGTTCCCCCGCGCCGACGTCAGCAGTGCCATGTCCATCAGGACCGACCCGAGTCGGCGCTGCTCGCTCCAGTCCAGCCGATCGAACGTGACGCGCCACGGTGCATCGGGTTCCCCGATGACGGCAAGAAGTTCGTCGATGACCACGCGGGGAACCGCCCGGCCGGTGAAGATGGTCGGCAGCGTGTCGTCGGCCCGGAGGGCGAGCGCACACAGCATTCCCATGACGTAGGCCGTGTGGTACGACGAGGCCAGCGCGTACTTGGTGCGTTCGGCGGCCACGAGGTCGATGAACTTCGCCGGTGTGCCGTTCTTCGCCGGAAGGAACCCGACACGATCCTCGAGCTCGGCCAGGACCCGGAACCCGAACGCCGCCGCTGAACTCCACGCCTCGCCGGTGAGCGGCCACGCCATCAGCACCTCGCCGGCAAGATCGAAGTCGCCGAGGAGAAGGCTCCGGGCAAGCAGCACTCCCGACTCCGCGAGCACATCCGATCGAGCCCGCGGCAGCTCGCGTCGCGAGTACCCGAAATTTGTGAAATACATGAATGTGTGAGTGTGGGCATAAGCGTCTTCGCGCGTGCCCCAGATCAGATCAAGCGGGTGATTGAGCACCGACTGTTGGGCGGCCGCATCAAAATCGGATCCCGGTTCATGTCTGGTCCACAACGACATGATCCACATGCGTTCGAGCATTCGGTGCGGCACGACCTCACGACCATGGGCGCCGGAGCTCTGCATGCTGAGACCCAAAACCTCGTCGAAGCGGGCGTCGGGGTGACCGAGCCGGGTGAGCAGCACGTGGGGCATGGCCAGCTGCAGCGCAATCGACGGATGGAGCGCAATCGCGCACGCCGTTCGCGGGGCGCGAGCACGGCGGGCCAGCGCATCGGTGAGGCCGGCGACACGGTTGGTCAGGTCGGGGAATCCCCGAACGCCCGCGGCGACGTGCAACAGCATGGCCGTCTCGGCGAAGGGCTTGTCGGGTCCGAAGCTGTCTTCGAGGTCCTCGTCGTCGCGGTAGCCCGTGTCCCCGAGAAACCTCAGAACCCGTTCTCCGACGAGAAGAGCGCGGCACACGCGATGGGCAAGGTCCCGGCGGTGCCATGTTGTGGTCGGGTCGGAGCCCACATCAATTCCTTCGTCGCCGCGGTCGTTTCGTGATGCAAGCCCCACGGTTGGCGCAGTATTCACTGCGCCAACCGCTCCCGCTCCGCTCGGTGTCGGTCAGCCGGCCAGTTCTTTGGCGATGCCGCTCCTGGCAATGTCGCCGATCCCGAAGTCGCGTGGTCCGATGTTGAAGCACGCCAAGATGTTGTAATGACCGAAGCGGACGCCGTAGTCGCCGCGTCCCGATGACACGATGGACTCGCCGTATTCCGTTACGAACCTGCCGAGGGCCGCAAAGTCGACAGCCTTGGATCCAAGGAACGACTTGACGATCTCTTCATGGCTGAGCGCGCCGGCCACGACTCGATTCTCTCCCATTTGAAACTCCTCTTTGTTGGTTACAACGCGGATTTTCGAAGGTGAAGCGCTTTCGATTGTACTGAGGCAAAGTACCTATCGAATGATCAATATTGATCATTTGCGCGCGTCCGCGTAGCAACTTCGTTCGCTGGGTCACTCTCGGAGCGATGGAGAGAACCGAGCCCTCCCCGGAACTCCAGGTCAGTCGAAGACGATGACCTGGCGACTGACCTCGCCGCGCTTCATGGCCGCGTAGCCGTCGTTCACGTCGTCGAGGCCGAGGCGGGCCGACACCATCTCGTCGAGCTTGAGGCGACCGTCCATGTACATGCGAATGAGTGCCGGGATGTCGGTGCGGAACTGATTCGAGCCCATCATCGAACCCTGGATCTTCTTCTCGTTGAGCAGGTCGACCCCGCGGACCTCGACCATCGCACTCGGCGGGATCATGCCGATCACCGTGGCCGTGCCTCCGACATCGAGCATCTGGAACGACTGATCGGCCGTTGCCTTGAGTCCGATCGCCTCGAAGCTGTAGTCGACTCCCCCACCGGTGAGCGCCTTCACGGCCTTGACGGCGTTCTCGACCGTCGACGCGTTCACAATGTCGGTCGCTCCGAACTGTCTGGCCGTCTCGAGCTTGCTGTCGGACAGGTCGACCACGACGATCTGTCCGGCACCGGCGATACGGGCGCCTTGAATCGCCGCCAGGCCGACACCGCCGGCTCCGATCACACAGACGCGAGAACCGGGCTCGACCCGGGCGGTGCGGAACACCGCACCGGTCCCCGTCAGCACGCCGCACCCGACGAGCGCGGCGCGGTCGAGGGGCATCTCGCGATCGATCACGACCACCGCGTTCTGATGCACCAGCATCATCTCGGCGAACCCACCGAGACGGATCAGCTGCTCGACCGGCGTGCCGTCGTGCTTGCGCAGTCGGGGTGGCGCTCCCGCTGGACGCGACGCGGCGTCCTTGTTCAGGCACAGTTGCGGACGCCCGGAAAGACAGAGCCGACACTGGCCACAAAACACCGAGAGACAGGTGACGACGTGATCACCCGGCTTGCAATAGGTCACCTCGCTGCCGACCGCCTCGACGACGCCGGCAGACTCATGACCGGCCACGCACGGCACCTTGGTGGGATAGCTGGCCTCCATGAAGTGCAGATCGGAGTGGCACAACCCGGCACCGACAACTCGGATCAGGACTTCGTTGGGACCGGGGTTGTCGACGAGGAGGTCCTCGATCTCGAGTTTCCCGGGCTGTTCGTTCAGGACGGCGGCGCGCATAGCTGGGGACGCTACCGTGACCGGTCGCGGCCGGGCGAATCTCTGACCTCGTCGGGTTTGGGCTAACGACGCGGAGCGCGTCTGGGACCCCGGACGCCTCGGGCCGACGCAGGGGGACGAGCGTGGGGGCCGGGTCGGGCCGACGCAAGGGGGACGAGCGTGGGGGCCGGGTGGCCGCCAGTGCCCAGGCCTTCGCCTCTAGACCCAAGTGGCTGAGGGGTGCAAGCTTCTGCCCATGACTGCACATCGTCGTGTCCGTGGATTGCTCGGTGCTGTTCTCTTCACCCTCTTCGCCATCGGGTCCGCCATCGCGGAACCGGCGTCTGCGGCAACAAAGAGCGTGACGATCACCTTGCAGCCGCGCCAGGCCGTCGGTCCGGGTGGGACCGCGCGCTATCCCTTCGTGATCAGGACAACGGGCAAGGTCGGCCGTATCGGCTTCGCGTTCAGCGGTTCACCGGTCGGAGCCAGTACCTCGGTAAGCCAGTTGAACAGCAGTCAATATGAGCTGATAGTCACGATGCCTTCGATCACGTCGACGGGTTTGTTCGCCGTGTCGGTCCGCACGGTCTCGCGGGCGCCGTCCAAGAGCTTCACCGTGTATCTCGATGTCGTTGGCTCGGCCTCTCTCCCACCGGTGACCACGCCAGTGCCGCCTCCACCCCCGCCGGCGACGACGTCGTTCGGTATTCGCGCGGACAATCCCGAGGTTGCTGTCGTCACCGGACAAACTGCAGCGTTCGGCTTCACCGTCGATCGGTCCGGTGGTTACACCGGGGATGTGACGTTCAGTGCGACGGGCCTTCCGACGGGGGTCACGTCGAACTTCTCGCCGAATCCGACCAGAGGCGGCACCGTCCTCTATGCAACGCCGTCGGCGTCGACGCCCAACGGTCGCTACACGGTGACGATCAAGGCCACTTCCGATCCACTCAACGCCCGCTTCACGAGCGTCATCCTGAGCGTCACGAACACCCCTGACTTCGCCCTCGTGGTCCCGGCCTCGGCCAACCTGCAGATCGGCGGCACCGTCTCCTCGCAGATCGGGTACCGCCTCGTCGGGCCGACCGCACCGATCGTGACACTCGGAGTGAACGGCCTGCCACCGGGGGTTTCCGCCACCTTCATCCCCAACCCCACCTTCGGTAACTCGACGTTGATCTTCAACGCAACGACTGCCGTTGCCGCGGGGCCCTACCCGCTCAGTATCGTCGGCGTGGCCGGATCGGTCACCCGTTCCTACCCGACGATCCTCAACGTATTCGCCCCCACCGGCGGGTTCGGGTTGAGCGCCACGCCGTCCAGCCTGACGATCGCCCGTGGCGCCTCGTTGTCCTACGCCGTCACGATCACACCGACCGGCGGCTTCGCCGGCTCGATCACATTCGTCGTGTCCGGGCTCCCTGCCGGGGTCACGATCGGGGCAGGCGGCAGCGCGCCGAACGTCACGCTCACCGTGACCGTGCCGATCGGCGCGACGCCCGGCACCTACCCCCTCGTCCTGACGGGTAGCTCGAGCACCCTCGCCGCCAGCATCGCCTTGGGGCTGATCGTCACGTAGGTCCCCACAACACCCCGTGGGCCAGCTGGCTCGCTCGGGCCAGCATGCCGGCGAGAATCCATGGTCTCCCGGCCCATGCGAGTGAGCTGGCCCACGTAGGTCAGGGTGACCGGGGCAACTCGTCAGGCCGAGCGCGACGTGAGCCAGTCTGCGCGGGCGAGTTCGTATTCGACGTCACCCTCGTCGCCGCCTTCGATGACGTCGGGCCAGTCGTAGTGGAACGTCCGCACGTAGTGAAGGCCGCCGCGTTCCATCACGGCACGCGACCGAGCGTTGACCGTCATGGTCTGGGCCCAGACCCGCGCCGCGTCACCAGCGCTGAATGCATGATCTATGAGCGCCTTCGTTCCTTCCGTCGCGAGCCCCCGGCCCCACATGGCCCGCCGCAACCGGTAGCCGAGCTCGAACTCGCCGGGCCCGCTCGAGCGGAGGGAGAACCAACCGGCAAACACCTCCGACTCCAACAGAGTCGCCGTCCACCTGGTACCTCGCACTTCGCGAACGATCTGTTCAATCTCCTCGCGCGTGCTGGCGCGGCCACCGCTGATAAAACGCATCACCTCGGGATCGGAGTCGAGTTCCACGTGGAGGTCCACGTGCTCGGGCGACGCCGGGCGCAGGGCCAGGCGCGCCGTGATCAGTTCCACCCGTCAGAGTCTCGCGCCACCGAGCCCTGCCGCGGCACGAGTCGCCTGACGATCATCCCGTGAGGAAGTCCCCGATGATCCGCGCGCATAGTGGACCCTGCTCCACCTGGACGCTGTGGCCGGCATCGTCGACCACCGTGCTCGTCGCCTGCGTGATCGCCGACTCCCACGCCGCTCGATACGGATCCACCGGCGTGAGTTTGTCGTTCACTCCCCAGACCACGTGCGTCGGCGCCGAGATGCGGTATGCCCGCGTCGACAGACGTCGATTCGGGACGGGGAAGAGCAACTTGCCCATGAACCCGAGCCGACGCGAGTTCCGCACCTGGAACGCCTCGATCGCCTTCGGATCCTCGAAGTCGAGGCCCTTCGTGAGTAGTTGCGTGCCGAGCGCGACGTCGGAGAACAGCGCGGCCGGGAACTCGAACGGGAGCATGGCGAAAATGTCGGGGATCGGTGCCGACGCCACCCACATGCCAAGCGGACTGATCAGCCCGAGCCCCGACACGTCATGTCGCGCGACCACGGCCATCTCCGCCGCGATCATGGCACCGACATCCTGGCCGACAAGATGCACGGGTCCCGCCAGCCCGACCTCAGACTTGATGGCGTCGACGAGGTCCCAACCGTGCAGGGCGACGTCGAGCATGTCGTCGAGCTGCGTCTCACCGGAATCGCCGGCCTCCGGCCCGTAGCCGGGCAGCGCGGGGGCGAACACGCGGTAGTGATTGCTGAGCGCGCTGAGCATCGGCTCGTCGTCGAAGAGACCGGTGGTGCCGTGGAGGAACACCACGGCCGGTCCGCCCGTCCCGAAGACGCGGACCTCCGACGCAATGCCCCGCCCCGTGGTGACGGAGAACGAAACCGGCGAGCTCACGACGGCCGACGACCGTCGCGCAGGCGGTCCTCGAACGAGACCTCTGGTTGCACGCGGCCCTCGAGTGGCTTGATCCACCAGCGGTTGTCGCCCTCGTACTCCGGCCACATGTTACGCAGCTGGGGCATGACCTTCTCGGCGAACATCTGGGTGTTGTAGCGGGTGAGCCAGTCGGGCATCGAGCCCTGGTGGAACAGACCGAAGACCAGGCCGACCCGCAGGGACTTGATCATGTCCTCCATGCGTTCACGAACGGTGTCGGGCCCGCCGGCGATCACGTAGCCGCCCTCCACCAGGTCCTTCCATGTGAGCTGCGTGAAGCTCTTCTGGTTGGAGCGTCGGAGCTGGCTGAGCGCACCGGCTTTGATCGTCTTGACGGTGCGGTACCCGGGCGGGTCGGCGAAGCCGGGGTACACGTGGAGGCACCGGTTGTAGAAGTACAAGATGTGCTCGGCGTAGAGCTCCTCGGCCTGCGCGTCGTTCTCGGCCACGCAGATCGTCTGGGCGAACGCGGCCCGGAACGGCGAATCGTCCTTGCCGAGCGCGGCCACCCGTTCCCAGTAGCCGTCGAGGAGCATCTTGCCGGCCTTGTATCCGGAGTACGAAAGGTAGGAGTAGTTGTAGTCGTTCTCGATGCAGAAGTCCCAGGTCTCGATCGAGCCGCCGCCGGGGATGTAAATCGGCGGGTGGGGCTGCTGGATCGGCTTCGGCCAGCAGTTCACGTAGCGAAGCTGGTTGAACTGACCGTCGAAGGCGAACGGCTCGGTCTCCTTCCACGCCCGCATGATCAGCTCGTGGTTCTCGGCATACTTCTTGCGGGTCAGCGCCGGGATCTGGCCGTAGGAGAAGTTCGTGTCCATCGGCGTGCCCACGGGGAAGCCGGCGACGAGGCGACCGCCGCTGATGCAGTCGAGCATGGCGAACTCCTCGGCCACGCGGATCGGTGGGTTGTAGAGCGCGATCGAGTTGCCGATGACGCAGATGGCGGCCTTGCTCGTCCGACGGGCCAGACCTGCCGCGATGATGTTCGGGCTCGGCATGATCCCGTAAGCGTTCTGGTGGTGCTCGTTGACGCCGATGCCGTCGAAGCCCATGGCGTCGGCGTACTCGAGCTGGTCCATGTACTGGTGGTAGAGCTCGTTGGCGCGAACCGGGTCGAAGAGCTTCTGGTCGATGTCGACCCACACCGACCGGTGGTTGGCCCGGAAGTCGTCGGGGAGATCCGGCCACGGCATCAGGTTGAACCAGACGAACTTCATTTTCGACCTACCCCCTCGGGAGCGCACCTCGCGTGACGACCACGGTAGGCCGCTCCCGACCACGAACGCCATCTCTCATGCATACAGAGCGAGACTCGGACCATGAAGACACTCCAGGATTTCTCGATCAAGCGGACTGCCCACCACCCGCACCCCGCCGTGCGGTCGGGGGACAACCTCACCCGCGGCGAGCGCGCCGCCGACCGCTTGCGCAACGGCATGGGTTCGTGGGGCTTCGTGTTCGCCGCGCTCGTGTTCCTCGCCGGCTGGATGATCGGCAACCGCAACGTCGGTTTCGACAAGTATCCGTTTATCCTGCTGAACCTGATCCTGTCGTGCCTTGCCGCGATGCAGGGCGCGATCCTGCTCATCGCCTCCAAGCGCGAGGACCAAATCAGCAGCGAGTTGGCACGGCACGACTACGAGACGAACGTCGAGGCCGACCTGATCGTCAAGGAGATCCGCGAGCTCACCCGCGAGATCCATGCGCACACGGTGCAGAACAGTCGAGCACAGCCGGACGGATCGACCTGAGGTGCCCGCGGTAGCCCCTCCGAGGCTCAGTGCGAGAAGTGGACCCGGGGCAGACGCCGGTCGAGCCACGACGGGATCCACCAGTTGCGCTCACCGAGGAGCTTCATCAGCGACGGCACGAGCATCATGCGGACGACCGTCGCGTCGAGGAGCACGGCCAGGGCCAGAGTCACGCCGAGCTCGGTCGGCGGGATCGGCCCGGTCACGCCGAAGGCGATGAACACCACGATCATGATGAGCGCGGCGTTGGTGATCGGACGCCCCGTTCGAGCGATGCCATCACGGATCGCCAGCTGGGTGTCGCCGGTGGCTTCATAGCGTTCCCGGATCGCCGCCAGCAGGAACAGCTGATAATCCATCGACAGCCCGAAGAGCAGGGCGAAGAAGAACAGCGGGGCCCAGGCGTCGACGAACCCTTGGTGCTGAATACCGAGCAAGTCGGCGCCCCACCCGTGCTGGAACACGAGGGTGGCGAAGCCGAACGCCGCGCCCACGCTGATGAAGTTCAACAGGATCGACGAGATAGCCAGCGCGAGGCTGCGGAACACGATGAGCACCAAGAGAAACGCGACGACGGTAATCGCGCCGATGGCGATCGGCGCCCGTCCGGTCAGCACCCGGGTCAGGTCGTAGTTCTGCGCAGCGGGGCCTCCCACCGACGCGGTGGGCGCCGCCGCCACAACGGTCTGCCGAAGCCTGCCGACGAGCTGACCGGTCGCCCGGTCGTCGACGGCAGATCCCGGCGTCACCCGCACCACGGTGCGACCGGTGCCGGCGGACGGCTCGGCCACGATGCGGGCGTCCACGACTCCGGCGTCGGCCTGTGCAGTGGTGACGACCGCCTCGGCTTGCGCCGCGTCGACCGTGACGAAGAGCGGTGCCGCGGCGCCCGGACCGAAGCCGGACACGAGCATCTCGTAACCATCGCGGCTCGACCGACCTTCGTCGACGACGCGCGCACCGGGCATCCCCAGTCGCATTCCGAGCGCGGGAGCGGCGAGCAACAGCAGGACCCCGAGGCCCGCCGCCAGGGTGATCCCCGGGCGCTTCATGGCGCGGGCCGGCCAGCGGGTCCAGCGTCCTTCCGCGCTCCGGTCCGGGTCATCATGCCCGCGTGCCACCAGCACGCGATCGCCGAGAGCGACGAGCACCGCCGGGAGCAGCGTGAGCGAGGCCGTGGCCACCGCCACCACGGAGAAGATCATTCCCAGCGCCATCGCCCGGAACACCATGACCGGCACCAGAAACACTGCGGCGAGAGAAAGAACCACCGTGAGGGCAGAGAGAAACACCGCCTTGCCCGCAGTGTCGAGCGTCGAGGCCATGGCTTCGGACGCGTCCTTCCCGTCCTCCCGTTCCTCCCGGTAGCGCGACACGATGAAGAGCGCGTAGTCGATCCCCACCGCCAAGCCGATCATCATCGAGAAGTTCATCGACCACACCGACAGCGGTGTGATCGACGTCGCCAGGTGAAGTCCGGCGAATCCGACGGCGATGCCCGAAACGGCAAGCAGCAGCGGCAGGCCGGCGGCGATCGCCGATCCGAAGGCGATGAACAACAGGATCATCGTCGGCAGACCCGACAGCAGCTCCGCCTTGTGGAGCGCTTCCTCGTTCGACGTGTTGAAGTCGCTCCACACCGGCCACTCGCCTGTCACTTCGGCGCGTGCGCCGTCGGGCAGTTTGAGCGAGGCGACGCGGGCGATGACCGCTCCGGCGGATTCAGGCAACTGCGCGTCGTTTTTCGCCCTGAGCTGCACCGGGATCAGAGCGGTGAGGCCGTCGCGAGAGATCAGCCCGGCGTCGACGGGCATCGCCAACGGGTCGGCCACTCCGCCGACGCCTTCGGCACCCGCCAAGCCCTTCAACACGGCCTGCACCGCCTTCGGGTCCTCGGTGAACGGCGCTTTCTGGCGGACGACTACGACTGCCGCTTCCGCTCCAACGCCGGGAAAGTCCGCTCGGAGCTCGTCTCGCACCTTCTGGGCGATCGAACCCTGGGCCTCCCACCCTGCACCGGACAGGGCACCGTTCACCGTGATGGCCAAGGGGGCGGCGGCAAAGGCCACGGCGAGCCACAGAAGCATCACTGGCTTGCGGCGCCGCGCCGCGAAGCGCCCGAGCCGGGCGAACCAGTGGTCCTTCGGGGTGGGATCGTCGAGAGCGGAACGGCCGGCGGCGGGCATAGCGGAAGCTGACATTGCTCCAATGTATACCCCTGGGGGTATCCGATGCAAGCCTGCCCCTCGCACCCGAGGGGTATCGGGAGGGAACGTGGGCTGCTCGGAACGAACCAGGGACTACTACCGTTGACCATCATGCGGTTGTCACCCGGGGTCCGGAGCGCCCTCGGCGCGGCGGTGGTGTTCGGCGCCGCGACTCCTTTCGCCAAACGACTCGGAGAGGGCGTCAACTCACAGGTGCTTGCGGGGTTGCTCTACCTCGGCAGCGGGCTGATCCTCAGCCTGACGTTGCTCGTCCGTCCCTCGGGTACCCGGGAAGCGACGCTGCAACGCTCCGATCTCGGCCCCCTTGCGCTCGCCGTGGTCTTCGGCGGCATGGCCGGCCCGCTCCTGCTCATGATCGGGCTCCGGACGACGCCGGCAGCGAGCGCGTCGCTACTGCTCAATCTCGAAGCGGTGTTCACCGCCCTCGGCGCATGGTTGATCGCCAAGGAGCATGCCGATCGGCGCATCGTCATCGCCATGTTCATGATCGTCGCCGGTTCATCGCTCCTGTCGATCGATCCGGGCGGCGGGTTCGGCCTCACCACCGGCGCATTGGCTATCGCCGCCGCGTGTCTGTGCTGGGGAATCGACAACGTCGCCACCCGACCGCTCGCCCTTCGCGACCCGCGGCAGATCGCCGCCGTCAAGGGGGTGGTTGCCGGATCGGCCAACGTGGCCATCGGTCTGGCCACGGGCGGACGACTCCCGTCGGCCCCGCGCATCGGCGCGGCGATGGTCGTCGGGTTCCTCGGCTACGGGCTCAGCCTTGTGCTCTACATCCGGGCCATGCGATCGCTGGGCACCGCCCGCACCGGGGCGTACTACGCGGCAGCGCCGTTCGTCGGCGCGGCCATCGCCCTGGTGTGGCTACGCGAGCCCGTTGGGCGCTGCTTCGTCCCCGCCGTCGTGCTCATGGCGATCGGCCTGGTCGTCCACCTCACGGAGCGCCACGACCACGACCACACCCACGTGCCCATCACCCACGCCCATCGTCACGGCCACGTGGACGAGCATCACGACCACGGCGCGTCACCCGATGCCACAGATGAGGCAGCCGATCATGCGGCCGAGCACGTTCATGAGGCGATCTCGCACAACCACGGGCACACGCCCGACGAGCACCACCTCCACGATCACGGCTAGCCGAGAGATTTTCGCCGTAGTCTGGCGCCACCTGAACCGGGAGGCTCCACCATGTCGATCGTCATCGAGCCAGCGAACGCCCCCTGCGGCGCAACCATTCACGGCGTGAACTTTGCCGAGGAGATCTCGCCGGAGACCGTGGCCGAGATCCGTGCGGCGTGGCTCGAACATCTCGTGGTCGCCTTTCCCGATCAACACCTGTCGCTCGATCGATACGAAGAGGTCGCTCAGCTCTTCGGCGACTTCGGTCAGGACCCCTACTTCAAGGGCCTGTCCGATCATCCGCACATCGCCGAGGTGAAACGCGAAGCCGACGAGACGACGCCGCTGTTCGCGGAAGGCTGGCATTCCGACTGGAGTTTTCTCGACACGCCGCCGTCGGCCACGATGCTCTACGGTCGCGAGATTCCAGCGCACGGTGGTGACACGTTGTACGCCAACCAGATCGCTGCCTACGAAGCTCTCGACGATGCCATGAAGGAACGCATCGATGGGCTGACGGGGGTGCACTCGGCGCGTCGTGGGTATTCGAAGCAGGGTCAATACGGCGAGAAGGACAAGGGGCGCTCCATGGCGATCATCTACTCCGACGACGCCATGGCCACGCAGTTACACCCGCTCGTGCAGGTGCACCCCGAGACGGGCCGCAAAGCCCTCTTTCTCAGTCCGGGCTACACCATCGACATCGAAGGCATGGACTCCGCCGAGGCGCAGGAGCTCCTCATGGAGCTCTATACCCATCAGGCGAAGAACGAGTTCATCTACCGTCACTCCTGGTCGCCGGACATGCTGACCATGTGGGACAACCGCTCCGTGATCCACGCCGCGACTGGCGGGTACCAGGGGCATCGCCGCCTCCTCCAGCGCATCACCCTGACAACCCGCTCGTAGCAAACACGACCCGCTCGTAGCGGGTGGCCCGCCGCGGCGGGACCTCGGGGAGTCAGCGGTTCGACGCGAAGAACTCGCCGATCCATCCGGCGACCACATGACGATCGAGCGGACGGTCGAGCGTCGTCCGAGCTTCGGCAACCCTCTGCGCGCCTATCAACTCGATGCGGCCGGCCAAGAGATGATCGGCGAGCGGCGGGACGAACTCGGGGTGCACCTGAATCGTCCATGCCCGCTCGCCGATGGCGAAGCCGGCGTAGGGGCAGTAGTCCGCGCTGAGGAGCAGTTCGGCCCCGTCGGGCAGTCGCGTCACCTGGTCCTGGTGGCTGCCGATCAGGGCGATGCTCTGCTTGCCCTGACCCATCCACGGTCGGCGGGCGACGACGTCGAACTCACGCACACCCACTCCCCATCCGTGCGGGGACTTCTCGACCGTGCCACCGAGCGCCTGGGCCAGGAGCTGATGACCGAAGCAGATCCCGACGAACGGTGCCTCCACAGCGATGATCTCGCGAAGCAGACCCTCGGCATCGGACAGCCACGGAACCGGGTCGTAGGCCGACAGACGACTCGGCGACGACAGCCAGCCATCACATGCGCGCAGATCGTCCGGGAAACGGCCCTCGTCGAGGTCGTAGCGCACGAGCTCGATCCCCTGGCCTTCGAGGAGCGAACCGAACAGCTCCGGGTAGTCACCGGCAACGTGCACGCTCTTCGGGTCGACATGACCCATCATCAGCAGGCCGATCTTCAATGGACGCGTACCCTGCCTTCTCGACGCCGCCCCCCTCTGCGCTTCGATGCTCGCAGCACCCGCGCTCCGGCCGATGACAGGTAGCTCGGAGTGACTCACAACAGAGCCTTCACCGGAACGAGAACACTGGCGCCGCGGCGCGCTCCAGCGGCGGGAGAAGACCCCGTGATCGCAGGATCGGCATCACGCCCTCACCGAACCAGTACGCCTCTTCGAGATGCGGGTACCCGGACAGGATGAACTCGTCGAAACCGAGAGCGTGGTATTCGGCGATGCGGTCGGCCACCTCATCGTGCGAGCCCACGAGGGCCGTACCCACGCCGCCACGCACCATGCCGATCCCGGCCCACACGTTCGGATGGATCTCCATGCGTTCCGTCGCCTGCGCGCCCTGCGCGAGCTCCGCCTGACGCCGCTGTCCGACGGAGGCAGTGTGAGCGAAGTCGACCTGGGCCGCAGCAATCGACTCGGCGTCCATTCCAGCGACGAGCCGGTCGGCCTCGGCCCACGCCTCGGCGCTCGTGGGCCGGCTGATCACGTGGAAGCGGATGCCGAAGCGCAGTGTTCGTCCCGCCGCGGCGGCGAGCGAGCGCATGCGGTCGAGTCGTTCGCTCACCATCGCAGGAGGCTCGCCCCAGGCGAGGTACACGTCGACAACCTCGGCCGCTACGCGTTCGGCGGCGTCGGACGCACCGCCGAAGTAGATCTCGGGGATCGGATCCGGCACCTCGCGGGTGGTCGCCCCGCTGACGTCGTAGTGCGCACCCTCGAACGCGAACGGCTCGCCGGTCCATGCGCCCCGCATAACCCGGACGAACTCCGCCGTTCGCTCGTAGCGGGTCTCCTTGTCCTCCCACACCCCGAAGCGGGCGAGCTCGGCTTGCTCGGCGCCCGTCACGATGTTGATCTTGAGACGCCCACCGGAGATGCGCTGATACGTCGACGCCATCTGCGCGGCGAGCGTCGGCGAGAGCAGAGCCGGGCGGAAGGCGACGAGGAACTTCAGCCGCTTCGTCAGCGGCAGGAGTGCCGCCGTAGCCAGCCACGCGTCTTCGCACCCGGTGCCGCACGGTGTGAGGACGGCTCCGAAGCCGAGTTCATCGCACGCGATCGCGACCTGGGCGAGATAGCCGAAGTCGGGCGGACGGCGATGGGGCGACGGTCCCGACGGCAGCACGTCGCGCGAGTCACCGCCCGTCGGAAGGAACCAGTGAACATCCAGCACGGTCGGCGAGCCTACGAGACACCGGTCGCTCCGAACAGCCGCAGCGCCCGTACCGAAGTGTCCGTTTGCCAAGAGCGGATGGTTCTGCGAGGGTCATGCAAAGGCAGCCGCTCGCCTTCGAGAGAACGGAAACTACGTGGCCACCAAGCTCCAGCCCCTGAACGTCCTACCGGCAACCGCGGACCATCCCCTCGGTGAGGCCGTCCGTGCCGACGGCCGCGTCCTCACCTGGTCGGAACTCGAAGAGCGCGCCCGACGTTTCGCCCACGGTCTGCGACACGAGCATCTCCACGAGCGCGATGCCTGGGGGATCCTGGCCCGGAACCGGCTCGAATGGGCCGAAGCGGCTCTGGGAAGCGCACGCGCCGGCTGCCGCTACGTGCCGCTCAACTGGCACCTCATCGCCGGGGAGCTCACCGAGTTGCTGCTCGACTCGGGCTCCAAATTGTTGATCGTCGCACCGGACCTCGAGACCGTGGGTCGCCAGGCCGCCCGGGCTGCCGGAATCACGCGGGTCATCGTGTTCGGCGAAGAGTACGAAAGCTGGCTCGCCGCCCAGACCGCCACACCGCCGGCGGAATGCAACATGGGCGCGCCGCTGCAGTACACCGGCGGCACCACCGGCCGATCGAAGGGCGTGGTGCGGGCCGGGACGGCCGTGAGCGCAAGCCACATCGCCGCCGCCGCCTCGCGTTGGGGCACGTTGGTCCATATGCCCGAGCGCGCCCAGATGATGCTGTCCACCCCGATCTACCACGCGCTCGGTGGCGGCGTGCTCGTGTCGGCGATGGCACGTGGCAACCCGATGCTGATCGTCGAACGGTCGGATCCTGAGCAGACGTTGGCGCTCATCGAGGAGCACCGCGTCGTCGGCACGCCCATGGTGCCGACCCAGTTCGTCCGCCTCCTCAAGCTCGATCCGATCGTCCGCAACCGCTACGACGTGTCGTCACTGCGCTGGGTGCTCCACACCGCGGCACCGTGTCCGGAGTGGGCCAAGCGAGCGATGATCGGATGGTTCGGCCCGGTCATCGTCGAGCTCTACGGATCGTCCGAGGGTGTGGGGCCGGTGATCGCCACGTCCGAGGAATGGCTGGCCAAACCCGGCACGGTCGGACACGCCACCGACGTGCTCGAGCTATCTGTGCTCGATGAGGACGGCAACGACCTCCCGCCCGGGCAGATCGGCACGATCTACGCGAAACGGGTCGACGGCACACCGTCGTACTTCGGCGACCCGGCGAAGACCGCGGCGATGGTCCGTCCCGACGGACGCTTCACCGTCGGCGATCTCGGCTGGCTCGACGAAGACGGTTACCTGTTCCTCGCCGATCGTCGTGTCGACCTGATCATCTCCGGCGGCACCAACATCTACCCGGCCGAGATCGAGGCGGTGCTGAGCCAGCACCCCGACATCGCCGACGTCGCCGTGTTCGGAGTTCCGCACCCCGAGTTCGGCCAGGAGGTGAAGGCGGTCGTCGAAGCGGTCGAGGGCGCAGAACTCGATGTGCACGAACTCATTGCCTACGCGCGGGCCCAGCTCGCGTCGTTCAAGGTGCCGAAGTCCATCGACGTCATGGACAAGCTCCCGCGAGAGGCGAGCGGCAAGCTCAAGAAACATCAACTCCGCGCCCACTACTTCGACTGATAGTCAGCGATCCAACGTTCGATAGCGGATGCGAAGCGACGAGCATGCTCGTCGGATGCCGGGGCCGTCGTCGCGCGAGGAAACCAGGATGGAGGCCCCGAGATGCTCTGCGGCGCTCACGGCTTCGGATCCGAGCGTCGAAAGCGCGGAGTGATCTTGAACGAGCCGCCCCATCCGCCACGCCAGTTCCTTCATCGCCACGATCTCGATGTCGTCCGGAAGCGCGATGAGGCCGGCGATCAACGCTTCGCGCTCCTCGGCCGACCACGATCCGAGCAGTGCACCTCCACCCTGGCCGGCAGCGCTCTTACATAAGCGCGCGAACCAGAGGTTCGTCGTGGCGACAGCCGACCGGGCGACCGCTCGCCGAAGCGCGGGATCGGGGCCGGCGAGCCAGTCGCGGAGCAGATGGTCGTCGAGAAGTACGGCGGTCACGCTCAGGTGGTCTGGAGATCAGGATCGGTATCCGCGGCGACGTTCGCATAGTGGACGTCCGCCGGAAGGATTTGATTGAGGAGCCGGCCGGCCGACCCCGCCGGAACCGTCAGCACGCCGAATCCGAGGTCGATCACGTCGACATGTCCGCCTTCGCCGAGA
This sequence comes from Acidimicrobiia bacterium, assembly GCA_031418775.1. Classification (GTDB taxonomy): domain Bacteria; phylum Actinomycetota; class Acidimicrobiia; order Acidimicrobiales; family JANYDT01; genus JANLQX01. Next base: position 21,159 of record JANOJN010000038.1, read on the forward strand.
TGCCACCGCCGTCGCACAGCGGCGGGAAGCGAGAGCTGGCCGGAAGTGGAGACCTTGAAACGTTCAGAACGCGCCATTCGGTGATCATACTTGGTAAGTAACCGCTCCCACCAAGTGTCCGGGCGATTCGCCCTCACAGTTCCGATTCGAGAATGCCTGCTCGCGCTTGCGGAGCGGACTGTTCTACCCTTCTCACAGTGGCTGACGTACGAGCATCTGACCCATTCCCGCCGGGGTTCTTCATCCGGTCCGACGAGACGCCCGACGATCGTTTCTACTCATTCGATCGGTTGGTGACGCATATCGATGACGGTGCCATCGCTGCGGTTGGCGCGCTCTATGACGAGCTCGAGTTGACCGGCGATGTGCTCGACATCTGTTCGTCGTGGGTTTCGCATTTCCGCACCGCTCCGGCCCGCCTCGTCGCGATGGGGATGAACGCCAAGGAACTGGCGGCGAACGAGATGGCGTCGTCGTGGGTGGTCCGGGACCTCAACGTCGAGCCGGTGCTCCCGTTCGAGGACGGATCGATCGACGCCGTCACGTGCTGCGTCTCCGTCGACTACCTGACCAAACCGCTCGACATCTTCTCCGAGGTGGCGAGAGTCCTTCGCCCCGGCGGCGTGTTCGTGTGCACGTTCTCGAACCGGTGCTTCCCGACCAAGGCGATACGCGGGTGGCTCTCGACTGATGACGCCGGCCGCTGCCGCATCGTGGCCACCTATTTCCGGGTAGCCGGGGGCTTCACCGACCCCACCGTCGAACGGCGCAACCCCGGTGCCCGTACCGATCCCCTCTACGCAGTGTGGGCACGTCGCCCCATCGAGCGCGACTCGGTCGCTGAATAGCGACGGGGCGAACCGGCGTCCAAGAACGCGCTTACACGAATCCGAGCGCGGCTGCATCGTGGCGGAGGCGGTCGCGATGGTCGGGGTGGGCGATGCCGATGAGCGCGTTGGCCCGCTCACGGATCGTGCGACCGCGTAGCTCGGCGATGCCGAACTCGGTCGCAACCTTGTCGACGGTGTTCTTCAGCGTCGTGACGACCTGGCCCTGCCCGAGTTGGGGCACGATGCGGCTGACGGTGCCGTCCTTGACCGTCGAGGTGAGGACGATGAAGCCCTGCCCGCCGTCGGAGTACATCGCACCCCGGGCGAAGTCGGCCTGCCCGCCCGACGACGACCAGTACCTGCCGCCGATCGTCTCCGACGCACACTGGCCGAGCAGGTCGACCTCGATGGTCGCGTTGATCGACACGAACTTCGGCTCGGTCGCGACAATCGGCGGACTGTTCACATAGCGCACCGGCCAGAGCTCCACCGCCGGATTGTCGGCGATGAAGTCGTAGAGCCGACGCGTGCCGAGCGCGAAGGCGCCCACCGCTTTGGTCCGGTTGTTGCGCTTGTTCGATCCTGTGGCGGCGCCGCACTCGATCAGATCGACGAAGCCGTCGGAGATGAGCTCGGTGTGGATGCCCAGGTTGTTCCGGTCCTTCAGAAGTGCCAACACCGAGTTCGGGATGGAGCCGATGCCGGCCTGGATCACTGCGTCGTCGCCTACCCGCTCGGCGACGTAGGCCGCGATGCTCTGCTCGACGGCGTTGGGAACAAGGGGCTGCACCTCGACCAGCGGCGCGTCGTGCACGCACCATCCGAGAATCTGGCTGACGTGGAGCTGGTTGCGGCCGAAGGTGCGCGGCATCTGCGGGTTCGCCTCGAGGAAGAAGGGTGATCGACCGATGAAGCTCGACACATAGTCAGCCGAGGTCCCGAGCGAGAAGTACCCGTGCCGATCCGGCATCGACGCTGCAGCGATCACGATCGGATCCTTCGAGCGCAGCTTCATGAGGTCGGGGACCTCACTGAAGTTGTTCGGTACAAGGTCGATCTCCCCGGCGAGGAAGCACGGCCGGGTGATGTGCGAGAGGAAGTAGGAGATGTGGCGGAGCTTGTCGCCGTAGGCACCGTGCAGACTCGGACGGTCATGGAGCGCGTGCATCTGGTGCACCTTCACGCCGTCGAGGGAATCGGCCGCAGCCTCGATCGCGTCGAGCACGGAGACCGGCTCGCCGTTGGCGATCGGCACGATGAGGTCGGTGCCCTTCCCGATGAACTGGAGGACCGCATCGGGCGTCGTCGGGTCAACAGGGTGGGGGGCGGTGGGTGCCATCGCTTCGATTCTCGCTCAGCCACCGCCGGGTCGTCGACCGCCGCCATGCCGTGGGAGAGTTCGGGTCGCCGTTCGGTCGGTGCTTACGAGTGAGGAAGAACGCATGACCTACGAAAGTGCATCAGGTGGACGGCGTTCGTGACCGAGCTCCGGGCGCTATGCCGCGGGCCGCATCCCGGCCGAGCGCACTCGTGCGTGTCCCGACGGCGGTGCTGTTCGTGGCGGTGGCGTCGTTCTGGGCCCTCAACACCGTCGCCATGCGGGTCGCCGGCCGGACTGTTCCACCGGTCACCGTCGCTGCCGCCCGTGCCTTGCTCGGTGGACTTGTCCTGACCATGCTCGCCCGACGGCGAGGAGCTGCATTCCCGGCAACGCGAGCGCAATGGTTTCAGATCGCCGCCATCGCCTTTCCGATGACCGGGCTCTCGACGGTCTTCCTGTTCCTCGCTGCCCGCAACATTCCGGCCGGGCTCGTGTCCATCCTGTCGAACACCATGCCGCTTTTCGTGGCGGTGATGGCGACAGTCGTGCTCGGAGAGCGCGTCACATCTCGCATCGCCCTAGGGCTCGGTATCGGCATGCTCGGGGCGGTGATCGTTGCCTGGCGCGCGATCGAAGGGCAGGTTCGCGGAATCGGAATTCTCTACGGCGTGCTCGCTGCGGTCACCTCTGCAATCGGATCAGTCATGTACAAACGATTCCCGCTGCCGGGGGTGGACCGATTGATGGCGGTCGCCATGCAGCTCCTGATGTCGTGTGCTCTGGTCGCTGTCATCGCCATCCCCGACGACCGTTCCAACATGAGCTTTCCGAAGACCTTCGTGGTTTCGTTCGTGTACTTATCATTGTTCGGGCTCGCATTGTCGTTCGTGTGCTTCTCCGAACTCGTCTCACGCGGGACAGGGATGCAGGCCAGTGCCGTGGCCTATCTGTCCACGGTGCTCGGCGTCTGCTTCGGAGCACTCCTGCTCCACGAACGACTGTCGTGGAGTGTCCTCGTTGGCGGCATCATCGCCATTTGCGGCGTCGCGCTCGTGCAGTTCGGGAACAACCGCGCTTGACGGCGGCCATGCCGTGGGAGAGTTCGAGGGGCACCGATCGTCGGTGTTTCGAGCGAGGAGATGGCGACATGGGCTACGAAAGCGCACCCGCTGGCTGGTGGAAGGAGTTCGTCACTGCGCTTCCGGCGAGGACCGCCAAGCTGGCGATCGTTCGCAAGGACGGCAGCGCACATGTGGCTCCGGTCTGGGTCGACATCGACGGCGACGACATCATCTTCATGACGTCGGCCGACACCATCAAAGGCAAGGCCATCCTGCGCGACCCACGAGTCAGCCTGTGCTGGGACGACGAGCGGCCCCCGTTCAGCTTCGTCACCATCGCCGGAACCGCCAGCACGTCGACCGATACGACTGAACTGCTGTACTGGGGTACCCGGATCGGGGGTCGCTACATGGGCCAGGAGAACGCCGAGGCCTACGGGAAGCGCAACGCCGTCCCGCCGGAGATGGTTGTGCGCGTCACACCCACGCAGATCATTGCCAAGGTCGACGTCGCCGGCTGACAAATATGGGTGACGGCGGCCGGCGGTCGATACCATCGCAGGGTGGCTCGACGTCCCAATCTGGTCGATGGTGAATGGCGTTGGTCGTTCGCCCGCCGACAGTTCATCCCGGACCATTCGCATCCGGATCGCACGTACCTGAAGCGTTGGCGGTTCGACACGCCGCTCGGGTCGATCTTTCTCCACGCCATCCAGCTCCCCGACGGCGACCCCGACCCGCACAACCATCCGTTCTCCCGCTCGGTCAGCCTGATTCTCAAAGGCGGCTACACCGAACGACGGGGCATCCACGGAGAATCCGCCCGTGACCTCCGGCCTGGGCGTTTGAACCGCATCGCCGGCGACGACGTGCACCGCATCGAAGCCCTGCGCAACGGAGGTCCGGTGTGGACCCTGTTCTGGGCCGGCAAACCCCACGGTCGTGGCTGGGGGTTCTACGTCGACGGCACCTTCGTCGACCACAAGATCTACCTCGCCGACAAACCCGGGGATGTCGCCGCGTGATCTCACTTCACCCGGCCAACACGGACTTCCAGTGGATCGACCGTCCTCACGACGGACTGCGGCGCCTGACCGCCGACGAGGTGCAGCAGTTCGACGAGCAGGGCTACGTCCTCGTCCGTGACGCGTTCTCTGTCGCGGAGATCTCGGCACTACGCGATGAGATCGATGCATGGGAGTCACGCATCACGGCGTTCCTGCACACACAACCGAACGCGTCGATGTCGATTGCCACGGCCGACGAGATCACCTTCACCATCCACCTCGTCCTGCGTTCCGGTGCCGCACGGGCCTTCGCGCAGCATCCGGCGCTGGTGGACGTGTGCCATGACCTCATCGGCCCCGACGCACGGCTCTACTGGGACCAGGCCGTCTACAAGAAGCCCGAGCCGCACCGGGAGTTTCCGTGGCATCAGGACAACGGGTACGCCTTCGTCGAGCCCCAGCAGTACCTCACTTGCTGGGTGCCGCTCACCGACGCCACGATCGACAACGGGTGCCCTTGGGTGATGCCCGGCCTCCACCGGCACGGCACCCTCGCTCATTGGACGACGTCCGTCGGCTTCCAATGCCTGGGTGACTCCACCGGTGCCGTTGCCGTGGAAGCGCCGGTCGGGAGCATGGTGGTGTTCTCCTCCCTCACCCCGCACCGTACCGGCCCGAACCTCACCGACGAAACGCGCAAGGCCTACATCGTGCAGTACGCCACGGATGGCGCGGAAGTCGTCGCCGTGACGACCGGTACGCGCACACGTCAGGATGACCCGGCACGGCAGTTCTTCGTAGACGAGCGAGTTGCGCATCCCACAGTGGCTACTGCGACATCCCAGATGGCCTGAAACTCGCCCTTTCCGGAAAAAATGAGGGTATGCGGAATGCGGGACTGTTGCGTGTGGGATGCCCGATTGGCGGCCCGACTGCTCCATGTTCGACGTTGCAGGTTTCACGGCCGGAGATCGGAGACGAACGAGATGCCAGCGCGCTTAGTTCCTGATCGCGGTTGCCACCGAGGCGTCGAGGTCGTCCGGGTTGATCGTGCCGCGGACGGCGATGGCCACGAGCTGCGACGGGCCGGACGTCCACAGTCCCTCGTCGGTGACGGTCGTGCGGGTGCCCACGCGATGCACGACCACTCGCCGCTGCGTTTCGTCTGTTGTGCTGGTCGCTCGGACGATGCCTTTCACCCTCACGACCACCTCCGGCCAGGACGCCACCACGTCCCGGAGCACGTCGCGGTCGAGGGTGCGGTCCGACGTGAAGCTCCACGTCTCGAACACGTCGTCGGCCATTGCCGCGCCCACCAACTCGCGACCCGGCACCGGAGCCTCCGAAGAACCGGCACCGAGGAGCACGGTTAGGGGCGCCGAGCCGTGTAGCGCCTCGATCACGGGACGGTTCCCGGCGATGCCGGTGAGCCAGGATCGCAGTGCGGCCAGGGTCTCCTCGTCGATCAGGTCGGTCTTGGTGACGAGGAGGAGGTCGGCGCCCGTGATCTGTCGCAGGACGGTGTCACCGACGTAACGATCCTTCGTACGTGCACGTATCGTTTCGGCGTCGATCACGGTGACGACCCCATCGAGGCGCAGCCCACCATCGTGGGCGTACGCCGCGATGGACGCGGGATCGGCCACGCCGCTGGCCTCGATGACGAGTCGAGCCGGGCGAGGGTGCATGGCCCGTACCCCGTTGAGGGCCACGCCGAGGCCGTCGACGAGGCTGCAGCAGATGCACCCGTTGGCGAGGATGATGGTGTCCTCGTCGGACGAACTGATCAGCTCAGCGTCGATGTTGATCGAACCGAAGTCGTTCACCAGCACCACGACGCGCTCTGTCGACGTTCGCAGGATGTGGTTCAGCAGTGTCGTCTTGCCGGCGCCGAGGTAGCCACCGATGACGGTGACCGGGACCTCTGATCGGGAATCGTCGACAGGCATGGCACTCGAAGTGTGGTCGAACACCGATTGTTGTGCACGAAGTCGCTCCGGGGCGACCCAGACTGCAATCTCCGGCACCCGGACCGCTTGTACGGTCGACTCCCATGGAAATCACCAGGATCTACACCGGCACCGACGGGCAATCGCACTTCGAAGACCTCGTCGTTGACCTCGACGATCTCGGGCCAATGGGCTTGATCTCCGAGACGATTCCGACCAGCGGTGTGCAGTTCCGCGAGGTTTCCGGTGGGTATCACCTCGACTTCCACCGGGCACCCCGACGCCAGTACGTCGTCAATCTGACCGGTTCCGTCGAGATCGAAGTCGGTGACGGCACCAAGCGGATCATGGGGCCCGGCACGATTCTCCTCGCCGAAGACACCACCGGACGGGGCCACATCAGCCGCAACGTCAACGGTGAACCGCGGACCTGCATGTTCATCCATCTCGACGCGTAGCCGACCCAGGGTCAACCCGCGTGACAGACCCGCCGCAGTCCGACATCATGACGAAGCGAAACGTCGCGAAAAGAGGGGAACCGCCATGAAACTCGGGCTGTACGGAAGTACCGGAGAGGGCGCCACTCCACGGGGCGCGATAGCGATCGCTGAGGCGGCGGAGACGGCCGGATTCGAGTCAATCTGGGGTCCCGAACACGTCGTCGTGCCATCGGGGTACCAAACCGCGTACCCGTATGCGACGTCGGGGAAGATGGCCGGCGGGGCCGAGGAATTCGACCTACCCGACCCGCTCATCTGGTTGGCCTACGTGGCGGCGAGGACGACACGGCTGAAGCTCTGCACCGGCATATTGATTCTTCCGCAACGCAATGCGTTGATCGCCGCAAAGGAGATCGCGACGTTGGATTCGCTGTCGGGAGGGCGGGTCGTACTCGGAATCGGTGTTGGGTGGCTGGCTGAAGAGTTTGCGGCGATCGGCGTTCCGTTCGACGACCGTGGCAGCCGCACCGATGACGCTGTCGCGGTGATGCGGAAGCTATGGACGGGAACACGAGTCAGCCACGACAGTCCGTACGCACAGTTCACGAACTGCATCTCGCGGCCGCGTCCAGCGAACGGCACCATTCCGATCGTGATCGGAGGCCATTCGAACGACGCAGCGCGGCGCGCCGGTCGCCTCGGCGACGGTTTCTTCCCAATGGGCACGCCGTCCAAGATCGAGCCGCTGCTCGCAACCATGCGACGGGCCGCCGAAGACTCCGGCCGCGATCCGTCGCTGATCGAGGTCACGGCCATGTGCACCGAACGCCAGGTTGATGCCGTCACGAGAGAGGCCGAAGGTTTCGCGGCCGTCGGCGTCCACCGAGTCATCGTGCCAGCCGGCACGCCGGACTCTCTCCAGCTTCAGGGTGAGAAGCTCACATCAAGACTCGGTTGACTTCGTCGGACACCCGCTTGGACGACAGGAAGCACACTCGGCGGACCCTCACTGGGCGCGGCGGAACGTATTGACCGGAGTTCCGGCCCCGTCACCGATGCGCTCCAACGTGACGACCAGTCCACCGAGATCGGGGCGGGTCCAGATCATGTGACCCTCATCGTCGAGTCCTCGCGTCACCTGAATGCCGGGGATGCCGACGGGTCGAAGGACGAAGACGTTGTCCTCGTACGACGCGATCACATGGATCGGTGTCGTGTAGTCGAAGGCCGACACATCGTGGACCCCGTTCTCCTCGGTCCCGTCGGCTCGCGCATCGGCGATCGTTCCGCCACCCATATCGACGATCCGGTTTCCGCACTGCTCGATCCGCTCCGTGTACGAGAGGATTCGGTCGTCCGGCGGCACCGGCTGTCCGGCCCGCTCGGCCCGGAGCGCCTTCCAGAGTCCACGCAGATCAGGGGCTCCCTCGACGAGCGGCTCGGTGCAACCGGCGAGCACGGGCTCGGGGAAGTGTTCCCCGAAGCCGCCGGGAGGAGTGTGGGCCACAGGAACGTCGTCGGCAAACATGCGCGGGAGCGTACATGGCGGATAGTTGTGCACGTGGTCGCTCCCGGAGCGACTGAGATACCAATCTCCAGGACCCGGAAGGCGACAGTGCGACCGGAACCCTGTAGAACACCCTCGTGCACACACCGATCCGGAACTGGGCGGAAAACCAGGAGTTCTCCTTCGCTTCTGAGATCACCGCGGCAACGGCCGACGGGGTTGCGGCCGCGATGGCCGGGCCCGGACCGGTGAAGGCACTGGGCTCCCGGCACTCGTTCAATACCATCGCCGACTCGAGCGGCACCGTGATCACGCTCGACGCGTCGGGCCCGGCGATCCACCTCGATCGTGTCCGGCAAACGGTCACCGTGTCCGGTGGCGCACGCTACGGCGACGTCGGCGCTGCCGTGCAAGCCGAAGGGTTTGCCCTCACCAACCTTGCGTCGCTCCCCCACATCTCGGTCGCCGGAGCATGCGCCACCGGAACCCACGGCTCGGGGAACGCCAGTCCCATCCTCACCTCGTCGGTGGCCGTGATCGAACTGGTCACCGCGAGCGGCCAGTTACGGCAGTTCTCGCGGACCGACGATCCCGACGTGTTCCCGGGTCTCGTCGTCCACCTCGGAGCGCTCGGCGTCGTCACGTCGCTCACGCTCGACGTCGTCCCGGCGTTCGAGGTGCGGCAGCACGTCTACGAGCGGCTGTCGTTCGATGCCGCGCGCGAGCACTTCGACGAGATCATGTCGAGTGCCTACAGCGTCAGTCTGTTCACCGATTGGCAACGACCCGAGTTCACGACCGCGTGGCGCAAGGTCCGCGTCGGCGACGTCGATCTTTACGATCCGGCGGCCCCGTTCTTCGGTGCACCTCCGGCGACCGAGCACCTGCATCCGCTCCCCGGGCTCGACCCGCAGCCTTGCACGCCGCAACTCGGTGACCCGGGCCCGGCGTACGAACGGCTCCCCCATTTCCGCATGGCCTTCACCCCCAGCAGTGGCGACGAGCTCCAGAGCGAATATCTGCTCCCTCGGGAGCACGCCGTCGAAGCGATCGATGCGCTGTGGTCCCTCCACCACCGGATCTCCGCACTGGTCCTGGTCGGTGAAGTCCGCACCGTCGCCGCCGACTCGTTCTGGATGAGTCCGTGCCACGGTCGCGACAGCGTTGCGCTGCATTTCACGTGGAGGCCCGACTGGCCGCGCGTTCGTGCGCTCCTCCCCGACATCGAGCACGCGCTCGCGCCGTTCGACCCGCGGCCCCACTGGGGAAAGCTCTTCACGATGGACGCTACCGACGTCCGCCGTTGCTATCCGCAGCTCCCCCGGTTCGTCGAGCTCGCCGGGCGTCTTGATCCGGCGGGCCGGTTCCGCAACGCGTTCCTCGGCGAGTTCGTCTTCGGCTGATCGGGACAAGGCGAAACGTGTACGGAGATTGCAGCATGCGTTGCTCTCACAGCAACTCAGGCTGCAATCTCGGCCAAGACCTCTGACTCAGCCTTCGATGGAGCTCGGGTCCGACGGCACGTCGACGGCGTAGAGCTTCAACACCGCGAGTGGCACGAGGTCGAGGACCTTCTCGTTGGTGGCCGCCAGCACGACATGGGCCGCGGCCCCGTCGAGGTGGGCACGCAGCCAGTTACGGGCGGTCACGCACCAGCGATCCCCCGGCACCAGCCCCGGGAAGTTGTACTGGCGCATCGGCGTGCTGAGGTCGTTGCCGATACCGCGCTGATGGTCGAGGAACTCCCTCGTGACGACGGCACAGATCGTGTGGCTACCGAGATCGTCGGGACCGGTGTTGCAGCAGCCGTCGCGGAAGAAACCGGTCAGCGGTTCGGTGCTGCACGATTCGAGTTCACCGCCGAGGACGTTGCGTTCTGGCATCGGCCCAGTTCATCACTTCGCCGGCGCCTCCGCCGACTCGCGTTACGGCGGGTGTGGCGGGGAGCGTCGTGCCGGAGCGGCCGCCACCTACGCTTCTCCGTCGTGACGACCACGTGGAACCCCTTCGGCTACGACGAGGCGTGGACGCAGATGGCGGCGGCCGGCAACGATCCGCACGGCGAAGTCGCCTTCCTCGAACGCCTCCGTCAGCGGCATCCGAATGTCACCGGGGCGATCCTCGATGCGGGATGTGGGACGGGTCGAGTGGCGATCGAGCTCGACCGACGCGGGCATCAGACCGAGGGGACCGACATCGACGCCGACATGCTCGGGCATGCGAAGGCCAAAGCTCCCCAACTCCAATGGCACCTGGGCAACCTCGCCACCATCGACCTCGGCCGAAGTTTCGGTGTCGTGATGATGGCCGGCAACGTGATCCTGTTCGTGGACGCGGAAGACCGACCGGCGGCGATCGCCAACGTGGCGCGCCATGTCGAACCCGGAGGTTTGGTCGTGGCCGGTTTCCAGCTGGCCCGGGGTGATGGGCGACGCGTGCCCGTTGCCGACTGGGACGCGTGGACCACGTCGGCAGGACTCGACCTCATCGAGCGCTGGGCCACATGGGATGACGACCAGTGGGTGTCGACGTCGGACTACGTCGTCAGCGTGCACCGTCGCCGGAGTTGACGCCTGCTTCGAACGGCACGCCCCCGACAACAGTGCCCCACACGCCGATGTCCTTCAGCGTCACCGGGTCGACGGTCAGCGGATCGTCGGACAGGACGGCGAAGTCGGCGAACTTTCCGGCTTCGATGCTGCCGATCAGATGATCGACCTTCAACTGGTACGCCGCGCCGATCGTCGCCGCATGCAGTGCTTCCATGACGGAGATCCGTTCATCCGGCCCGAGGACCTGACCGGTCGAGGTGAGCCGGTTCACCGCGCACCACATGGTGTGGAGGTGACCCATCGGTGTGACCGGAGCATCGGAGTGGATCGACATGGGCACGCCCTCGGCGAGCGCCGTGGCGCAGGCGTCCATCTTCGCGGCGCGTTCGGGTCCGATGCTGCGGTCGCGATGCTGATCCCCCCAGTAGTAGATGTGGTTGCTGAAGATGTTTGCGCACATACCAAGCGCCGCCATGCGGCGATACTGCGCCGGGGTGGTCATCTGGCAGTGCTGCACGGTGTGACGGTGGTCCCACCGCGGGTGGCGCTCCAACGCCGCCTCTACGGCATCGATGAAGGCCTCCGCGGCCTGATCACCGTTGCAGTGCGCGTGCACGATGAGCCCAGCGGCGTGGAAGGTGCTGACGAGATCCGTCAGCTGGTCCGGGGCGATCAGCCACAGTCCGTTCTCGTGGTGTCCCTCCGGCGGGCGGTAGTAGTACGGCCACGAAAGCCGGGCCGTGAAGCCCTGGATCGAACCGTCGAGAATCAGTTTCACGATGCCGAAGTGGAGTTTCTCGGCGGACTCGTGACGGAGGCGCTTGGCCAATTCGGAAAGGGCCACCGGGTCGGCCGGACGCCCGAAGGGTGGACCGACCGCCACCATCACGCGCACCGGATACGCAGGGTCGTCGGTTACTGCCTGCCACGCCTCCAGCTGGCCCGGAGAAGCGAGTGACCCCGGGCTCAGATCGGTGACGAAGGTGTGCCCGGCGTTGCGTGCTTCGTAGGCGTAGTTCCACTTCGCCGCGGGTGAGTTCCACGCCGTCATGAGCTTTCGGAAGGCTTCCGAAGCGAGCGACATCGCGGCCTCCTGGAGCTCGCCGTTCGGCTCACCGTCTCCGTCACGAGCGACGCCGGGCGTGGTGGACTTCGAGGTGATCTCCGATGAGCGGAGCATTGCCGTGTTGACGGTCGCCAGATGCCCGTTGGCATGGAACACGAAGATACGTCTCGTCGTCGACACGCGATCGAGGTGTTTCCCCAAGAGGCGCTCACCGGGGAAGTAGATCGGATCGAGACCCCACGCCACGAGCAGCTCGTCGGGCTCTTCCATCATCGACTCTGCCTCGATCAGCCGATCGATGACCTCGTCGATGGAGCCGCAGCTCTTCCACACCCGACCTTGCGGATCACGTCGATCGAAGAATCCGACGTAGGGGTTCTGCCAGTGTCCCCCCGCCATCACGTGCGAGTGCGCCTCGACGAAGCCGGGGATGAGCACCTTGTCGGCAAAGCGGCCGTCGACCCGACACGATCCCCACGACTCCAGCTCGGCGACGGTCCCGACGCCGAGGATCCGTCCATCCCGCACGGCCACCGCCTCGGCGAAGGGTAGTCCGCGGTTCATCGTGATCACACGTCGGGCGGGGTAGACAACGGTCTCGTCCATGGCGTGCGACGGTAGCCGCGCGTCGGGCGGGCGACCCACCCGCGTCGCCGACAGCTGCTACCGGCCGGGAATGCCAAGCAGCACTTCGGGCCGGCCAGCGATGATGCCGTTGGGCCGTTGCGCCAACAGCGCTTCGTAGTTCGCCCGGTCGTCGGTGGCGGAGTCCGACGGCCACACCCAGATGGCGATGCCGTCGGCAGCCGCCCGTGCCCGAAGGGCGTCGGTCAAGATCGGAAGTCCCTGCAGCTCCGGCGGAATCTGGATCACCGGGGTCTTCGGGAGCGCGGCGCCGCTGAGGACGTAGCGGGTGAGTGCGCCGAACCCCGGTGAGGTGGCGATCTGCGGTGCCGCCTTGCTGAACGTATCGATGGTGACGTCATCGAAGCTCACCACGATGAACCGATCGGGGGATTGATCAGCGCGCAGACGTTTTGCCAGTGCTTCGGCGACGGGAACTCCCCCATCGGGGCCGTCGGCCTTGATCTCGATGTCGATGACCGTGTCCGGATATCTCGCCAGAACGTCGTCAAGCGTGGCGATGCGAAAGTCGTCAGCCTTGGCGCCCTCTCGCGGCGGCACGGTTCCCAGCCGGACGCCACGATAGGGCCGCGCGCCTGTCGCCTTTCGACAGTCCCAGCAACCCGGCTGGAACCAGTGCGCGTTGTCGAGCGCAGCGAGTTGCTTCGCACTTCGATCGGCGACGGGGCCGGTCTCGTTCGTGGTGCGGTCGACATCGGGGTCGTGCTGCACAACGAGGACACCGTCGCCAGACAGCCGCACATCCATTTCGAGGACATCGACACCGAGCTTCACGGCCCGATCAAACGCGAACGGCGTGCTGTGCGGTGCTTCGAGGTCACCGCCGGCATGGGCGATCGCCAAGGTCTCGGTGGCACCTCGGTCGAGCGCAGCACGGAGCGCACCGGTCGCACCGGGCCACCTCGCGGAGGGCGCGGCGGGCGCGGCGGCCGGCGCGGTGGCGCTCGCTACGGCGGCGGGAAGCTTCTTGGTGATCCACGCCAGCACATCGGTGAGCGACGAAAGGGCGACATCGGCGTGCCCCGCGCCCGGATAGACGATGCGCTCGACGGACGTTCCCCGTTGCTCGAGCGACTTCTGCAGAACCTCCGAAGTGGCGACGGGGACGAGCTCGTCGTCGAACCCGTGAATGATGAGCAGGGGCACGTCGATCTTCACTTCGCCGGGCTCGTTGGCATCGAGCGCGGTCAACCATGCGCCGGGCACGGGCGAGGCGAGACGGATCGTGTCGCGGGCTGCGGTACTGTTCACCTCGAACGAACACTGGGTGTCGAGCCGTTCGGCTAGCGCGACACCGCGGGCCGTGAACACGTCGGCCAGCCGCAACGACGGATCGATCGCTCGAAGGCCTTCCGCGACCAGCAGCGCGTATCCCCGGTCCGGCGTCTTCTCGATAGAAGTGAGCAGCTCTCGTAACTGTGACGGTGGTGCACCGGCGACCACGCCGACGATCTTCAGCGAAGGTGCATACGTCGATGCCTCTTGAGCGGCGAACAGCGCCGCGTGGCCGCCCTGCGAATGACCCCACAGCACGGTGGTGGCGGAGAGCGACAGACCGTCGATAGCCTTCGCCGCGGTCGCGATGTCGAGGACGGACCGTCCCTCACTGATCCCGTCGAGGAAGGGATGCGGCCCCTCGGTACCGAGCCCGGCGTAGTCAGTGGCGACGACAACCATCCCAACCTGCGCGGCGAGGGTGGCGATCGTCGTCTCGAGGATTCCGACATTGCGCGACGGCGCGCATCGATCGGCGAGACCCGTGGTCGGGTGCGCGAAGGAAAGCACGGGCCAGCCGCCGGGCGGAGCCGGCTTGTCAGGGGCGAAGACGAGACCACTGACAACCGTGGGCCGATCGTCACGGATCTCCGAGTCGTAGAGCACCCGCCAGGCCTTGGTGCCGGGCGGCGATTCGATCGGCACCGAATCGCGAAGGACCCCCGGCTCGGCCGGAGCCGATGATAAGGGGACTGCGTACGGCGTGTTGTCCGCCGAGGTCGACGCGTCGGGCGGGGGTGGGGCCGTGGTGGTCGGTGCCGCGGGCGGAGCACTCGTCGACGCCGTCGACGGGGCGACGGCCACCGCGTCTCCACCCGGCGCGGTTGCGCGTCCGAGGCCGAAGCCGACCAGCACACCGATGACCGCGAGAACCCCACCGATGACCCGGGCGCGCTTCACGGCAACGACCCGCTTGCTGACGGGTGTTGCGAGAGCGGTCGCCTGGCGTCCGTTCAGCGCGGCGAGCATCGGCAGGCGCGCGGCACGTCGACCCGGGACGATCGAGGCCAGCAGTCCCGTGACGGCCGCCAGCAGGGCCAGCGACCCGACTCCGACCGGCGGAACCGAGAAACGAGAGAGCCCTTCGTCACGGAGGGCCTGGAGCAGGGCCCACGCCGAGCCGATGCCCAAAACCACGCCGATGCTCACCGCGAGAAGTGCGATCACCACCGCTTCGCTCCGCAGCATCGAACGCACCTGCACCCGCGCCATACCAAGCGTACGTAGCAATCCGATTTCCCGGATCCGTTCCACGACGCTGAGCGACAGGGTGATGGCGATGCCGAGGACCGCGATCGTGACCACGAGGATCAGCAGGCCGAGGATCAAGCTCAGGAGCTGGTCGAGCGAATTGGTGATCCGTGCGACGTATTGCTTCGGGTCTTCGACTTTGGCCGTCGGATACTTCGCGGTGATCCGCTCGATTTCCCCACGAAGCTCCGAGAGCTTCACACCGTCCTTGGCCGCGAGATACACCACGAAGTCGAACTGGTCGGGCACGGCGCGCTCGTAATCGGCATGGGAGATGGCGAAGTCGAAGGCGATCCCCTGGCGGAAGATGGCGCTGATGCGGAACGGGCCGGGCTCCCGGCCGGGAAACGTGAGCTGGAGCGTGTCGCCGAAGTTCCAGCCGCGGTCGTCGAGCTCTCGCTGCGAGATGGCGATGGTGTTGCCACCGAGATCACCGAGCGACCCTCTTTCATTGCCGAAGTCGAGCAGGCGATCGGCCGATGCCGGATCCAGGGACGCGATCGGTCGCCCGCCACTGCGCCGAACGGCAGACACCCGCCGGGCCTCGCGCTTGGGGCCGTCGACCGTGGCGAATCCGTAGCGGAGCCCTGACACGGCCTCGACGGAAGGAAGCGCGCCTATCTCTTTGGCCAGCGAAGTTGGAAGTCCACCGACACCGAACGATCCTGAACGGACGACGAGATCGCCGCGAAGACCCCCGCCGACCGCTGTCTTCAGCGAGGACGACAGGGACGCGTTGAGGATCAGCGCGAAACAGGCGACGGCCGAGCCGAGCGAAAGTGCGAGCGCCGTCGCTGCGGTACGGCGTGGGTTGCGCGTGGCATTGCGCACGGCCAATCCGGACGTGGTCCCGAACACCCGGCCGACCGGGTCGACCAGGAATCGGGCGAGCGAGCCGAGGGCCGGGGCGAGCAGCACCGATGCCGCAAAAAGCAGGGCCACGCCGACGCCCGTCTGCGGCAAGCTCGGAGTCAGAGCGCCGGCTCGGGTGACGAGCACGGCGACGACGAGCACGCCGAACCCGAGCAGCGTCCGGCGCAGCAAGGGCGGCGGCTCGACCTCGCTGTCACGCATCGCCGCCACGGGCGAGATGCGCGCCGCCCGAAGCGCGGGCGTGATCGCCGCGCCGACCGTGACGACGATGCCGATACCGAGGCTCCACGCAACAGTCGCCGCGCGCACGACGAGCGGCGCCGGCGGAAGGTCGACTCCGGTGGCGCGGAGGACACCCTTCATCAGTTGCGCGAGCCCGATCCCACCGAACAGGCCGGCCACCGAGCCGACGATGCTCATCACCACCGCTTCGCCCAGCACCATCCGGGCGATCTGGAAGCGGGATCCGCCGACGGCCCGAAGCAGCGCAAGCTCGCGGGTGCGCTGACTGATCGACATGGAGAACGTGTTGGCGATGATGAAGGCGCCGACCACCAGCGAGAGGACAGCGAAGATCAACAGGAACGCGGTGACGAACCGCAAACCCGACGCCACCTGGCTCTCGCGTTCCGCCGTGACCTTCGCCCCCGTGACGGCCTCGATGCCATCGGGAAGCGCAGCGGCGATGCTCCGTTCGAGTGTTGCGGCGGAGACTCCGTCCTTCGCCCGGACGATCACCGCATCCACGCGACCCGCCTCACCGAGGAGTCGCTGGGCATCGTCGGTGCCGAACAGCACGACGGGCACCGCGCCAGGGCTGTCGACGGACCCGAACCGCACGATGCCCGACACGCGGCCGGGCACCGAACCGTCCTTGGTGACCACGCTGACCGCGTCGCGTACTTCTATGCGCGCGGCCTTGGCCGTGCCGCGGTCGATGACGATGTCGCCGCTCGCTGTCGGCCCGGTGCCGTCGACGAGCGTGAACGGATTGAGCGCCTCGTCGGAGACCCAGTTCTCGGCGATCGGTGCCCCGGCCGTTTCGCTCGAAACGTTCGGAGGAGCGACGCCGTCGGCGCTCACCACATACGCGTAGCCGGTGATCCGCGGCAACGCTGCCTCGACGCCGGTGACATCGGCGACATCGGCGACCAGACCCTCGTCGATGCGCCCACGGAACGTCTCGTTCTGGCGCACGATCTCCGACTGTTCGCGAACCACCACCGACACATTCCGATACGCATCGCTGAAGAGCGACCCGAAGCCGGCCTTGACGGTGTCGGTGATGGTGAGCGTGGCGGCGATGAACAGCACGCCGATGAAGACCGAGAAGCTCAGGAGGGCAAACCTCCCCCGGTTCGAGCGAACACCGGCCAGCGACAGCCGCAGGATCGGCCGTCGCGACGAGCCGTCGCCCGACCCACCATCGACCCTTGCCGCCGTCACGCGCCGACCCGAGGACCCAGGACGGCCGGCCGAGCGCGGCGGAACGCAACGAGCGGCAACGGCATGCAATCGAGGGTACCGCCGACTCCTCGTTGTTGGTTCACACTGCAAGAACGCCTCGGAACCGCCCGTCTCCCGCCCGGCCACGGTAGGGAAAAGGCTCAACCCGAGGGACAACATGCCGATAGTGGATGTTGTCAACACGGAGGACGGAAATCCATGGGGTTGTTTCGCAAGAAGAGTGCAGAGAGCACAACAGACGCCGCGGTCGCAACGCAGTTGACCGCCGTGGCCATCGGCTCCGACGTCGTCGCCCAGCAGCGACGGCCATTCACCGCAGCCGAACTGGCGCCGCTGGTGGCGCGGTCGGCCCGATCGTGGGCCAATGACGCCCGGATCTACCTCATCGTTTCCGACGCCCTTCGATCCGACGGCTATGCCGACGAATGGGAGTTCCATGTGCTGTTCCCGACGCTCCGAGCCGAAGGCACCTGGAAGCTGGGCCCGTCCGAAGACGGCGCGTCAAGCATCCTATCCAGCAGGGTCGCCCCGGTACCCGAACCGGGCACCACCGAGTTCCTCATGGCCCAGATCAGCCAGCAGTTGGTGATCGACCTCAACCAGGCATGGGACCTCCGGATCCGAATGATCGCCGCGCTTCCGGACGAGTTCGTCGACTCTCCCGCGGTTGCTTCGGCCCTCGAGCGGGCCGAACCCATGGCGTTCGCCTTCGGCCCCATCCGGTTGAAGGCGCGGACCCTCCCCACCGGTGAGGCCGTGTGGGAGTGGGCGAGCAATGACGTGCTCCACGTCCCGTTCGGGCTGACGAGCGACGCCGACGAACCCGTCATCTCGCCGGCGTAACCCGGTCGGGCCAGCCTGGCGGCAAAGGGCGACGACTCACCTACGGGGCGTAGCGATACCAGGACGCGGTCGCGCTTGCGCACCAGTCCTTCAGCGCGAAGTCGTCAGTCGTTGCGCCGGAAGAGCAGAATCGACGCGATCAGGACCCACAGCAACCAGCTCGCGAAACCGGCGAACTGCAAGACCATGAACGCGCCTGCCTCGGTTCCCGCCCCGATCGTGGCCACCGCGCACAGTGCGGCAGAGGCGAGTGCGAGCCATCCCATCCCCACCGGCAGGAATCTCTTCCAGAGGACGAGGGCGGCGAGCGCCAACATGTGCGCCGCGGTGGTCGCCATGACGAAGCTGAAGGCCCCGAAGCTAAGCACCCAGACGAACTCGGCCGTGCCTCCGAGGGTGTCGGCCCGACGGGCCGGGGCCACGAGCATCGCCTGACCGATACTCGCGACTGCACCACTCATCGCAAACGCGAGAACGGCGATGAGAGCGAGCCGTGGGCCACTCGGTTCGAGTCTCCCGATCACCCGCCACAGCGAGCCGAGCCACCACAAGCCGAAGATGAGCCCGATGCCGAACAAGATGGCGGCGAGCTTGATGCCACCCGCATAGTCCACGAAGTACTCGTTGATCTTTTCGGCCGATGCGTCGCGCGCCGGGGGCGCCCCGCTGGTGATCAACCCGATCACGTTCAAGACGACGAAGACGACTCCGGCGAGCAGGCCGTAGCGCTGCCACTTCGCGTCGTCCCACGTGCTGTCCGTCGACACGGAACTACTCATCAGATACCCCCTGAGACCACATCTGCGGATAGGAAGACTGCCTTGGTTAACGGTGAACAGTAGGCACGTTCGGTTCTGAATACAAGGCCCACATATGAACGCGGAAGTGGGCACGTGCGCCCGTGGCGGCCGGTTTCTCACTTTTCTTCCCGGAAACCCTTCAGGAGCGTGCCCGTCAGTCCGATTGGACGGACAGTAGGCGAATCCGATTTCAGAACTGACGAACACCCCCCACCGCAGAGGAACCACCGAACACTCACCCACAACCACCTCGTACCCGAGGGAGGATCCACACATGTTGGAGACCGGCCACGACCTTCTCGTTGAATTGCGCCTCGCCGCGCATTCCGCCACGACGACCGCGGAGGAGGTGATCTACCTCGAGCAGTACGTGGAGCTGGTGAAGAAGCATCCGACGATTGCGGCCACTGCCCACGCCCGGGTGTTTGCGATGATCGAAGCTGCGGGCTTCGACAAGGACTCCGTCACCGGAACCGTGCGCGGCTCGTTTTTCGATGGCGAGGTGTTCGGCCTCGATCAGCCCCTTGCCGATCTCGTCGAGTACTTCCGCACGTCGGCTCGCGGGCACCAGACCCGTCGACGCATCCTGCTGCTCTGGGGGCCTCCGGGCGGTGCGAAGTCGACGATCGCCACGACCATCAAACGCGGTCTCGAGCGCTGGTCGCGCACTGACGCCGGTGCGGTCTACGCACTGCAGGGCTGTCCCATGCACGAGGAGCCGCTGCATCTCGTGCCCGATGGCGGTGAACCCGGCGGTCCGAGCCTGCGGGCACGGGTGCAGGAGTACGCCGGCGTCGAGGTCGAAGGCCACCTGTGCCCGAAGTGCGCGATGCGCCTGAAGACCGAGTTCGGCGGTGATTTCTCGAAGTTCCCCATCTCCCGCGTCTACCTGTCGGAGTCCAAGCGCATCGGTATCGGCACGTTCGCCCCCAGCGACCCGAAGTCGATGACGACCGAGCAGCTCACCGGCGGCATCAACTTCAAACTGCTCGAGCAGTACGGCTCCGACGACGACCCCCGCGCCCTCGACTGGGCCGGTGAGTTCTCCAAGGCCAACCGCGGCGTCCTGGAATGCATCGAGTTCCTGAAGAACCCGAAGGAGTTCCTCGTTGAATTCCTCACGCTGTCGCAGGAGCGTCAGTTCAAGGTTCCGAAGTTCGGCTTCATCGACGCCGACCTGGTGATCCTCGCCCACACCAACGAGTCCGAGTTCCGCCAGCGCATGTCGGACCCGACGAACGAAGCGTTGCAGTCGCGTCTCTACACAATTCCCGTGCCGTACAACGTGCGAGTGTCCGATGAACGCCGCATCTACGAGAAGCTGCTCGCCCAGTCCCAGCAGCACTTCCACTGCGACCCCCACGCCATCGAGGCGGCCTCGACGATCGCCGTGCTCACCCGCCTGGCCGAATACCCGAACCTCTCGGCCATCGAGAAGCTGCACCTCTACGACGGCCGCGAGACCGGCGAGTTCAAGCTCACGCAGGTGCCGGAGATCCAAAAGGCGGCCGAGCGCGAAGCCCTCGACGGGATCGACCCGCGCTTCGTGATTGACGCTCTCTCGCGTGCCGTGACCGACGGAGACCCCGGCGCCCACGAGCACACCGATGGCGAGCCGTGCCTCACGACCGTCATGGCCATCCGGGCGTTGCGCAATTCGATCGAGCGGGCCCATCAGCTCTCCGACGACCAGAAGAAGAAGTCGCTCGCGCTGCTCACCGAAGCGCGCAAGGAGATCGACCGCCAGCTGAAGGACGAGGTGCGCAAGTCGTTCATCCCGGCCTTCTCCGACAAGGCGCAGGAGATCCTCGAGAACTACCTCAACCACTGCGAGGCGTACTGCGAGAAGGAGAAGCTCCGCGATCCGATCACGAACGAGGAGATCGAACCCGACGAGAAGCTGATGCGCGGCATCGAGGACATGGTCGGTGTCTCGGAGAACGCGAAAGATGCATTTCGCTCCGGCGTGCTGATGCGCATCGGAATGTGGCTGCGCAAGGGCCGACCGTTGTCGTACCGTTCCGATGACCAACTCGGCCGGGCGATCGAGAGCTACCTGTTCGAAGAGATGAAGGACATCGTCCGCATCACGGTGTCCAAGCGCAGCCCGGACCAGCAGCACGCCGAGCGACTCAACGAGGTCATCCGCGTTCTGTGCCAGGACCGCAACTACTGCGCTGTCTGCTCCAGCGCGCTGCTCGACTACGTCGGTGCGCTCCTCAATCGCTGAGGATCGCCGCTCCGCTTCCCTCCCGCCCGCGATACTACGTACACAGAGAATTCCGAGGACACCATGACGGTCCTACGCGATCCCGGCATCTTCCACGACGAAGGGAGCCGTGACGCGCGACGCCATCACGACCGGGTACACAAGCAGATCGCCGAGCAGTTGAAGAGCCAGATCGGCGAAGAGAAGCTCATCACCGCCGGTCCCGATCGACGCATCCGCGTCCCCGTCAAAGGGACGAAGGAGTGGCGGTTCATCTTCGACCGCGGCAAGGCCGACGGGGTCGGCCAGAGCGGCGACGGCAAGCCCGGTGACGTGTTCGATCTCGGTGGCGGCAAGCCCGGCAAGAAGGGTGAGGGCAAGGCATCGAGTGACCCCGGTTCCGTCGAGTACGAAGTGGAGCTCGACATGGACGAGGTGGAACAGCACCTGTTCGAACAGCTCGGACTCCCCCGTCTCGCCCCACGGGCACGGGAACAGATGGAGACCGACTCGATCTTCTGGGATGACCGGGCGCGCAAAGGTCCGATCCTCGACAAAAAGGCGACGATGCGCGTGAACTTCCGCCGCAACGCATCACGCGGTCATGCGCGGATAGGTGACTTCGAGCGTGAAGACATCCGCTACCTCACCTATCGCGAGAGCCGCCGTCCGAAGTCGCAGGCCGTCGTGTTCCTGCTCATGGACGTGTCGGGGTCGATGGGTACGTTCGAAAAGCGGGTGTCGCGCCTGTTCTTCTGGTGGGCGACACGTTTTCTCCGCCGGCGGTACTCGACGATCGAGCTCGTGTTCATCGCCCACCACACCGAAGCGACGGAGTGCGATGAGGAACAGTTCTTCACAAGGGTCGAGTCGGGCGGCACGAAGTGCTCATCGGCCTACGAGCTGGCGCTGTCGATTCAGCGAACGCGTTTCCCGCTGAACGAATGGAACGTCTACTTCGCGCACTGCTCCGACGGCGACAACTGGGCCGACGACAACCCCCGTCTTCTCGAGCTCGTCAACGAGGCAGCGAAGATCGCCAACCTCATCGGCTACGTGCAGATCGACCGGGCCCAGCGCTACCCGTGGGGCGGCGAGCACATCTACGGCCTGCTCAGCAAAGCCAAGATCGACGGTCTCGAAACGGCGCGGGTGTCGAAGGACGAAGACATCTGGCAGGCCCTCAAGACCATCTTCTCCCCCGCTCCCGAGGAGGTGCTGAGCGCATGATCGGATGCTGTGCCGCACTCGACGTCCGTACACCGGACACCGATGCTTTCGCGCTGGCGGTCTCGGAGATCGCCGAGCGGTCCACGAAGGCGTACGACCTCGACGACCTCCAGCGCCTCGACGACGAGTGCCGAGCGCTTGCTGCGGCCCTCGGCCTCGATGTGCCCGAGGTGGTGTTCCACTTCGCCCCGGCGGAGCGGATCTACGACATCGCCGCGCGCGGCCTGCCGGGGCGGTACTCGCACTGGCGCTTCGGACGCGACTACGAGCAGATGAAGCTGAGCCACGACCATGGGCGGTCGAGGATCTACGAACTCGTGCTCAACACCGAGCCGTATCAGGCGTATCTGCTCGAAGGAAACTCGTGGGTCGCGCAGCTCCTCGTGATCGCCCACGTCTATGGCCACTGCTGGTTCTTCCAGCACAACAGCTACTTCGCCAACACCGATCGCAAGTTCCTCCACCGCGTGCGTGCCGGCGCCGAGCGCATCGAGGACTACGGCCGCCGATACGGCCAAGCCCGCGTCGAGGACTTCGTCGACGACGTGCAGGCGCTGGCGATTCACGCGCCGATGGACGTCATGCCCCGTCGTGAGGCACGCCCTCCCTCAGCCCGTCCAGTCGACCCGTTCGGTGACCTGTTTCCGAAGGAGGCCACCGCCGCCCGGCAAGCGCACGACGACAACGTGGACGCATGGCGAGCACGATTCCCCCGCGAACCCAATCCCGATCTTCTCGGGTTCATCCTCGCCCACGCGGCACGGTTGGAGGACTGGCAGCGCGACATCGTGTCGATCCTTCGCGACGAAGCGGCGTACTTCAGTCCACAGCGTCGGACGAAGATCGCCAACGAAGGCTTCGCGGTATGGGTCCACAGTCAGATCGTCCAGGGGCTCCAACTCCCGACCGACGAGTTCGTGGAGTACGACCGCCTCAATGCGTCGGTCGGCCAACCGCACCAGATGTCGGTGAACCCGTACAACCTTGGCTACGAGTTGTGGAAGGAAGTCGAGCGAATCTACGACCACCCGACGGATGAGGAACGCATCCAGTTCCCCGGCGCGGGAGAGATCTCCGGACGTGCCCGTGTGCTCGAACTCGCCGCCGTGTGCGACGACGTGTCGCTCATCGCCCAGTTCCTCACTCCTGGCGTCGCCGAGCGCTGCAAGCTCTTCGCGTGGGAACGCGAACCCGGCGAACAGAACAAGATCCGCATCACCACCCGCGAGGCCGAGGAGATCCGCGACAAGCTCGTGGCCGACCTGTCGAGACGGGGCACGCCGCGCATCCTCGTGACCGACGGCGACGCGTTCCGCAAAGGCGCGCTGTGGCTGGAACACCGCCACGAGGGCAGCGGCCTCGACGCCGAATACGCGCAGGGCACCCTTCCCGCGGTCGCCCGCCTGTGGGGCCGGTCGGTCTACCTCGAGACGGTCGAGAGCGCCCCACCAGGTTCGAGCACGCCGACATCAGCGGGCGCGCCGACACCGGTTGTGGAGTTGAAGCCGGCGTGGCTCGTCGCCCACCCCGACGACGAGATGGCGACGGTCCTGACCGAGCGCCCCGACAGCCTCGACCGCCGCACCTGACGAGCCGGAGAGTTCGGGGTTTCCGTTGCTCTGAGAGCGACGAAAGCCCCAAACTTCCCCTACGGACGAAACGTCCAGGCCATCGGGCCGGGCTTGCGGGTCGGGGCCACGAGGTTCGCCCACCGCGTGAGCACCGAGCGCGTGTCGCGGGGGTCGATGACGTCCTCCATCTCGAACACCTCGGCCGACCGGAACGGGCTCCGGAACCGGTTCAGACGAACGCGGATCTTCTCGACCTCATCTCGCAGAGCGTCCCCTTCCATGCCGGCGAGCTCCTGACGGTAGGCCACCTCCAGCCCGCCTTCGATCGGGAGCGAACCCCAGTCACCCGATGGCCACGAGAACCGGAAGTGCGTCTTGCCGGGAACCTTGTTCGCGGCGCCGGCCACGCCGAACGCCTTGCGGATCACCACGCAGCAGAACGGGCTCGTCGACTGACCAAGCGCGGCGAGAGCCATGGATCCGAATCGGATCGTTGCTGCTTCCTCGGACTGCTTGCCGATGAGGAAGCCGGGGCAGTCCTCGAGATGGATCAACGGAAGATGGAAGGTCGAAGCAATGTCGATGAACCGGGTGACCTTGCGTGACGCATCCGCGGTCCACGCACCGGCGTAGACGTAGGGGTCTTCGGCAAAGATCGCGACCGGCCACCCGTCGAGTCGTGCGAAGCCGGTGATGATCGACTTGCCCCACCCCCTACCGATCTCGAAGAACGAGCTGCCGTCAGCATCCGGACCCGCACGGTCGACGATCGAGTTGATGATCGTGCGCATCTTGTAGACCTTGCGAGGATCTCGCGGCACCACCGATGCCAGAGCCTCGTCACGTCGGTTGGGGTCGTCGGTCGGCGTACTCCGAGCCGGCAGTTCGTCAACGTTGCTCGGCAGGTAGCTGAGGAAGCGGCGCGCCGCCGCGAAGGCCTCCTCCTCGGACTGGGCCACATCGTCGATCGCGCCGTTCGACGTGTGGATGCGGGCGTGACCGAGCTCTTCCTTCGTCACGTCACCGAGCGACGCCTGATCGACCAACGCCGGACCGGCGATCATCATCTGGGCGGTGTCGACAACGATGACCGAGTAGTGACTCGTGGCCACTCGCGCCGCCCCGATGCCCGCCACGGACCCGAGGGCGAGCGCCACCGACGGTGCGACCCCGAGGTGCGC
>JANOJN010000039.1:0-8262 GCA_031418775.1 Acidimicrobiia bacterium
GGGCGGAGCGGTGGGGTAACGCCGTGGGTGTGGGGTGTTGTTGTTGGTGTTGGCCGGCGCGCGCGAGCCACGGAGGTGGAGGTGGCGGTTGCGGTTGCGGTTGCCTTGGAGGTGGAGCTGGAGGTGGAGGTGGAGGTGGTGGCGGTGGAGGGCATCTGCAGTCTTCCTGGTTCGATGTTGGGGTGCGGAGTTGTGTGCGGAGTTGTGTGCGGACGCAAAGGCGATGAGGCGATGCGTGGGTAGCTCATGCGGACGCGAACTCCGCCGAGGAGCTCGTCATCTCGAGCAGGGTTTCCTCGAGCGACTTGGATGCTTCGGTGATCTCCACGACGAGAATCCGATGCTCGAAGGCGAGTCGGGAGACCTCCGAGAGTGACGCCCCGTGGACCTGGAGTTGGCCGTGGACCTGCTCGCTGCGGACGTGGCGTTCGGCGAGCAGGTGGCGCAACTGGTCCGGCTGCGGCGTGTCGACGACGACGATGCTTTCGTTTCGACCGATGATCGCCTCGACCGATTCCGCGGCGATGAGCTTGCCGCCCCCGACCACCACCAGATCGTTGGCGAACATCGCCAGTTCCGCAATCAGGTGACTCGAGACGAACACCGTTCCACCACGGGCTGCGAACGCGGTCAGATAGGTGCGCAGCCAGCGGATGCCATCGGGGTCGAGTCCGTTTGACGGTTCGTCGAGCAGGAGTACCTCCGGGTCGCCGAGCAACGCACCGGCGAGGGCCAGGCGCTGGCGCATGCCGAGGGAGAACCCACCCGCTCGCTGGTTCGCTGCCGTCTCCAAGCCGACGTCGGTCAGGACTTCGTCAACCCGATCGGCCGACACCTCACAGAGCGCAGCCAGCGCCCGCAGATGACTGCGGGCCGTGCGTCCCGGGTGCATGCAACGGGCGTCGAGAACGGAGCCGACGACACGAGCCGGGTGGAGAAGGTCGGTGTAGTTGACGCCGTCGTAGCGCACCTCGCCGGCGTCGGGCCGGGCCAGGCCGACCATCATGCGCATCGTCGTCGACTTGCCTGCGCCGTTCGGTCCGACGAAGCCGGTCACTCGGCCCGATGCGACATCGAACGAAATGTTGTCGACTGCCACTCGTGTGCCGTAGTGCTTGGTGATGCCTGAGACCGAGATCATCTGGAGTGCTCCGTTCGTTGGCCTTACGACGTAAGGTGAATGGACCAACCATAGACATACTGCGTAAGGTTGTCAACGTGACGAAACGCACCCGGCCGTGAGAGGAGACTCAGACATGGCGACACAACGCAGGACAAAGCCCGAAACCAGGGCGAAGCCGGAAACGAAGGCGAAGCCGAAGCGGGAGGTCCCGCTCAGTCGGGAGCGGGCCCTCGTGGCCGCCGCTGCGCTCGCCGACCGTGAGGGCATCGGCGCCCTCACGATGCGCAAGCTCGCCGAGGAGCTCGGGGTCGAGGCAATGTCGCTCTATCACCACGTGGCGAACAAGGAAGAGATCCTCGACGGTATGGTCGACATGGTCTTCGCCGAGATCGACCTACCCCGCTCCGACGTCGGCTGGAAGGCCGCGATGCGCGAGCGAGGAACATCCGTCCGGGCTGCGCTCAACCGGCACCCCTGGTCCATCAGCATCATGGAGTCGCGCACGTCGCCCGGCCCGGCAACCTTGCGTCACCACGACGCCGTGATCGGGTGCTGCCGCGCCGCGGGCTTCTCGCTCCCGATGACGGCCCACGCGTTCTCGATGATCGACAGCTACATCTACGGCTTCGTGATGCAGGAGGTCAACCTGCCCTTCGACAACGGCGATGATCTGCACGATCTGGCCGCTTCGATGGAGCCGCTTTTCGCCGCCGGGAACTACCCGCACTTCATCGAGTTCGTGACCGACCACGCGCTGCAGCCCGGCTACGCGTATGGCGACGAGTTCGACTTCGGCCTCGGCCTCATCCTCGACGGACTCGAAGCGGCGGCCCGGAAGCAGCGTCGCGAGAAGTAGTTCCGCAGCCATCGAGTTCGTCGCGGCCCTCACGCGGCGGCCGGTCGCCGGCTCGGTGGGCCGGTTCGCATGATCTGACCGTCGGGAAGTTCGATGGTGAGTTCGCGATCGGGTCCGAGGGTGAGCAGCCAGCCGCCTTCATGGGCGCAGTGGTGATGTTTGCTGCATAGCGGGAGGAGGTTTGTGCATCGGTTCGCGCTCGCCCAGATGGAACTCACCCTCATCGTCGGCCGTCTCGCCCAACGACTCGACCTGACGCCGACCTCATCGACGGTGCCCCGACCGATCGGCATGGTCGTCAACCGACCAGAGGGCGGAGTGCCGTTCGGCGTCTCGCCGCGGCAAGCCTTGTCATGATCCCGTTTGCCGCTCCGGAGTTCGGGGCTTGCGTTGCTCTCAGAGCAACGGAGACCCCGAACTCTCCCGCAGCGGTTACGCGATGGATGACGCGATGCGGTTGATGGTCGGTCGCAGGATCATCGTGTAGGTGTCAACGATGGCCACTTCGCGGTGGGCCTTCTGCGCTGCGAGGCGGGCCGGGTCCATGGCGACGGCCATGAACGCGGCCTTGCTCGGGAACTCGTTGAAGCGGATCTGATCCCACGTTCGTCCGTCGCCGACGATCGTGCCTTCGACGGCGAACCAGCCGTTGATGCGCACACCGTGGGGCACGGCTACAGCCGCGGCCGCTGACTGGTAGGCCGCCATCTCGTCGGGAGTCACATGACTCGCCGACGCGGCATCGAAGCGCAGCACGTGGATCACCACGACAGGACCATCGTCTGCGGTCGGTGGATGGGTGACATCGGCCCAGTCCACCTCGACCACGCCGGCAGGCCTTGTCGGCAAGGCGATCGGAACACATCCACTGACGATCGTGAACTCCATGCCCGCGTCTTTGTGGGCGTGCTTGTCCTTGAAGTCGGGACGTGTCTGCATCTCGATGAACGCCCGCCGCGTCGGGTACTTCACGATGGCGACCCGGTCCCAGATCGGCGAGCCACCGAGCAGTTGCTGGTCCACGTCGGCGGCGAAGACGACCCGCGCGCCGATGTCGGCAAGCACGTCGACCGGAGCGTAGATGTCGTCGGCCTCCCGGCCCGACACGGTGCTTGTCCGACCGTCGGCGTAGTCGGCCACCTCCTTGTACTTCATGAGGTTGACCATCCACACGGGACCGTCTTCATCGGGCGGTGTGGTGGCGAGCTTCATGCCGTACTCGCGGTTGACCTGGCCATAGCGGGGGCTGCGGGTGTCGCTCATCGTGGACGTCCTAGGGGGGTGAGAAGTGAAGAGGAGAGGGAGCTGCTAGCGGGGATGGACGATGACCTGGTGGAGGTCGTCGCCCAGTTCGATGCCGCCGGAGAAGTGCGACGACGCGAGAGCGCGCCAATCGTCACCCGTTCCTCCGGTCGGGATCGGGGGCACGTAGTGGGTGAGCACAAGGGTGTCGATGCCGGAGCGTTGCGCAGTCTGGGCGGCTTCTTCCGGCGACGAGTGATAGTCGAGTGTGTCCTTCATCCGCTGGAATGGCACGTTGGCGATGATGTCCTTGCGGATCACGGTGTGCACCAACGCGTTTGCACCCTGACACAGCGCGTCGAGGCCGACACACGGAACGGTGTCACCGGCCGCCACAACCGAAGCGCCCTCGAAGTCGAAGCGGTAGCCGACACTCGGCTCGACCGGCTTGTGATCCGTCTGCGCGCAGATGATCGAGACCCGACCGGGCAGGGCGACGGGACCGGCCTCGACCTCGATCACCTCGACGGGTGGCTCGTGGTCGAGATCGGCGTGGTGAGCCATGCGGTAGCCCACATCGAGGTGCAGCGACGCCATGATGTGGCCGACGACCGTAGCGGTGCCGACGGGACCGACGATAGTGAGCGGCGTCCTCTGAAACGTCATGATCCACCGTGTGGTGATGACATCGTTCAGATCGGTGATGTGATCGCTGTGCAGATGCGTGATCAACAGTGCCGACAGGTTTCCGGCGCCGAGGCCACGGGCGGCGAGACGCATGAGCACGCCCCGGCCGGCGTCGACGAGGTAGTGCTCGGCTTCGGTTCCCTCGCCAGCTGAGATGAGCGTGGCGGGTCCGGCCCGGTCGGGGTTCGGCATCGGTGACCCCGTGCCGAGAAGGGTGATGGTCAGACTCATCGATGGTTCCTTGCGGTGGTGGGCGGGTTCATTGACGGCTCATCTCGGCCTGTGCCTGAGCGCCCGCCGCGCCCCGTGCCTGCGCTTGGGCGACGACGATCTCGACCTCGTGCAACGTGCCGGCAAACGGGAACGGCGAGCGGTAACGCGGCGACACCGCCGACCCATGGTCGTAGCCGACGCTCGCTCCGACCGACGAGATCATCCGCATGTAGAGATCGGCGTCACCGCGGCCGCAGTCGACGCCGTCGATGGCGATTTCCACCCAGCCTCCTTTGCCCGGACCACGGCGGAATCGCGCCGTGAGCACGGAGTCGCCGACCGGCACCTCGATGTCGGACTCGACGACGGAGTGATCGTCGAACGCGTTGTAGTCGACGACCAACTTGCCGTTCTGCACGAAGACCGAGATGCCGGAGTTCTCCGTGCCGGTCGCCCACAGCACGCCGTCGTCGCCGGCTGCCCGGGTGATCCTCGCATTGAGGTCGAAGTTGCGTCCTCCTGTCGAGGCAGCAGCTTGTCCTGGGATCGGTGACATCGGCGGACGGTAGACGTAGCGCCGGCTCGGTGGGTGAGGGGAGCGCTCGCGAAAGCGGGCGCCGAACAGTTCGATGCCGCGGTCGTCGAGCGGCAGCACGTTGTTCTTCTCGGCCTCCTGCCACCACAGATCAATAAGCTCACGTAGTTTCGCCGGGTCGGATGCGGCGAGGTCATTGCACTCCGACGCGTCTGCAGAATGGTCGTAGAGCTCCCATGGCTCGGTCTCGAAATCGGCGCCGGGGTTGTGTTTGCACACGGCCTTCCACGTCCGTCCGCTCTGCGTCGCCACGAGGGCTCGGCTACCGCCGTTCTCGAAATACTGGAGTGTGTTCGTCGGTGGCGCATCAGGGTCGGCGAGCACCGATGCAAACGAGCGACCGGTCACCGCGAGTTGGCGAAGACCTTTGAACACGTCCGGGGGAGTGATGTCGAGCAGGTCGTAGATGGTGGGGACGATGTCCGACACGTTTACGAACTGTTTGCGCAACCCACCGCGCTGCTCTTCGTTGATGCCGGCCGGCCAGTGCATGATCATCGGCACGTGGACGCCGCCTTCGTGGGTGTTCTGCTTGTACCACTTGAAGGGGCTGTTCCCGCATTGCGCCCAACCCCACGGATAGTTCGTGTGGCTGTGCGGCCCGCCGATGTCGTCGATCCGCTCGACCGCCTGATCGGGCAGTTCGAAGATGCCGTTGAAGAACTTCATTTCGTGCATCACGCCGAACGGGCCGCCCTCTTGCGACGCACCGTTGTCGGCATGGATCATCAACACCGTGTTGTCGAGCTGACCCATGGCCCGCAGGCCATCGACGAGGCGTCCGATCTGATCGTCGGTGTGGTCGAGAAACGCCGCGAACGCTTCCTGGAGGCGAGCGGCCAGCCACCGCTGATTCACGGGCAACGAGTCCCATGGCTCCACGCCCGGATTGCGGGGCGCTAGATGAGTTCCCTCCGGGATGATGCCTGCCGCGAGCTGGCGCTGGTACCAGCGCTCGCGCATCACGTCCCATCCCTCGTCGAAGGCACCCTTGTACTTCTGCATGTACGCGGCAGGCGCCTGGTGGGGAGCATGGGTTGCGCCGAACGGCACGTAGGCGAAGAACGGCCGGTCGGGACGCACCCCCTTGGTGTCGGAAATCATGCGGAGGAGCTGATCGATGAGGTCCTCGCTGAGGTGGTAGCCCTCCTCCGGTCGCGCTGGAGGTTCGATCGGATGGTTGTCACAGACAAGTTCGGGGCTGAACTGATCCGTCTCGCCGTCGAGGAAGCCGTAGAACCGATCGAAGCCGCGGGCGAGGGGCCACTGGTCGAAAGGACCGGCGGCGGAGCACTGCTCCATCGGCGCAAGGTGCCACTTGCCGACGCAGAACGTGGCATAGCCCTCGGAGCGCAGAACCTCGGCAACCGTTGCCGCGTGATTGGAGATGTGGCCGAGCTGGTGGGGGAAGCCGGTGCGGAAGTTCGAGACGGATCGCATACCGACGGCATGCTGCGACCTGCCGGTCAGCAGCGAGGCGCGGGTGGGGGAGCACAGCGGTGTCACGTGGAAGTTGGTGAACCGCAATCCGTCGGCGGCGAGCGCGTCGATGTTCGGCGTGTCGATCGTGGAGCCGTAGCAGCCAAACTGGGCGAAGCCGGTGTCGTCGAGCAGCACGAAGATGACGTTCGGTGCGTCTTCGCCGGGATGCGGCGGCTCCTCGAACCAGGCTTCGGACTCGGCGAACGTGCGGCCGATGCGACCCTCGAATCGTGCGTTCTGCGGCTCGGGCTGCGACATGGAAACTCCCTTGACCACATCACGGTAACAACTGCGAGTCATACTTTCAAAACCGGTGGGTTGGCTGCTACGGTCGGCCCATGCCGGCAACGAGATCGCCGATCGCCGAGTCCGCAGTTGACGGTCGTCGGGCCCGCCGCGATCGGGGTCGTCTGGCCGTGACCGAAGCGGCCATCGACCTGGTCTTCGAGGGCCATGTCCCGCCGACGGCCGACCTGATCGCCGAGCGTGCTGGCGTCTCGGTGGCTTCGATCTTCCGCTACTTCGACACGCTCGACGAACTTCGCAACGAGACCACCCGTCTCTACTTCGAACGGTTCGCCCACCTGTTCGACATCCCTCACATCGGGCAGGGCGCGGTTTCCGAACGAATCGAGAACTTCGTGTCCTCGCGGGTGTCGCTCTACGAGACCACGGAGCCGATGGCCCGACTCCTGAGAGGGCGCGCCACGCAGATTCCGGAAATGGATGCGATGCTCCGGCGGGTGAGGGCGACCCGGTCCGATCAGGTTCGCCTCCACTTCGCCGACGTACTCGATCTGCTCACGCCGGCTGCGGCAGAAGACGCAGTCGCCGTGGTGAGCACCCTCACGTCGTTCGAGTCGTGGGACCAGATCCGCCATGACCATGCGAGAAGCCCGTTGCAGATCCGTCGGGCCTGGGCGAATGCTCTGACCAGACTCCTGCACACCATCGGGTAGCCGCATCGCGTTGGAGACGCAGCGGAGCGCCGGTCTGGACTGTCAGAGGGCCCTGTCACACTTTGACGCATGACCTCCGGCCCGAAACACCCCAAACCGCCGGAGCAGCAATCGAGTTCGGCGGAGCGTGAACTGGCCGATAGCCACCTTGATCGCGTGCTGCTGGCGATGGCCGGGCCATCGGCCGTGGCCCGTGACGACCAACGCGCCGCTGTGCGCGCCCTGGTCGATGACCGGTCCCGGGTGCTCCTGGTCCAGGCGACCGGGTGGGGGAAGTCCGCGGTCTACTGGGCGGCCACGTCGGCCCTGCGGGCCACCGGGGGAGGACCAACGCTCGTCATCTCGCCACTGCTCGCGCTGATGCGCGATCAGGTCACCGCGGCCGAGCGCGCCGGGCTGAAGGCGGCCACGGTGAACTCGACGAACATCGATTCGTGGGACATGATCCTCGCCGACGCGATCGCCGGAGATCTCGACGTACTGCTGGTGTCGCCCGAGCGGTTGGCGAACCCGCGCTTCGGTGCGATCCTCCCGCAGCTCATCAGCTCCGCCGGGCTCGTCGTGATCGATGAGGCGCACTGCATCTCCGACTGGGGCTTCGACTTCCGTCCCGACTACCAGCGCCTGGCGAAGTCACTCGTCGGCGTCGGATCGCGAACGCCCGTGCTCGCCACCACAGCGACGGCGAACACCCGAGTCACCCTCGACGTGGCCGCCCAACTCGGCGACCACACGGTCACCTTCCGCGGCTCGCTCGCCCGATCGTCGCTACGCCTCTCCGTCGTTCCGGGTCTGACCTCCATCGAACGCTATGCCTGGGTAGCCGACGCCATTGATGCCATCGACGGGTCGGGAATCGTCTACACGCTTACGATCGCCGAGACCGAACGATTGGCCGGGTTTCTCCAGAGTCGTGGCCACAAAGTGGCGCCGTACTCCGGAGCCCTCGACTCGACGACCCGCGAGCGTGTCGAAGATCAACTGCGCAGCAACGAACTCAAAGCCGTAGTTGATCTTCGACACGCTCGCGGGTCGTCGAGTCGAGGGCTCCGGAGTACGGCGCCACTTTGTGGCCACGACTCTGGAGAAACCCGGCCAATCGTTC
>JANOJN010000040.1:0-11180 GCA_031418775.1 Acidimicrobiia bacterium
TGCGAGTCGATGATCAAGCGCGACCTGGGTATCAAGGACATGGGCAATCTGCTCCCCGGCCATGGCGGCTTCCTGGATCGCGTTGACGCCCTGCTGTTCGTTCTTCCAGGCGTCTACTTCGTCGCTCGGCTGAAGAACTGGCTCTGATCGCCGACGATCGACGCCTCGCTGGGCGAGGCGTCGCGGTTTCGCTGCAGTGGGTGCGATGCTGGGACGGTGAACTCGTCGCCTGGGCAGAAGACTGGGCCCGTCACGGTGTCGGTGGCGGGGTCGACCGGATCGGTGGGCACGCAAACGCTCGACGTGATCCGAGCGGAGCCTGAACGCTTCCGCGTGGTCGCCCTGGGGGCGATGCGGTCGGTCGAAGCATTGCTTGCGCAGATCGAGGAGTTTCGACCGAGCATGGTTGCGGTTGGCGACCACGAAGCGGCGTTGTCCATCCGTGATCGACTGCCCCCAGGCGTGGAACTGACGATCGGCCCGCAGTCGTTCGCCGACCTGGCCACCGAAGCCGACGTGTGCGTCAACGGTGTTGTCGGCTTCGCCGGTCTGCCGGTGACGATCGCCGCGCTCCGGGCCGGTCGACGGCTGGCATTGGCGAACAAGGAGTCGCTCATCACCGCCGGCCCCGTCGTGCGGCAGGTGCGGCGGACACCGGGCGCCGAGTTGGTGCCGGTCGATTCCGAGCACGGCGCGATCCACCAGTGCCTGGCGTTCCGGCGGCAGTCGCAGGAGGCCGGTCGTCCCGATCGGTTGCGTCGGCTGGTCCTGACGGCGAGCGGTGGCCCATTTCGGCAACGCGCCGTCGCCGCCGGCGGAGGACTCGGTGCCCGACGGTCGCTCGCGTCGGTGAGCGTCGACGAGGCGTTGGACCATCCGACATGGAAGATGGGTCCGAAGATCACGATTGACTCGTCGACGCTGATGAACAAGGGCCTGGAGGTGATCGAGGCGCAGGAGTTGTTCGATGTCAGCTATGACGCCATCGACGTCGTTGTCCATCCCCAGTCGGTGGTCCACTCGATGGCCGAGTTCTCCGACGGATCCACGATCGCCCAGCTGTCGATGCCCGACATGCGGCTGCCCGTTGGCTACGCGTTGGCGTTTCCGGATCGGATCGCCACGCCCTACGGTGCCATCGACTGGGCGACGGTCGGGACGCTCGAGTTCCTTCCGCCCGATCGGGAGGCGTTTCCCTGTCTCGATCTCGCCTACGTCGCGGGTCGACTGGGTGGGGTAGCCCCCGCCTGGCTGAATGCGGCGAACGAGGTCGCGGTCGCGGCGTTCCTGGCCGGACGGCTTCTATGGGGCCGCATTGCAGAAGTGATCGAAAGTTCACTCAACGTGGTTGAATCTGCTATACCTGTCACCGTGGGTGATGTAATCGACGCCGATCGAGCGGCGCGTGCAGTGGCGGAAGCCATCGTTGCGCGACTCGCTCAGCCCTGAACAGGCCTGGGCTGCCGCGGCTCCGGTTCCTGCATCTGCCGACGACCCCTACGCGAGAACTACCCGACACGAGTGAAGAGAGCACCGCATGCAACCCGACACGACACCGCACGACCTCACACCGAAACAGACCGCTGCGACCTCTTCGAACAGCATGAATGAGCCCGCCGGGTCGGACACGGTCACCGTCGAGGCCCCCGCGATCGTTGATCTCACGAACTACCCGGCAGCCCTGGTGCGGGTGGTTCCGGCCGTCCCGCAGACCGGGGTCGCCGACGAACCGCGCCCGATGCATCCTGCGATCGGCCCGCTTGCGCTGGTCGCGCTGGTCATCTGGTGCGCCTCGATCGGCCAGCTCCTCATGCTGGCCGTGGTCGCTGCGCTCGCCTTCATGATCCTCTTCCACGAGGCGGGCCACTTCGTGGCGGCGCGCCTCACTGGAATGAAAGCCACCGAGTTCTTCCTCGGCTTCGGGCCGCGCCTGTGGTCGTTCCGCCGCGGCGGCACCGAGTTCGGCGTGAAGGCGCTGCCGCTCGGCGGCTACGTGAAGGTGATCGGCATGACGAACCTCGAAACGCTGACTGATCCTGCTGATGAATCGAGGACGTACCGCGCCGCGACGTACCCTCGCAAGGTTCTCCTTGCGTCTGCTGGGACGATCGCCCACTTTATCTTGGCCTTCGTGCTGTTCCTGTCCCTCAACAGCGGTTTCGGTCGGGTGACCGGGTTCAGCCTCCCCGTCGTCGGCTCGGTGAACCCGCTCGAGATCGGGTCCTCGCCGGCGGCGATCGCCGGTGTCCAGTCGGGT
Source organism: Acidimicrobiia bacterium (assembly GCA_031418775.1). GTDB lineage: Bacteria > Actinomycetota > Acidimicrobiia > Acidimicrobiales > JANYDT01 > JANLQX01. Next base: position 2,258 of record JANOJN010000040.1, read on the forward strand.
GACCGCATCCTCGAGATCAGCGGCACGCCGATCTCTATCGGGTCCGATGTGCGGACGGCCATCGACAAGACGGCCACGCGGCCGCTCACGGTCACCCTCGACCGCAACGGGGTGCGCAAGACCGTCCCGCTCACCCCGGTGCGCGACGTCGACGGCGTGATGCGCATCGGTGTGCAGTGGGACGAGAACGCGTTCAGCACCACCACGAATCGGATGGGTCTCGTGACCGGGGCGAAGGAATCGGTCTCGTCCATGGTTCGGCTCGTCCCCGAGACCTGGGGCGGCCTGTTCCGGTTCTTCGCTCCGTCCAGTCTCCAGTCCTACGGCTCCACCTTGGAGAAGGCGGCGACCAACCAGCCGCTCACCCGGGCCGAGTCCGAGGGACGCATGTCGTCAGCCGTCGGGATCTCCCGGATGATGCGCGACGCCGGGCGCGACGATGTGCGCACGGCGATCGAGCTTTTCGCCATCGTCAACATCTTCGTCGGGATGTTCAACATGCTTCCGCTGATGCCGCTCGACGGGGGCCACGTGCTGGTCGCCACGTACGAGCGGCTGCGCTCCCGACGTGGGCGGATGTACCACGTCGATTTCCGCAAGCTCCTCCCGGTGACCTACGTGGTCCTTCTCGTGATGAGCGTGATCGGCTTCACGTCGCTGTATCTCGACATCACGAAGCCGCTCAGCCTGTTCTGACGAACCCGCGACTTCGGCGGCGCGCGGAACCGCTGCGGGCCGACATGATGGAAGGATGCTGTCCACCTACCCGCGTCGCGTAACCCGTCAGATCATGGTCGGCAAGGTCGCCGTGGGCGGCGATGCGCAGATCAGCGTGCAGTCGATGACCACCACGAAGACTGCCGACGTGGAAGCCACGCTGGCGCAGATCTATGCCCTCGCCGCCAATGGCTGCGACATCGTGCGCTGCACGTGCAACGAGACCGAGGCGGCGGAGGGGCTCGCCCAGATCGTCCCCCGGTCGCCGATACCGATCGTGGCCGACATCCACTTCCAGTACAAACTCGCCCTCGCTGCTCTCGATGCCGGCGTGCACTGCCTCCGGCTCAATCCGGGCAACATCCGAAAGGCCGACCACGTGAAGATCGTGGCGTCCGAGGCGCGCGATCGCGGTGTGCCCATCCGTATCGGCGTCAACGGCGGATCTCTCGATCCGGACATCGAGGCGAAGTACGGGCAGACGCCGAAAGCACTGGTTGAGTCGGCCAAGCGCGAACTCGGCTATTTCGAAGAGGTCGGCTTCGAAGATGTGAAGATCAGTGTGAAGGCGTCGAACCCGGCGTTGATGATCGAGTCGTACCGGCTGCTTGCCGATACGGTGAACTTCCCGCTGCACCTCGGGGTCACCGAGGCCGGTCCGCTCCCCGGAGGGCTGGTCAAGGCCACGGCCGGCATCGCGACGCTGCTTGCAGAAGGCATCGGCGACACCATCCGCTACTCGCTGACCGCCGACCCGGTCGAAGAGGCGCGTGCCGGCCGTCAGCTGCTCGAGTCGCTCGGCCTGCGGGAGCGTCAATCGCTCGACCTGATCGCATGCCCCTCGTGCGGACGTGCCGAGATCGATGTGATCGGCGTGGCCAACGAGGCCCAGGACGCGCTCCGGGCGCTCAACGTGCCGATCCAGGTCGCCGTCATGGGGTGTGTGGTGAACGGCCCCGGCGAGGCCGCCTCGGCTGACGTGGGAATCGCCGCCGGACGCAAGCGTGGCCACCTGTTCGTGAAGGGCAAGGTGGTCAAGGTTGTGCCCGAGTCGCAGATGGTGAGCGCGCTCGTTGAATGGGCCCAGCTCGTCGCCACCGACGGAGTCGATGCCGCACTCGCCCGAGCCGACTCCGGTGCCGCAGCCGAGGCCGAAGCCGACCGGCGCCTGCTGCTCGGTGAGCAGGGTGACGACGCGAACCACTCCGTCGCCCGGATCGAGCTGATCAAAAAGCGGGTCGAGGGTAACGACGACTCGACGACGCGCTGAGCCCGTGGGTCGCGTCGCCGCGGAGTGACCACATGGCGAGGACCGACTGGAACCCGGTGCTTTCCGCCGAGCTGAACAAGCCCTATTGGGTAGACCTGCAGAGCTTCGTCGCCACGGAGCGCGCTACCGGACCCGTGTTCCCGGCCCAGGACGAGGTGTTCGCGGCACTGCACCTCACGCCGTTCGCCGACGTGAAAGTCGTGATCCTCGGACAAGATCCGTACCACGGACCTGGCCAGGCCCACGGATTGTGCTTCTCGGTACGCCCGCCGACCCCGCCGCCCCCGTCGCTCGTCAACGTGTTCAGGGAGCTGGCCACCGATATAGGAGTGCCCCGTCCGTCGCACGGAGACCTGACGGCCTGGGCTGGTCAGGGGATACTCCTGCTAAACACCACGCTCACGGTTCGCGCCCACCAGGCGAACTCGCACCAGGGTCGAGGGTGGGAGACCTTCACCGACGCAGTGATCGGAGCGGTGGCGGCGAAGCCCGAGCGGGTTGTGTTCGTCCTCTGGGGGGCGGCGGCCCGAAAAAAGAAGGCGCGAATTGCCGGTGCCGGTGGGGGCGGGGAGTGGGGCCACGCGGTCATCGAGTCGGCTCATCCTTCGCCGTTGTCGGCGCACAATGGTTTCCTGGGCAGCCGACCGTTCAGCCGGATCAACGCCGCCCTCCGTGAAGCGGGGCGGGAACCGATCGACTGGAGGCTGAGGCCGTGAGTCCGAGATGCTGCGCTACCCGGCGAGGAGAAGGGCCCCGACGGCCAACAGCGTGGCGAGGACCGCGAAGACTGGTGGTGGAATGGAGCGCCGCTGGGGCGCTGACACCGCAGCGATGCCGGCCACGGCGAGGGCGACGCCGAGCGAGAGCCACAGTCCGACCTTGACGCTCATGTCGGGACCGTCGCGCCATCGGAACGCGGTACCTGCGCTACGGAAGCCGACCGTAATGGTCAGCGCGCTGATCAACGTGGCGACGATGGCGACGATGAGATCGCGCTCGCGTCGGACGGAAGCCGCTGCGAGCACGATCACCAGGAGGAGTCCGAACAGCGTCGATGCCAAACTCACATCGAGGGGGAGTCTGCGGTTGGGGAAGTCCGTCCAACGTGCTGCTCCGGTCGAGCGCGCTCCGGTTGCGGAAGGGAGGAACTGTCCGACGATCAGCGCCAAGGCTGCGATCGAACAGAGTGCGCGTCGAGGAGGGCCGATGTCGGTGAAGAGGAGGATCACGGCGGCGAGAACGGGGATGACCGTGCCCGGCAGGCCGAGCAACCCCACAGACTCCTGGGCGTCGAGGACACGGCCGCCGACGGTGAGGTAGCCCGTCCCGTTGTCGATCAGCGTGCGTACGATGCCGAGAGCGGCTGCCGATGCGGAGGCCAGGACGACGGCCACGACTGGCACCGATCGACGCTCGCCCGTTGCGTCACGGGACTCTTCCGTCACGTGGGATCCGGCGGTCGCGGAGACCCTTCGGACGGACGGATCTGCCGACAGGAGCGGCGGATCACTCGGAACTGCGGTCACGCAGCGTCCGGCTCGCCTGCTCGAGGACCGCCCGTTCGTCCTCGGTGAGGCTGTTGAGGCCGGTCGCGGCAACTTTGTCCAGGACACGGTCGACGTCGGCCTGGGAGAGCGGGCCGGTACGCGGGAGTCGGGGTGCGGAGTCGGCCGCGTTCGTCGCGGTGCCGGTGCCCTTCTCGCCCCAGGGTCCGGTGACGACGGAACCGCCACCGTCGCGACCCTTACGGCCACGGCTCGCTTTCGGACTCTGCGCACGCTTCCCCGCTGATGCCGGCCGCCCCGTTCGGTTGCTCGGCCCACCGAGGAGCGGTGGAATCGCCACGCGGGGAACCCACGGGACTTCCGAACCCCACCCGTAACCCCGGAGCAGGAGGAGCGCCGTGGCAATGGCGCCGATCATGACGAGCAGGAGCTCGGACTCGCGGTCACCGAGGTACTGGAGGACGTCGAGACCGACGTAGACGAGCGCGATCACCCACACCGGTATGCCGAAGAAGAACGGCATCCGCGGGTTCTCGGCGGCAAAGGCGCAGAAGACGGCAAGTACGACGAACCGCAGCCCGCCCACGGGGACGTTCACGGCGAGCGCCAGCGCAGTGGTGACGAGGCCGATGGTGACCAGGAACTTCGTGTAGCGGATCCGACCGAAGAGCCGCTCCACCTCGCGACCTGTGAACCAAAAGAACGCCAGGGTGAAGGCGGCCCCGATGTCGGGTCGGGTGGCGAACGGCCAGGTGATCAGCCGCCAGACCTCCCCGTCGGTGATCAGGGGACGGAACAGGATCAGCCGGAAGAAGAACGCGTTGCTGACCGCGTAGATGAACATGACGAACACGTTCAACGCGATGACGAACACGGTCGTGGTGACGTCGACCGTCCCGACCCTGAACCACGGGTCGTCCTCAGCTCGGCGCTTCGGGACGGAGATCGGAAATCGTCGTGCCACGCTTCCACCCTACCGATAGCGGCGAATGTGCCGGAGTCGACCGTCTCGGAATACCGTGCAGGCCATGTCGGGTGATGTGCTGGGGTCCACGGGTTTGCGAGCGCCGATGTTGGGGACGGTCGTGTCGATCGAGCTGGGGGTTGGGGAGGTCGTGCGGTCCGGGGCCACGCTGGTCGTGCTCGACGCCATGAAGATGGAGCACCCGATCGACGCCCCGTTCGACGGGGTGATCGTCCAGGTCCTCGTGTCCGTCGGCGACACGGTCGAGGAGGGTCAGCTCCTCGTCGTGGTGTCGCCGCAGGTCCTTGCCGTTTCCACGGTTGTCGCCGATGCGGTCGCCGATCCCACGGCGGTGCGGCCCGATTTGGCGGCGGTGCTGGGTCGTCAGGCCCGAACCCTCGACGAGTCACGCCCGGACTCGGTCGCCCGGCGCCGGCGCACCTCACAGCGAACGGCGCGGGAGAACATCGACGACCTCATCGATCCAGGCTCGTTCGTCGAATACGGGTCGCTGGTGATTGCTGCGCAGCGTCGGCGCCGCAGCGTCGAGGACCTGATCGAGAAGACCCCGGCCGATGGGCTGGTCGGCGGTCTGGCGTCGATCAACGCCGATCTGTTCGGTCCGGACGCGTCGCGCTGCGTCGTGGTGTCGTATGACTTCACCGTGCTGGCCGGCACGCAGGGACTCAACAATCATCGCAAGAAGGATCGGTTGTTCACGCTCGCCGCGCAGCAGCGGCTGCCGCTCGTGCTGTTCGCGGAAGGCGGCGGTGGCCGGCCGGGTGACACCGATGGCGTCCAGTTCGCCGGTCTCGACGGTCCCGCCTTCGCGCTCTACGGCCGGCTCAGCGGGTTGGTGCCCTTGATCGCGATCGTGAGCGGACGATGTTTCGCGGGCAATGCCGCTCTCGCCGGGTGCAGCGACGTGATCATCGCCACGCGCGACGCCAATCTCGGCATGGCGGGCCCGGCGATGATCGAAGGAGGCGGGCTCGGGGTGTTCGCGCCCGAGGAGATAGGACCGATGGATGTGCAGGTGGCCAATGGTGTCGTCGACGTGCTCGTCGATGACGAGGGGGCGGCGGTCACGGTGGCGAAGCGATACCTTGCGTACTTCCAGGGAGCGGTCAAGGAGTGGTCGTGCGCCGACCAGGAGTTGCTTCGCGGGGTCATCCCGGAGAACCGTCTGCGTGCGTACGACATTCGTCGTGTGGTGGATCTGCTGGCGGACGACGGCTCCGTGTTGGAGCTTCGCCGGGGCTTCGGTCGAGGGATGGTCACGTCGCTCGCCCGCATCGAGGGTCGCCCGATCGGGATCGTCGCCAACGACCCATCGCATCTCGCCGGGGCGATCGACTCCGACAACGCCGACAAGGCCGCCCGCTTCCTGCAGCTCTGCGACGCGCACGACCTCCCCGTGTTGTTCCTCTGCGACACCCCGGGGATCATGGTCGGGCCCGACGCTGAGGCCACCGCGCTGGTTCGTCATGCGGCGCGGCTCTTCGTAACCGCGGGCAGCCTCACCGTGCCGTTCTTCACCATTGTGCTGCGCAAGGGATACGGCCTCGGTGCGATGACGATGGCCGGAGGCGGGTTCCACGAGACGATGTTCACGGTGTCGTGGCCGACGGGGGAGTTCGGAGGCATGGGCCTCGAGGGTGCCGTCCGACTCGGGTACCGCAACGAGCTCGCGGCCATCGAGGACGATGCCGAGCGTGACCGGGTGTTCGAGGAGATGGTCGAACGGATGTACCAGCAGGGCAAGGGGCTGTCGGCGGCGATGCACTTCGAGATCGACGACGTGATCGACCCCGCCGAGTCCCGCCGCCTCATTGTCACTGCGCTGAGAAGCGCCCCGTCGCCGGCGCCTCGAACCGGCAAGAAGCGCCCCTTCGTCGACACCTGGTAGCCCTGGCGGACGGCGGCGGGGCTCTGCCGCACATCCCGCCTCCTGTGCCGCAGATCTCGCTCGTCTTGCCGCACATCACCGGTCTTCTTCGAGTTTCAGGTCGATTTCGGCCGATGTGCGGCGGACAGGGGACGATGTGCGGCGGCGAGTGGGGGAGGTGCGTCGGGGGTGGTGAGTTGCGGACGGTGGTGTTGACGGGTCGCCGTCGTAGGGTTTGGCATGGCGCGTGTGCGGACCCGCTGGAAACGACAGGTGCTCGCGTGGTGGACGTTGGCCGCCGCGTTCCTGTTGCAGTTCGCCCTTGTCGGAGCATCCGGGCAAGGGTTCGACGCGACGCCGCAGGTCCGGTGTCCGTTGCCCCAGCCGATCGTGAAGTTCAGCTCTGGCACCTCGCCGACCCGCGCCGGTTTCGTGCAGCATTGGATCCGGCAGCTGCGCACGCAGGTGCCGGCGGTTGCTGTGCCGCCAGTACTTGCGAGCGTGCCGAGGAACGACTTCGTCGCGCTTTGCTTCGCTCCGGCCTCAGGACCTGCGACCGAAGGCCTCGGGACGAACGCCGACATGGCGATTCAAGTGGTTTCCACGTCGACAACCGAAGAGGTCGCCCGGTTCGACAGCAAAGGCTTTGCGGTCCAGTTCCCGGGCAGCGGCGCACTGATCGACGACAACACGCGTCTCTATGAGTACCCGCCGGGCCGAGGACCCTTCCTCGCAATTCCGCGAACGGCCGGTCCGGACCTTGCGCTCATGACCGAGCTGAATCGGTCGGTGTTCACGATCGACGACGAAGTACTGGCCTTCGGCGCGGGAGAGGATCAGCCAGGCCGGACTCGATTCGACCGGATGGTCCTCGCCGACCGCTGTGGCCGGGTTTCTCTAGACGTCCGAGTCGTCGCGGGCGTCCTCGGTGAAGTCGAGGTGGAAGGGATGCGAGCGACGCGCCCGTGCGAGGGAGGCCGCATCCGCAACGTGGTCACTGTGAAACCGACGGTGACCATCGACGCCACCAGCCTCATCCTGAAGTCGGCGGATCGAACGATCACGCTGCGTCGCTCGCCCGTGGCGACGCCGGAGATCATGACCGCGCGGCAGTACACGGACGGCCGACGGGACATCACCTGGGCAACGCGGGTCCCCATCGATCGGACCGAGTATCAGGGTGGCTTGCGGTTGGTGGGTGGTTACTTCGGCTGTACCTCGGGGTCCACGTCAATGGCCTTTTCCGGGAATCGCTTTCTGATCGATCCTCAGGCCCTGCTCACTCCGGTGCTTTGCGAGCCGGCAATCCCGCCAACCGCCGCCGTCTTCCTTTTGAATCCGTCCGGGAGGGGCACCTACGTTCTTCAGGGGCGAAGGCTTCTCCTGACCTTCGCCGACGGAGCGACGGCCGTCCTCGGCTTGCGTCGCACACCGCCGATCGACTGACCCGGCCCGCGTGGGCGGCCGCATCCGCGCCACGGACTGGCTCCACGCGCAGAAGACCGGTTCTTGCGCGCACTTGGTATGAACCCGCGTGTCTTATCCGGTGGAATTGCTCGATGTGTGCGTGAGTTTGGCCGGTGTGCGCGTCAGGTCGGTCGGGTGGCTGGGCGGGTCGGGCAACGTGTGCCCGGAAGAACGGCTGGTCGGCTAGCCTTTCTGAACCGCTTTTCGGTCCGCTGGCCAAAGGTGTGGGCGTTTCGTCCACGCCTTTTTTGTTCCCCGGACCGTGAATCGGCGTCGTTTCCGCAGTTCAACCTACCGACAACCGCATCCGCCTCGAAAGGAGCACAGTCCAATGACCTCTCCCACCGCGGCCGTGTTAGCGCTCCTCGAAGCCCCCCTGGCCGACGCCCATTTCGAGCTCGTCGATGTGGATTGCACGGGAATCGGCACCGCTGCTGCGGCCGTTCGGGTGTTCGTCGAACTGGCCCAGGACCATCCGATCGGTGGCCGGATCGACCTCGACGGCGTTGCCGCGGCGACGCGGATCGTCGACGAGATCCTCGATGCCGACGACGCCGTGATCCCGGGTCGCTACACGCTCGAGGTCTCGAGCCCCGGCCTCGAACGTCCGCTCCGCACCCCAGCGCATTTCCGCCGGGCGATCGGCTCAACCATCACCGTCAAGACCGTCCCCGGCACGCCGGGCGAACGCCGGATCGAGGGTCGCCTCGATGATGCGTCGATCGGCGCCGACGGGGGCATTCGCGTCGCCGGCCGGGTGATCACGTATGGCGAGATCGACAAGGCGCGCCTCGTCGTGAGCTGGGGGCCGCCGCCCAAGCCGGGCAAGGACGTGAAGGCCAAGCGGGCGCCGCACCCGACGGCCGTTGCCGCAGCGGCCGCTCTCGCGGCGGCGGGCGCTGTCGCCGGGCCATCGGCCGAGGACCATCTCGACGATGCGGACGACGATGCGGACGACGATTTCGACGATGACGCCGACGATCTCGACGAAGACGATCTCGACGATGACGCCGACGAAGACGATCTCGACGATGACGCCGACGATGACGCCGACGATGACGATGACGCCGACGATGACGCCGACGAGGACGCCGACGACGATGCGGACGACG
>JANOJN010000041.1:0-1639 GCA_031418775.1 Acidimicrobiia bacterium
TGCTCGCCCTTTGCGTCGTGATCCCGACGCTCGTTACCGGGCCACCCGAGCGGAGCGTTGCGTTGGCCAGACGGATCACCATTGCCGCCAACTCGGTCGGGTCGAACTCGACCGCCCCCATGAACGGGTTCACCGCGGGAATGGGCGCCCGGTTCTCGTGTCCGGTCGATCCGTCCGGGTACACGAGCAGGCTGCGCATGTTCGACGTCCCGACGTCGATGACGAGATGGCTCATGACCGCTGGATTCCTCGCATCAACTGTGACGGTAGACGGTTCGTCGGCAGCCTGCACCAGCTGAGAGCTCGGGTTGGTCGACGGCCGACCGCAATCGACGTTTCCTTGCTCTGGCGACGCACTAGCCTTGGATGCCGCAACGCCAGGGCGGCGTGGCAGAGTGGTCATGCAACGGCCTGCAAAGCCGTGTACCCCAGTTCAATTCTGGGCGCCGCCTCATAGCCCCTGACTGGTATACTGCCAGTTCAGGGGCTCTTTTCGCTCGACCGCTCGATGCCGACCGATACCGCTCGAAACCCCTGAAAACCGCAGTTTTTGTTCCCGCGTGTTCCCACAGTGTTCCCACGGGTCATCCAGACAGGGGTCCGCATGGCATCGATCGAGAAGCGCAGTGGCGGCTACCGAGTGAAGTACCGCGACCCGCTCGGCCGTCAGAAGTCGAAGAGCTTCGTCACCAAAGATGACGCCCGTCGGTTCAGTCGCGAGATCGAGGTCGACAAGACCCGGGGCGCCTGGCTCGATCCGACCGATGCCGATATCCCTCTGGCCGAATGGGCCGAAACGTTCCTCGGACTCTGCCGTCGACTGTCGCCGCGAACGCAGGAGACCTACCGCCGAGACCTCACCACGTACATCGTTCCCCGCTTCGGGGCCTACCGGATCGGGCGGATGCCGGCCGAAGAGATCGAGAAGTGGTTGCTCGACGAGATCGACGGTGGCCTTGCGCCATCATCGGTGCATCGGCACTACCGCACGATGCGGCGCATGTTCCAGGTCGCCGTCGAGAAGCAGAAGATCCTCGCCAACCCGTGCGAACGGGTGCATCCGCCGAAGGTACCGAAAACGGAGATGACGTTCCTCACGTGGGAGCAGTCCATCACGCTGGCCGAAGCACACTCCGAACGCTTCCAGGCGATGATCTACCTTGCCGTCGACTCCGGGATGCGGTGGGGCGAGCTGATCGGGTTGCAACGGAAGAACCTCGATCTCGCCAACCGGCGCGTGCGAGTCGTTGACCAACTGGTGCGCACCGCCGACGGACAGTTCCACCGCACTGAGCCGAAGACGTCGGCGTCGGTTCGCTCGATCACGATTTCGAGAATGACTGCCGAGATCCTCGCCTCACACCTGGAGCGCTACGCCGGCGTCGGTCGCGATGGACTGGTGTTCCCGAACACCGCAGGCAACCCGCTGGCCGAGTCGAGCTTCTACGTGCACCACTTCAAGAAGGCACAGGTGGCGTGCGGTGTCACGCTGCGCTTCCACGACCTCCGCCACACCAGCGTGGCCTTGGCGATCGCCGGGGGAGCGCACCCGAAAGCAATCCAAGCGCGAATGGGACATTCGTCGATCGCCGTCACGCTCGATCGCTATGGGCACTTACTGCCCAGCCTCGCCGCCGAC
>JANOJN010000042.1:0-1757 GCA_031418775.1 Acidimicrobiia bacterium
CGTCATCTGGGATTTGCCGGCGACACGAAGCGCACCCGCCGGAGCGCCCAGCGCCTAGCCTGGATGGCGCACGACCGAAGGTGTCTCGCCGTGCCCGATCCGGGCCGTGAGTGACTACGACGGAGTGCAACGGGGTGTAGCGCAGTGCTCGAATCGGGCGCTACGTGACGTTCCGCAGGCAGCAACGGGGTGTAGCGCAGTTGGTAGCGCACCTGCTTTGGGAGCAGGAGGCCGCTGGTTCGAGTCCAGTCACCCCGACACCGCAGCACTAGTGTGGTGGTTCGCTTCCGGGGCTTCGGCCCCGGTCTGCGGGTGTAGCTCAATGGTAGAGTTCCTGCCTTCCAAGCAGGCCATGCCGGTTCGATCCCGGTCACCCGCTCCACATATATTTCCCCTAATCAGGACACTGGTAGCGTGCCCGCGAGGGTCCTCCCCACGTACCACATCGGGTACCGAACGCCGCAGCCTGAGATTCTTCAGTCACACGGTTTCGGACCGGACCGTCCCGGGTAGGAACTCGTCGTGGCCCGCCTCGAACGACTTCATCCGCAGTGGGTCGGACGAGGCGTTCTCGCGCTCGTCATGACCGTGCGCCCCGTCCGTCGGCTCAGAGAAGCGTGCGGCGAAGAGCGTTGCCCTGATGACTGAACGCTGTGATCTTCGCTCCTCACGTTTCCGTGTGAGGCTTGGTAGTGCTGAGCCCATATGGGCTCGCGCAAACCGACCGGCACGGCACAATGGATCGACAGCACAGGATTCCGATGTTGGACCTCGCCTCGCGAGAGGTGGAGCCGCGGACCGGCGTCAACCGACGGCTGCGCTCCATCGTGGTGACTTCGGTGCTCACGGGACTCGTCGCGTCGAGCGGCGTGCTGAGCTCGCCTGCAGGTGCCACGGTCAGCGCCACCAAGCTCGCTCCGAGCGTCAAGGGTTCGACTGCGGTCAAGAACAGCGCTGCGCTCAAGCGCAACGCTTCGGTGCTGCGTCTCGTCAGCCCCACCGCGCAAGCGCCCGACAGCGCAGCCCGGGCGCAAACGGTCATCGACGCGGCGATGTCGCAGATCGGTCGCACGACGGTCTACGACCCCGCGTACGTGACGCTCGCCTACCCGGGTGGCGATGTGCCGATGGTCCGCGGGGTCTGCACCGATGTCGTCATCCGCGCCTACCGTGCGATCGGCGTCGACCTGCAGGTTTCCATCTATCAGGACATGCGCAGGGCGTTCTCGGCCTACCCGTCTTCAGGCCGATCGGTTCCCGATCGGAACATCGATCACCGGCGCGTCAAGAACATGCTGGTGTTCTTTGCACGTGCAGGAGCCGCCGCGCCGAAGTCGCTCGATGCCGCGGACTACCTCCCCGGCGACATCGTGATGTGGGATGTCGGCGGGCTCGCCCACACCGGCCTCGTCGTCACGGCGACCGCGCCGGGGTCGGACCGTCACATGATCGTGCACAACATCGGCGATGGGGCGCAGCTCGAGGACATCCTCTTCGAGTTCCCGATCACCGGTCACTTCCGGTACATGCCGGCGACGCCAATCACCGCCTGACCGATGGAGCGGTGCCGTGGCGCCGCTGATCCGATCCGCGGCCGTCGCGTTCACGCTGGCCTGCAGCGGCGTAGTGCTGCTGGGTGCACCGGCACGCGCGCAGACGACGACCACGAATGCGGCGACTCCGACAACGACTTCGGTGGCCCCGACGACGTCGAGCAGCACAACTCCGACGACATCGACCGGCCGGACAACGACGAC
>JANOJN010000043.1:0-1544 GCA_031418775.1 Acidimicrobiia bacterium
CAGGTCGCGTAGAGCGAGCGGAGCGCTCGGCGTTGTGCCCGCGACGCGAGACGGCTTGAGCGACCCAGGTCCATCTCGCCGGGCGCGTGGAGAACCACCCCGTTCAGAACGATCACCGGATGAGCGTCGGACCTCGGGAACAGTTCTTCAAGCGCGCGCTGTGGGAGTTCAACGGGAATGCCCCAATCGACGACAGGCTTCCCGTCGTTCTTCGCAACGGTCTCCTCACGTGCATCGAGAACGACCACGATCTCCGGCCGTCCGAAACGCGACGGACTGGTGTGCAAGAAACGTGACCATTCGTCGTCCTCGTCGTATCCCATCGTGTCGGGCGCGTCGCCGGCCACGTCTGCTGCGGAATCTTCGTTTGTGCCGCTCGATTCGCTCGTGACATCGCGCAACCGGCGCTCGCCGGTCGGTTTGGCCAAGACACCTGCGGTGAGCGAGAGGAGTGCAAGCGCCCGAAGATGGTCTTGCTTCGCTCCAGCGTCAGTCGGACAGGTGGACGGTGTTCGCCCGGCGAACAACGCTGCCGACGCCGCGTTCAATCGCCCGTTCAGAAGCGCTCCGCTCAGCGGATCGAACGCACCCGAGACACGGAACATCCCGCTGCGCTTGTCCGTCCAGATTCGAAGGGCGGTCTCGCGTCGTTGCTGATCGTGTCGACTGACTCCGTCGTCGTTCTCGATCGCGCGAGCGGCTCGGTTCAACGCTCGTGCCAACTCATCTGGCGTGAGGTGATCATGGGTCGCCTTGGTGATGAGCGCCGGCAGCGCCTCGCGGAATGCTTCCGCATGTTCGTCGGCAACCGTGCGCATCACCTTGGCGACCGTGTCGACGTGGGCGCCCTGAAGTGCGCCGCAGCGCAGCGCTGGCTCGAGACACGGGACGAGGGCGAGCGTTGCCGCCCGCTCGAACACCGTGTCGACCGCGCGGTTGTGTCGTTGCGTTGCTGCCGCGATGTCCGCCGGAGCAGTTACGGAGAGTTCCTGCAATCGACGGGCTGCATCCACCTCGAGCGCATCGAACATGCCTCGCCATTGCTGAAGGCGCGACAGAAACGTGACGACCGCGAGCTTGTCCGCAAGAGCAAAGTTCACTCGGTGCAGATCGCCCATGATCTGTTCTGTGGGCCCGATGTCCATGGGTCAAGTATGACGAAGGGGGTGTGACAATCCCGGGCGAAACGCGTGCTGTTCTTGAAGAAATCTCGGAAGGTTGCATTTCGTCGGAGTACCATATGTACACATATGATAGTCGGGGCGTCACGCACCAGCCTTGCGGCGAGGGGGACCGATCCTGCTAGTCAGGGAATCGGCGACCGAAACGTACGACGACCGAATCGGCCCTCGCTAACGTGAGGGAATGTCGGCCCATCGGCGTTCGCGGTGTGTGGTGCTGGGCATTGCGGTCGCTCTCGTGGGTGGATGCTCCACCCATACCGAAGAGGCTTCGATGGGTGTCAGCGACTCGTCAGCGCGCCCGACCCTCAGCAGCGAACCGACCACTTCATTGTTCGGCGGAGCTCTGTCAGGCGACGCGTT
>JANOJN010000044.1:0-12625 GCA_031418775.1 Acidimicrobiia bacterium
CGTGCGTTGACGGAGACGGAGGCATGGAGCGATGTGTCCGGCCGATGCTTCGTCGAACGCGACGGCGCGTTGGTTGCCTGGGTCTCCGAGCAGGCCGACCTGCCGCAGTCGGGATTCCGTATCATAGGTGCACATACTGATTCTCCCAACCTGCGGGTGAAGCCGAACACCTCCATCGCAAGCGTTGGTTACCGCCAGGTTCCAGTGGAAATCTATGGCGGCGCGCTGCTCAATTCCTGGCTCGACCGCGACCTCGGTGTGTCCGGCAGATTGATTCTGCGCGGCGGGGACGCCGCACTGGTCCGGATCGACAAGGCCATCGGCCGGGTCTCGCAATTGGCGATCCACCTCGATCGCGAGGTGAACGAGAAGGGACTGGTTCTCGACAAGCAACTCCACGTCCTCCCGATGGTTGGGCTCGGCGAGTTCGCCGGTGATGCCTTCATCGCATGGGTGGCCGCGCAGGCAGGAATCGCGCACGTCGACGTGCTCGCTCATGACCTGATGTTCCACGACATCACCCCTCCCGGACTCCTCGGCCTCGATGACGAGTTCGTCGTGAGCGCACGCATCGACAACCAGTTCTCCTGCTGGGCGGCGATCGACGCGCTCGTGGCCGACCGGATCGCCTCTCGGGGTCCCATCCCGATGGTTGCGCTCTTCGACCACGAGGAGGTCGGTTCCTCCTCGACCACGGGCGCCGCCGGTCCGCTCCTCGAGACGATCATCGACCGGATCGCGGCAGTATCCGGACTCACGACCGATGAGCGCTCGCGAGCTCTCGCCCGTTCGACGTGCCTCTCGTCCGACATGGCCCACGCGGTACATCCCAACTACGCCGAACGGCACGAGCCCGGCCATCGTCCCGTCCCGAACGGCGGGCCCGTCCTCAAGGTCAATGTCAACCAGCGATATGCCACCTCGGCCGTCGGAGCTGCTCGCTTCCGAACGGCATGCGAACGCGCCGATGTGCCCGTGCAGGTCTTCGTCTCGAAGAACTCTCAGCCGTGCGGTTCGACCATCGGGCCCATCACGGCTACGCGCCTCGGCATCGAGACGATCGACGTGGGCTGCGCCATGCTCTCGATGCACTCCGCCCGAGAGCTGTGTGGTTCTGCTGACGCCGACCTCTTCGTCGCCGCGCTGACCAGCTTCCTGCAGGCGTAGTTACTTCGACGGTGCCGGACGCCGTTCCTTCGCGTAGAAGGTCCAGCTCGTCTCGTTCTGTCCGCTCACCGATGTTGGCGCAAACATGTATTCGGGGCGCTCGGACTCCACCTTGGCCCGGATGTCGGCAGGCAGCTCGGCGTATCCACCCATGAGCTTCTTGCCACCCGTGTGGTACACGAGGTGACCTGTTTGGGACGTGCCCATGAGCATCCACGGCAACCACGGGCCGAGGCGCACCCAGGAGATGTGGCACGGCGCGCTCGGCGAATCGTCCTCGAGTGCCGTGCGCGACGCGATGAATCGGAACAGCTCCGCTCCCTGGTACATGGCTCCGCCCGACTCCCGGGGCCAGGCATCGGGTTGGAGCGGGTTGGGATACAGCAGAAAGACGTCCGTTGAAAAGTGCACGTCGTCTTCCCAGATCTCGGGCCGCAGGGTCCACGGCCCGCGCTGTCCGTTGAGCATGAAGCCACCGTTCACGGGGTCGTTCCAGATGTGGAGCACGTCGTTTACTTCGGACGTGATCGGGTTCGTCCACGTGGTGAGGATCTCGTCCGTCGCCGGGTCACGATAGAAGACGGCTTCGCGCGAAAAGAAGTCGTACCCGCCCTCGGTCTCGACGGCGCGCCCGATGTTGAATCCGTCGAGGGTGAAGAGATGCTTGCTGCCGACGCCCGGGAGATAGGCGTACACCGGGCCGCGGAACCACGTCACGACGTCCACCGGTTGGAGCGATGCCCGGATCTTGACGAACGTTCGGATGTTGGCTTCGGTCGATGACGGATCAAGAAGCATGTTCCGACGGTAGGTCGTCGCCTGCGCCGACCGCCACCGTGACACTTAGGATTGCGCACATGGCAGCCCGAAAAGCCTCATCCGCACCGACCGCCCGCGCGAAGGCTGCGCCGAAGAAGCCCACGAAGGCCGCGCCGAAGAAGCCCAAGCGGGCTGCACCCGGGAAGGCGGAGAAGAAGTCGCCCGCGGCGATCGACAAGCCCGCGCCCGCCAAGGCCTCGCCCGCCAAGGCCGCACCCGCTAGTGCGGCACCCAAGACGGGCTCGACTCGAACCACCTCGACCCGCGTGTCGAACATCCGCGCCGCGGCGAACCACCTCGTCCTCGGTATCGACATCGGCGGAAGTGGGATCAAGGGCGCACCCGTCGACCTCCACGAAGGGCGGCTCGCCAACGATCGCCTTCGCATCGATACTCCCCAGCCGGCGACGCCCGAAGCATGCGGCGTCGTGGTCAACGACATCGTGCGCCACTTCTCCACGATGACCTCGGCCAACGGCCCCGTGGGGTGCACCTATCCAGGCGTCGTGTGGGATGGCATCACGCACACCGCGGCGAACATGGACCAGGGGTGGCTCGAGCGCGACGCCGATGCGTTCTTCGAGGAAGCCTGCAAACGGCCGTTCACCGTCATCAACGATGCCCAGGCCGCGGTCCTCGCCGAGGTGCGCTACGGCGCGGCGCGCGGCGCCGAGGGCCTGGTGCTCATGCTCACGTTCGGAACCGGCATCGGCTCAGGACTGGCGTATCGAGGAGTGGCCATTCCCGGCATCGAGTTCGGTCACCTTCGCATGGAGGGAAACGATGCCGAGCGCTATGCCGCGGCGAGTGTCCGTGATCGGGAGAACCTCAGCTACAAGAGGTGGACTGAGCGGGTGAACGCCTATCTCGCACGAGTCGAAGCGATGATCTGGCCCGAGGTGATCGTGCTCGGTGGGGGCGTCGTCAGCGACGCCGAGAAATGGGTCCCGAAGCTCAAGACCCGCACCCCGGTGGTCGTCGCCGAGCTGGGGAACGACGCCGGCATCGTCGGCGCGGCAATCGCGGCGACCACGCAGACCAACCGCAAGCGGTGACATGCGGCTCACCCGGGGAGCGCCTCCGGGCAACTTCGCGAGTTCACCGCGCTCCTAGGCTGAAGCCATGTCGCAAAACCTGCTTGTCACCGGTGGAGCCGGGTTCATCGGTTCCAACTTCGTGCATCTCCTTCGACGCACGGGAGTGGCCGATCGCATCACGGTGCTCGACAAGCTGACCTACGCCGGCAGTGAGGCCAACCTCACCGGAGTGCTCGATTCGATCGACGTGGTCGTCGGTGACATCGCCGACGACTCCCTCGTCGACCGCCTCGTGGCTGATCACGATGTGGTGGTGCACTTCGCGGCCGAGAGCCACAACGACAACTCGCTGCTCGACCCCTGGCCGTTCGTCGAGACCAATCTGATCGGCACGTTCCGTCTGCTCGAAGCGGTTCGCGCCCACGGCAAGCGGTTCCATCACGTGTCGACCGACGAGGTCTACGGCGACCTCGAGCTCGACGATCCGGAGAAGTTCCGGGAGTCCACGCCGTATAACCCTTCGAGCCCCTATTCGGCGACGAAAGCCGGCTCGGATCTCCTCGTCCGGGCGTGGGTCAGGTCGTTCGGCATCGACGCCACGATCTCCAACTGCTCGAACAACTACGGCCCTCGTCAGCACATCGAGAAGTTCATTCCCCGGCAAATCACCAACATCTTGTCGGGAATCACGCCGAAGCTCTACGGCACTGGCGAGAACGTCCGCGACTGGATTCACGTCGACGACCACAACGCCGCTGTGCTCGACATCATTGCCAAGGGTCGGCGTGGCGAGACCTATCTCATCGGAGCGGACGGTGAGCGCGACAACCTCGCGGTGATGCGGCTGATCCTCACGATGATGGGCCAGTCGGCTGATGCGTTCGACCACGTCAACGATCGCGCCGGCCATGACAAGCGTTACGCCATCGATGCGTCGAAGATCGCCGCTGAGCTCGATTGGAAACCGGAGTACACCAACTTCGAAGATGGCCTCGCCCAGACCATCGGTTGGTACCGCGAGAACGAGGCGTGGTGGCGGCCGCTGAAAGAAGCCGTCGAGGCGAAGTACCGCGCCCAGGGCCAGTAGCCGGCGCCCGGGCCAGTAGCCGGCGCCCTCGGCGGAAGCGTCAGTCCGAGAGGTAGAGCCAGTCATACCCGGAGGGATCGACGAAGGAGAACGAGCGACGCCCCAGGCCGTCGTCCACCGGATCGGTGACCTTGGTCGCGCCGTTGGCGACGACGTTGCGGTGGGCCGAAGTTAGATCGCTGACACGCCATGTGTACGCGGTATGCCCGAGGGCACCGAGATGCGAAGACTCCCGGAGATCGACCACGGGGGCGGTGTCGAAGTGGATGTACTTGAGCCGCCCGGAACGCCACTCGCGGACGGGCACGAGGTCGTCGAGGAACGGCCGCTCCACCGGGCCGGCGGGATCCTGCCGTGACGACGAGACCCACGAGATCTCGGCTCCCTGCCCCTCGGCCGACTCGGCATGGCTCTGCACGGTGAGGACCGAACGGGTGAGCATCGCACCCCACCGCGAGCCAAGTGCTCGCAGCGCATGGGTGCCGAGGCCCGGGCCGGACGGTTGCTCCCATTGGAGAAGGCGGAGGAGCCCGTGGTCGGACGTGCCGTGGCCCATCCGGCGCACCCGCACAGCCGATGGAACTCCGTACACCGCCGTCGACTCCGCTGCTGTGAGCTCCACCGAGTCGCCGCGAAAGAAGCCGAAGCGACCCCAGAACGCGGTCGCGTCGTCGATCGAGCGGACCCCGATGACGAGCTCGTGCAGGCCTCCGACGGCGAGGGTCGGGCCGGTCAGATCAGGTCCGTTTCGTCGGCCGGTGCTGATACGCGCCGATCGGCGGTCCGACGACCTGGGAGCCGTCGAATACGAGGTTCCCGCGCAGGTAGGTCGCGGCGATCTTGCCGTTCACCTCAATGCCCTCGAACGGTGTGTAGCCCTGGCTCGAGTTCGACTCCTCGGCTCGAATAGTCCACGTGACCGACGGATCGAAGAGCGCGAGATCGGCGTCGTACCCGACGGCGATGTCGCCTTTGGTGTCGAGGCCGAAGCGCTGCGCGGCGTTCCACGACGTCAGCTCGGCCATCTTGTTGAGCGACAGCCCGCGTCGCACTCCTTCGGTATGGAGTGCGGCGAGGAGGTACTCACTGCCGCCGAAGCCGGACTTCGCCATCCAGATGTCGTCGGGATGGTCGGACTTGTACTTCGCCTCGGTCCGACAGCACGCGTGATCCGACGCGACCCAGCTCAGCTCGCCCTCGAGCAGCTTCTCCCAGAGGAACTCGACGTCGGCGCGGTCGCGGATCGGCGGGTTGACTTTCGCCATCACCCCGTTCGGCGAGTCGGTATCGAGCACGAGGTGGCCGATCGTCACCTCGCGCCGGAAGTCGACGTGCGGGAACAGGTCTCGCATCATCAGCGCGGCCTCGACGGCCTTGCGCGACGACAGGTGAAGGAGGTTGATGTTCGGGCAGTTCGTCTCGTGGGCGAGGTACGACGCGATGAACACCGCCAGGCCTTCCGAGTGCGGAGGACGCGCCGCCGAGTAGGCCTTGAGGCCGGTGAGCTTCCCTTCGCGCTCCACCATTGCGGTGTAGGCGTTCAAGATGTCGGCGAACTCGCAGTGCAGCCCCAGGCTGATCTGGCTCGCCCGCTCAGGGCGTTCCTCGATCATCTTGGTGAGCTGTCGCATGATGAACTCAAAGTGGGCGACGTCGTAGTGCTCGTCCTCACCCAGCATCAAGAAATTCGACTGGGTGGCACTGCGGCCGTGCAAACCGTGTCCGCCGTAGAACATGAAGATCTTGAAACTGGCAACACCCATGTCGTCGAGCAGCGTCGGCATCTCGTCGATGTGGTGTTGGTTGATCGGCGCCAGGTGATACGCATAGTCGGACCAGTAGTGCGCCGCGCTGCGGTCGAGCACCTCGCGGTAGAACTCCGGATACGAACCCGTCTTGTTCAGGTAGTACTCGCCGGTGCGAAAGTAGGTGAGCGTCGTCGTCACGCCGCCTTGCACCGCGGCCTTCGACTCGGACTCGGCATCTTCCTCCAGTGGGTTGTAGATGCCCACGTGGTAGTGCGGATCGACGAGCCCGGGAAACGCCAGCTTGCCGGTCCCGTCCACGACGGTGGACGCCTGCGAGACATCGAGCCCCTCGCCGATCTCCGCAAACCGACCGTTCGAAACGGCGATGTCGACGATTGGGGAATCGGTGGCGTTGGGCCGCACGATGCGGACGTTGCGGACGAGAAGATCATAGGTAGACATAGCTTGTCCTTCGCCTTTTCTGATGGTTCAGTTCGAATAGCCGAGACGGGCGGAGAGACGACGCGTGGCATCGACGAGCAGCCGTGCAGCATCCTCCACTTCGCTTTGGAAACGCTCGATCGGACCACAGACGCTGACAACGGCTGCTGTCCGTCCGTTGTGATCGAAGACCGGTGCCGCCACCGAACCGGCACCAGCCTGCCGCTCCCCGAAGGAGAGCGCGTAGCCGACCTTGCGAATCCGGCGAAGATCAGCGCGCAGACGATCGGGATCGGTGATCGTCGTGTCGGTGAACGCGTCGAGAGCGCCGTTGAGGTACTCGTCGATCTCCGCCTCAGGCAGGAACGCAAGGAATGCCTTCGACGACGACCCTGTGTGCAAGGGAAACGAGCGACCGAGCGGCACGGTCATCTTCACTTCCCGGTCGGGAAGCACCTGCGAAACGTACGCACGCGTGGTTCCCGAGCGGATGGACAGCGTGGACGTCTCGTTGGTGGCGTCGCTCAACGCGTTGAGTTCGTGTTGGGCGAGGTCGCGGACGTCGAGCTTCTCCAGGTACGAGAGTCCGATGGCGAGCGCCGCCGGCCCGAGGCTGTAACGACGGGTGTCCTCGTGCACTTCGAGCAGTCCCTTGCCCCGCAGCGACGAGACGATCCGGTGGACCGCAGCCTTCGACAGCTTGAGCTCATTGGCGATCTCGGTCACGCCCAGCGTCGGCGCCCGGCGACGGGTGAACAACATGAGGACGTCGATGGCCCGCTCGACCGTGGCGATCGTCTGCGAACCTCCCGTGCTCAGCACCGGCTGCGGCGGGTCCGCGTCGTCAAACGACACGGGCGGCGCCCCTCAACCCTCTCGTCGGAAGCCGACGTTCACCGGAGGATCCGTCAGCAGACGCGTGCCGAGGAACTCCCACCAGTCGTCCTGCGACACGCGCTCGGCCTCCCAGTTGCTGTCGGTCTTCAGGTTGGCGAGCGCCTTTCGGTACTCGCCGAAGCCCGCCTCGTCGTCGAAGGCGGCGTAGTTCTCGATCACGTAGACGTCACCGACCACGCTGTAGAACCACCGCACCTCTTTGACCATCGGGAGGTCCTGGTAGAAGAACGACTCTCGGTGCTCCAGCCACTTCCAGAACGCCTTCATGTCCTGGCGGGCGCGGGGCGCCAGCTTCATTCGGTAGTGGAGGTAGATCACCGGGACTCCTAGGTCAGCCCGGGGAGGGCCGACGTCGACTCAGTGTACGGCCGGGAGGCAGAGCGGTCCACTGGACGGAACGCCGTCCCGCCCAGCGGTACAGCCGGGAAGTGGGCGGCCCTCGGCGGTTCGCATCCATACGGTCCGAACCGCGGATAGAACAGTCATCAATACCGGCGACCGGGGGACGACCCCAGGAACGGACGAGGAGTCCCGTTGAGCGAGCACCACACCCTTCCACGCGTCGGCATCTGGATGTTCCCCGACGCTCCGGCCCAGCATCTCCTCGACGCCGTGATCAGGGCTGATCGCACCGGGGTGGACGAATGCTGGATCGCTGATGAAGCGGTGTCCCGTGAGCCCATGGTGGTGTTCGGCGCGGCCGCGCCGCAAACCACCCACGTGAAGATGGGCGTCGGCATCACCTCGCCGGTGATTCGCCACCCTGGAGCAATGGCGTCGAGCATCGCCACGCTCGATGAGCTCAGCGGCGGGCGGGCGATGCTCGGGTTCGGAGTCGGCGGCGCGCTCTCGCTCGATCCTTTCGGGCTCAAGGCCGAGAAGCCCGTGGCGCTGGTCCGGGACGCGATCCGCACCGCGCGATCCGTCATCCAGCGACAACCGTCGGACCTCTACGAGCCCCCGGCCCACGCCGCGCCGGGTCGCTCGGTGCCGATCTTCGTCGGCTCACGGGGCGAGCAGATCAACAAGTTGGCGTCACGGGAAGCCGACGGCGTGTTCTTCTCGTCGTGGGTCCTCGACTCGCTGGGAACCGCGGTCGATTGGGCACGATCGGTACGACCGATCCATGTGGCGATGTATCCGTCGATCCGGTTTCGGGCCGACGCGCCGGATGACCCGACGTCGTTGTGCGGCGATCCGACGGCGGTGGCCGCGGGCCTGGTCGATCTGGTCGAACGTCATCATCCCGAGAGCATCGGTCTCGCTCTCGTCGACGGGGACCCGATCCCCCAAATGGTCGAGTCGGCGCTCGAAGCGATCCGGCTCTATCGGGAAGCAATCGCCGCCCGATAGCCCGTTGCCGGCGGCTCTGCCCGCTTTGTCGTGCCTCAGCTCAGCTCTCGCGGAGAACTTCCCACACCTTCATCCTGCCGTCACGGAACCACTCCCCCATCTCCACGTCGACGCGGGTGATGTCCTCCGGGGGAATCGTGTACCAGAGCTCTTCGCTCTCCCAGTGAATGATCGCGTGCACTTGGCCGGGGTTGCCGCGCTCGATCCACAGCTCCTTCTTGATGAACCCGGGGCGCTGCTCGAGGTATCGACTCCAGGTCTTCTCTTCCACCGCCATCCACTGCTCGCGAATTGCGGGATCGACGTCGAACGTGAGCTGCTCAATGACCATGCTCCGACAGTACCCGTGAGTATCGATGGCATCAATACTCACGGGGTGCTTCACGCGGAGCGTCGATTCGACGCCACGGCCCCGAGGACCCCACCGAGCGCCAGGCCGATGAGCGGCAAGACGGTGAGACGTGCGCTGTTGAGCGAAACGACGCCGAAGAACATCAGGTCGAGTGCGATGAACACGAACAGCAGCAGACCGAGTACCGCGGTGACGACGATAGTACCGACCTTCATGACCGAACCCTCCTGAAGAGTGGGCGATCAGCACCGGCGAACCCAGCTGCGGTGACCACGGTGCCAGCGAGGCTCACGACGGTGAGCGGCGAGTCGAACGGCCCGCCCTCGATCTCCACATTAACCACTGCGGAACACACTGCGTTGGTGTCCGCATGCCGACCGCGAATGGCCCGCGTGCCTTGGTGCCGGTGACGAACGACGCGGTAGCGGTGCAGTTGCGCGTGACCGCCGCATCGGCGGTCGATGTCGTCAGCAGCCCAAAATGGGGCGGCGAGCAACACGACGATTCCGAGTGAACGAATTCGTGCCATGGAGAACCTCCTGTGTGGACGACGGTAGCGACTCGTCGCTTCGTGGAGCAGGGGCCTTCGACACCATCCGCGCAGACTTCCGTAGCCGAACATCCTCACGGTCTGGTCACGGCGGGGAGGATTCTTCTTCTCACCAAACTCGATTGGAAGGTCTCGCCGGTGCTCCCTACCGAACGCGGATACCGCACTATCCGCGTTGACGCGGATGCGCGGCGACACCCGATTCCGTAGGTTCACATCTGCGATCCAGATAGGAACGCAGCGAAGGGGAAACACAATGCCCGTCTACATGGTCGACCGAGACCTTCCCGGGATCTCGATGGAACAACTCGCCGCAGCTCAACAAGCCGCCATCGAGACAGCACGGCAGTACGACAGCGACGGGAGGCACGTCAGGTACATCCGTTCAACCTTCGTCCCCGGCGAATCGCACTGCATGTGCCTGTTCGAGGCACCGGACGCGCAGATGGTCGCCCGACTCAACGATGACGCGAAGTTGCCCTATACCCGTGTCACCGAGGCCCTCGATCTCACCCCGTAGTCGAGGCGGGTGGGCGGTCGCGACGGGCGGCCGCCCACAACGCCAGTTGCGTGCGGCTCCGGATGTCGAGCTTGGTGCGGATGTGTGCGATGTGGCTGTTGACGGTGCGCTCCGATACGAAGAGCCGTTCTGCGATCGCATGGTTCGCCAGTCCCTGACCGACCAGATCGGCAACCTCGGCCTCGCGTGTTGACAACACCGAGGCGGGTACGTCGGTCACCGAAGACCGGGAGACCGCGGGCGGAGACGGGCGTGGTGCAGCGAGCCCGTCGTCGAGGTGCCCGTCGCGTAGCCGTGAAGCGAGATCCACCTGACCGTGTGCCTCGGCAATTCGGGCAAGGACGGCGAGCGTGCGTTTGAGAGGCTCGCCGAGCGACAAACCGCGATAGAGCACCGCCGCCACCAGAAGGTGCTCCCACGCGTTGTCATCTCGTCCCTCCGCTCGCAACAGCGAAGCCAGGTGCTCATGGACCATGGCTTCGCCCCCGCCATCGCCCAGGACCTTGTAGGCGGAAAGGCTGTCGAGATAGAGCGCCGCGGCGACCTCGGCATCACCACGCTCAGCTGCGAAGTTGGCGAGGTTGTGGAGAATCGCTGCGACTCCCTGCCGATCTTCGATCGCGTCGAATCGGGTCCGCGCCTCCTCTGCATAAGCCGTGGCCCGCTCGAGGTCCCCGCGCCGGCATGCGACAAGGCTGAGGTTGTTCAGGCAGAGCGCCTCCCCGCGCATGTCACCGGTTTCCAGGTGCAACTGCAGCGCACCGTCGTAGAAGCGGTGAGCACGCACGAGATCGCCCCGGTCGTCGGCGAGGCTGCCGAGATTCACCAAGACGGCCGCCGCGTCACGACGACGGCCGAGGCGGCGGAGGATCGCAAGGCTCTCCAACAGGTGCGCAAGCGCCACGTCGTAGCCACCCGACCGGGCAGCGATGATGCCGAGGCTCGATCGAGCGAAGGCCGTTCCCCGCTCATCTCCTTCCCGTTGGAGATCGGACAGCGCCATCCCGCAGACCCGATGAGCCTCCTCCGCGTCCCCGCGGAAAAGCAACGTGATCCCGAGGCTGTTCATCGCGAGCGCAGCCGCACCCGTTCGGCCCGCGGCCTGATGGGTCTCGACGGCTGAGCGTTGAAGGCGCTCCGCAGCTCGATGGTCCCCGGCCGCAAACGCCAGCCCGCCCGAAGCCTGCAGGACCGTCGCACGATGCTCGTCGGCGGATACGGGGGCGGCGGCGAGGATCTCGTCGAGGAGGCGCCGGCCTTCCGAGAACCGGCCCTGCACTTCCCAGATCCGCCACGTCGCGGCGCCCACCACAAGCGCGTCGGCCGACCGATCTGACGTGAGCAGGTGGCGGATGGCAGCTACTGCCTCGGACTGCTCACGCCGCACTTCGGGCAGCCAGTCAACAGGATCGTCGTCGATATGGCGCCGCAGGGCCGACTCAGCCCAATCCACATACCACGACGCATGCGATTCGTAGGCCGCCGCGGCACCTGCGGACTCCACCAGCTTCGCAAGCGCATACTCGCGCACGGTGTGGAGAATGCGTAGGCGTGGCGCGGGCCCGGGGCTGACAGCCATGACCAGGCCCTTGTCGGCGAGAGAGCAAAGCACCGACACAGGACCGCAAACCGACTCGGCAGCGGCAAGCGACGCGCCGGTCGGGAACACCGCCAGGGTGAGGAAGGCCTGAATCTCTCGTTCGTCGAGCAGCTGAAAGCTCCAATCGAGCAGGCCACGCAGCGTGCGGTGTCGCAGGGGCACCCCGCGTTCGGTGCCGGCAAGCACGTCGATGCGCTGCTCGATCAGCTCAGCGAGTTCGGTCGGGGGCAAGAAGCTGGTCTGGGCAGCAGCCAACTCGACCGCCAAGGGAATGCAATCGACTCGCCGGCAGATCCGCGTCGCCGCCTCCGCGTCCTCGGGCCCAGGGTCCAGATCCCGTTCGGTTCCGGCGGCGGCGGCGCGGTCGCGGAAGAGCGCTACAGCGTCGACGAGGCTCAGCGTCCCGAGGACCAACACATGCTCTCCGGGGACGCGGATCGGCTCCCGGCTGGTGGCGAGGACAAACAGGTTGGGACAGTTCTCGAGGAGCTCATCGAGCACGTCCGCCACCGCGCTGACAACGTGCTCGCAGTTGTCGACGACCAACAGCAGACGGCGGCCACCGATCGCTTCGGCAGGCGTCCGGGCCCGCTCTCCGATGGCAAGGGCGAAGGCGCCCCTGACTCCCTCCGGTCCTGCTACCGGAGCGAGCTCGACTGAGCGCACGTCGTCGAAGTTGGACGCCAGACGAGCAGCGGCCTCGTAGGCGAGGCGGGTCTTCCCGGTACCTCCCAGCCCTGTGACCGTCAGGAGGCGCACCTCGCCGGGAGAGTCACAGATCCGACGGAGCTCCGTCTCGCGCCCGACGAAGCTCGTTCGCGCATGCGGAACATCACCGGGTACCCGCATGGCCGAAGGCTAGGCGCGATGACCGGGCGCACGTCGGCCTCTTCAGGCGCCAAACGAAGCACCGACGGGGTGGAGACGATGGGAGTCGAACCCACGACCTCTTCATTGCGAACGAAGCGCTCTGCCAACTGAGCTACGTCCCCGAGGGTGCCCATCATAGGCAGGCACCATGGCACGCCGTACCGTCGCTCCCGGCCCAGGCAAC